>NZ_JBVJND010000010.1:0-302723 GCF_055583825.1 Streptomyces sp. NPDC104367 | reverse complement strand
CGCAAGCAGAACCCCGCCTTCGGCCTGGGGTCGTACACCGAACTCCAGTCGTCGAACCCGGCGGTGCTCGCGTTCCTGCGGGAGTACGAGGACGATCTCGTCCTGTGCGTGCACAACTTCTCCCGCTTCGCGCAGCCCACCGAGCTGGACCTCAGGCGCTTCGGCGGGCGGCACCCCGTGGAGCTGTTCGGCGGGGTGCGCTTCCCCGCGGTCGGTGAACTGCCGTACCTGCTCACGCTGGCGGGCCACGGCTTCTACTGGTTCCGGCTGCGCGCGGACGCGGCGCAGTAGCCCGACCGACGAGAGCCCGGGCGGGCGCGGTTTCCCCCGGCCCGCCCGGGGCACCCATCAGTAACGCCCCCGACGCCCCCCGGGGAAAGGACGTACCGCCATGGCGGACACGGTCACCCCCTCAGCACCCCCGCTCCTCGCCTCGCTCGATCCCCTCCTGCGTGACTGGCTGCCCCGGCAGCGCTGGTTCGCGGGCAAGGGCCGCCCGGTCACCGGCTTCTCCGCGGTGGCCGAGACCGAACTCCTGCCGTCGGACGGCGGACTGGGCCTGCACCACCTGCTGGTCCGCGCCCACCAGCCGCCCGCCCCCGCCGGGACCGGCGACTGCTACCAGCTCCTGATAGGCGTGCGCGAGGCGCTGCCGCCCCGGCTGGCGCCCGCGCTCATCGGCCATGTGACCGACGGCCCGCTGGCCGGACGCACGGTGTACGACGCCCTGTACGACCCCCGGCCCGCCGAGGTGCTCCTGGAGGCCCTGCGCACCCGGGCCCGCATCGGCGGGCTGTGCTTCGAGCGGGACCCGGACCGCGAGATACGCGACGGGCTGGTGGCCCGTCTGCTGACCGCCGAGCAGTCCAACTCGTCGGTGGTCTATGGAGATACGTTCATTCTGAAGCTGCTGCGCCGGGTCGTGCCCGGCGTCAACCCCGATCTGGAGATCCCGCTGGCGCTGGCCCGCGAGGGCTGCGCCCGGGTGCCCGCCCCGACCGCCTGGCTGCGGGCGGAACTGGCCGGGCAGTCGTACGTCCTGGCCGTGCTCCAGCCCTATGTGCGCGGCGCGACCGACGGCTGGGAGCTGGCGCTGCGCGAGCTGGCCAAGGGCGAGGACTTCACGGCCGAGGCGCGGGCGCTGGGCCGGGCCACCGCCGAGGTGCACACGGCACTGGCCCGCGCGCTGCCCACCGCCACCCTCGGGCACAGCCAGCTGGAACCCCTGGTCGCGGGCATGACGGAGCGGCTGACGGCGGCGGTGCAGGCGGTGCCCGCGCTGCGGCCGTACGAGGACGGGCTGCGCTCCGCCTACACGGCGCTGGCCGACCTCGCCGCCGAGGGCCGTACCTGGACCGCCCAGCGGGTCCACGGCGACCTGCACCTCGGGCAGTGCCTGCGCGCGCCGTCCGGGGAGTGGTCGCTGATCGACTTCGAGGGGGAACCGGCCCGGCCGCTGGCCGAGCGGCGGATGCCGCAGCCGCCGGTGCGGGACGTCGCCGGGATGCTGCGCTCCTTCGACTACGCGGCCCGCTCGGTGACCCCGGCCGCCCCCCGCTGGGCGGCGCTGTGCCGGGCGGCCTACTGCTCCGGCTACGCCGAGACCTCCGGCACGGACCCGCGCACCGACCCCGTCCTGCTGCGGGCCCACGAGACCGACAAGGCCGTCTACGAGGTCGTCTACGAGGCCCGGCACCGCCCCGACTGGCTCCCCGTACCCCTGTCGGCCGTGCACCGGCTCGCCACCTCCGACCTGCTCTGACCTGCTCCGATCCCCGGGAGACGCGTCCGTGACCTCCAAGCAGCAGCCCGTGTCCCTAGCCGCCGCCGACCGCGAACGGCTGCTGCACGGCACCCATCACGACCCGCACTCCGTCCTGGGCGCGCACCCGGTCCCGGGCGGGATCGCCGTCCGGGTCTTCCGCCCGTACGCCCGCGCGGTCACGGTCGTCGCCGGCCGGGACCTGCGGGCCGGGCTGCACGACGACGGCGACGGCTTCTTCTCCGCCCTGCTGCCCCTCGGCGAACCGCCGGTGCACCGGCTGCTGGTGGAGTACGACGGGACGGTCCAGGAGACCGAGGACCCGTACCGCTTCCTGCCCACCCTCGGCGATCTGGACCTCCATCTGATCGGCGAGGGGCGGCACGAGCGGCTGTGGGAGGCGCTCGGCGCGCATCCGACGACCCACCAGGGCGTGTCCGGCACCCGGTTCGCGGTGTGGGCGCCGAACGCCCGGGGCGTACGGCTGGCCGGCGGCTTCAACTTCTGGGACGGCACCGGGTACCCGATGCGCTCGCTGGGTTCCTCCGGGGTCTGGGAGCTGTTCGTGCCCGGGGTCGGCGACGGCGAGCTGTACAAGTTCGACATCACCCGCCCGGACGGGTCCCGCACCCTGCGCGCCGACCCGCTGGCCCGCCGGACCCAGATCCCGCCGGACACCTCGTCGATCGTGCACACGTCCCGGTTCACCTGGTCCGACCAGGAGTGGACGGCGCACCGGGCGGACACCCCGGTGCACGAGGCCCCGTTCTCCGTCTACGAGGTGCACCTGCCGTCCTGGCGGCCGGGCCTGACCTACCGCGACCTGGCCGCGCAACTGCCCGGGTACGTCAGGGACCTGGGCTTCACGCACGTCGAGCTGATGCCGGTCGCCGAGCACCCCTTCGGCGGCTCGTGGGGCTACCAGGTCACCGGCTTCTACGCGCCGACGGCCCGGCTGGGCACCCCCGACGACTTCCGGTACCTGGTCGACGCCCTGCACCGGGCGGGCGTGGGGGTGCTGATGGACTGGGTGCCGGCGCACTTCCCGCGCGACGACTGGGCGCTCGCGGAGTTCGACGGGCGCCCCCTGTACGAGCACGAGGACCCGAGACGGGCCGCGCACCCCGACTGGGGCACCCTGGAGTTCGACTTCGGCCGCCGCGAGGTACGGAACTTCCTGGTGGCGAACGCCGTGTACTGGTGCGAGGAGTTCCACATCGACGGGCTGCGGGTGGACGCGGTCGCCTCCATGCTCTACCTCGACTACTCGCGCGAGCCGGGCCAGTGGACGCCGAACGAGCACGGCGGCCGGGAGAACCTGGACGCGGTGGCGTTCCTCCAGGAGATGAACGCCACCGTCTACCGGCGCGTGCCGGGCGTGGTGACCATCGCCGAGGAGTCGACGGCCTGGGAGGGCGTGACCCGGCCCACCGACTCCGGGGGCCTGGGCTTCGGGCTGAAGTGGAACATGGGCTGGATGCACGACTCGCTGGATTACATGGCCCACGAGCCGGTCCACCGCAGGTACCACCACCACGAGATGACGTTCTCGATGGTCTACGCGTACAGCGAGAACTACGTGCTGCCGATCTCCCACGACGAGGTGGTGCACGGCAAGCGGTCGCTGGTCTCGAAGATGCCCGGCGACTGGTGGCAGCAGCGCGCCGGCCTGCGCGCCTACCTCGGCTTCATGTGGGCCCATCCGGGCAAGCAACTGCTGTTCATGGGGCAGGAGTTCGCGCAGGGCGCGGAGTGGTCGGAGGCGCACGGGCCCGACTGGTGGCTGCTGGACCCGGAGTACGGGGCGGAGGCCGACCACCGGGGCGTGCGCGACCTGGTCCGCGACCTCAACACCGTCTACCGCGCCACCCCGGCCCTGTGGCAGCGCGACACCGACCCGTCCGGCTTCCAGTGGATCGCGGGCGACGCGGCCGAGGACAACGTCTTCGCGTTCCTGCGTCTCGACGCCGAGGGCGTGCCGCTGCTCGCGGTCGCCAACCTCGCCCCCGTGGTCCGCCGGGACTACCGCCTGGGCGTCCCCGACTCCGTCCCCGCCTGGCACGAGACCCTCAACACCGACGCGGCATCCTACGGCGGCAGCGGCGTCACCAACCCCGACCCGGTCAAACCGGAGCACCAGGGCGCACACGGCCGCCCGGCGAGCGTCCGTCTGGCCCTCCCCCCGCTGGCGACGGTCTGGCTGCGCCCCGCCTAGGGGGTGTTGTCCTGTCCCTCGGGCCGGTCCCTGCGGGAGCGGGACATCAGGCGGCGCAGGGCCGACAGCGGGCTCCGGGACCGGCCCTCGGAGGCCGGGGGCGGGGCGGTGGCCGGGGCGGTGTGCGGGGCCGGACCGGTGGGTGGTGCCGGGGCGGGCGTGCGGGGGCGGTGCGGGCTCAGCTCGTAGCGGACCGGCAGGATGCGCAGGCCCCGGATCACCGGGCCGGAGCGCCAGGGCAACTGGTCGTGCGGAAGGGTGAGTTCGGCCCTGGCGAAGTGGTCGAGGAGACGGCCCACCGCCGTCGTCACGATCATGCCGCCCAGCTCGCGGGCCGCGCTGGGGCACTGGTGCGGCCCGGCTCCCCAGCCCAGGTGGGCCCGGGTGCTGACGGTCGGGCCGACCAACGGGGAGGAGTTCAGCGCGAGCAGGTTCTGGTGCGCAGCGGCCGCCGAGGGGGCCACCACGTCCCCGGCGCGGATCCAGTAGTCGCCCAGCCGCACGTCCCGGGCGGCGAACCGGAAGCACATGTTGGCGACCGGCGGGTTGGCCAGCGCCGCCCGGTTGACCGTCTCCCCCAGCTGCCCCGCGGACAGGCTGCGGCGGACGTCGGCGTTGCCGCGGAGCACCTCCAGCAGGGTGTTGAGCACCATGTTGCCGGTGATGTCGTTGAGGTACACCGCGTTCATGAACAGCTCCCGGCCCAGCTGTTCGTCGCTCAGGCCGGGGTCGGCGAGCAGCAGGTAGGAGGTGAGGTCGTCGCCGGGTCTGCTTCTGCGGTGCGCGGCCAGCCGGGTCATCGTGGCCGACGCTCGCGCCGTGGCCGGCCCCGCGTCCGGGCCGCCGTCGAGCATCCGCCACAGGTCCATGACCAGTTCGTCGCCGAGGTCGACCGGGCAGCCGAACAGCTTGGTGGTGACCATCAGCAGCAGCGGGCGGACGTACTGGGCGGCCAGGTCCGCGTATCCGGCCGGGCCCGACTCGGCGGCCAGCTCGCCGACGAGTTCGTCCGCGTACCGGGCGACGGTCCCCCGCAGTTCCCAGCCCTGGGGGGTGCGCGGCTCCTGGAAGGCGCGCAGCGCGGTGTGCAGCGTGCCCCGCGCCGTCCGGTGCTCCTCCTCGTCCATGAACATCGTCTGCCGCACCTCGTAGCCGGCCAGCAGCGGCCAGTCCCCGGGCAGCAGTCCCTCGGCCCGTGCCCGCCAGTAGCGGATGTCGCGCCGCCACTGGCTCTCGTTCCGCAGCACCTCCAGCACCTCGCGGTAGTCGAGAACCAGCCATACGGGCACCCCCATCAGCCCGACCGGCGCGACCGGTCCGTGGGTGCGCCGCAGCCGGTCGTAGACCGCCCCCGGTCCGGCGTCGAACTCCGAGGTGAGCAGCGGCTCGACGGGCAGCGACTCCAGCGGGGGGCAGTCGGCCGGCGCGATGGCGTAGGGGTGGGCTTCCATACGGACACGCATACCGCACCGACCGTGCACAAGCGGTCACCGTGGCGTGAACTGTTACGTCTCGGTGATCCCCGGGACATCCTTCCCGGCGAGCCCCGCCGGCAGCGGACCCGTGTGCAGCACCCCCAGCCGCTGGGTGGCCCGGGTCAGGGCGACGTACAGGTCGCTGGTGCCGTACCGGCCCGGCTCCACCACCAGGACCGAGTCGAACTCCAGCCCCTTGGCCTGCCGCGGGTCGAGCAGCACGACCGCGCGGGTCAGGTCGGGTTCGGCACCGGCCGTGACGCCGTCCAGCCGGGCGGCCAGCGAGCGGTGCAGGTCGCGCGGCGCGATCACCGCCAACCGGCCCTCGGCCGGAGCGAGTTCGGCCACCGCCTTGCCGACCGCGCCGGGCAGGTCGCCGGTCACCCGGCGCAGCCACGGCCGTACGCCCGTGGAGCGGACCGAGCTCGGCGGCTCGAAGTCCGGCCGCCCGGCGCGCACCACGGCCGCCGCGAGGTCCATGATCTCGGACGGGGTGCGGTAGTTGACCCCGAGCCGGGTGTGCTCCCAGCGGTCCTCCACGTACGGCCGCAGGATGTCCGCCCAGGACCCGACCCCGGCCGCCTCGGCGGTCTGCGCCGGGTCGCCGACCAGCGTCATGGACCGGGTCGGGCTGCGGCGCATCAGCAGCCGCCAGGCCATCGGCGACAGCTCCTGCGCCTCGTCCACGATGATGTGCCCGAACGCCCAGGTGCGGTCGGCCGCCGCCCGCTCGGCCGCGCTGCGGAAGTCCTCCTCCTCGTGCCGCTCGGCGAACCGCTCGGCGTCGATGACGTGGTGCGCGGAGAGGACCTCGGAGGCGTCGGGATCGTCCTCCTCCTTGTCCTCGAACTCATAGGTGCGGGAGGCGTACGACACGTCCAGCACGCCCTGTGCGTAGGCGATCCGGGTCTCGCGCTCGCGTTCGGCGCGGGCCCGGACGACCCGCTCGTCCACGCCGAGCAGTTCGGCCGCCTCGTCGAGGAGGGGCACGTCCTGGACCGTCCAGGCCCGGGTGACCGGGCGGCGGATCGCGTCGGCGTCCTCCGCGCCGACGTACTCCTCGGGCGCGGCGAGGAAGTCGGCGACCACCCGCTGCGGGGTCAGGAGCGGCCACAGCCGGTCGATCGCGGACCAGACCTCGGGGTTCTCGGCGAGTTCGTCGCGGATCTGGGTGATGTCGGCGGCGTCGAGCAGGCTGCTGCCGTCGAACGGGTCGGTGCCCACGCGCTCGGCGTACAGCTCGGTGAGGGTGTTGAGGATGTGGCCCTCGAAGTACTCGCGGGACACGTTGTGCGGGAGCCGGGCGGCCCGGGTGCGCTCGCGGGCCACGCCGACCAGGCCGTCGTCGAGCATCAGCACCTCGCGGTCGTGCTCGATCGCGAGGACCGGGTCGGGCAGCGTCTGCCGGTCGCGTACGACGGCGGCGAGCACCTCGGCCATGTCCGCGCGGCCCTTGACGGCGGCCGCCCCGGGGCTGTCGGCAGCCGTCGCCCGCACCCCGGGGAACAGCTCGCCGACCGTGGCCAGCAGCACCCCGGTCTCGCCCAGCGAGGGCAGCACCTCGCCGATGTAGCCGAGGAAGGCGGGGTTGGGGCCGACGATCAGGACGGCCCGCTTGGCGAGCAGTTCGCGGTACTCGTAGAGGAGGAAGGCGGCGCGGTGCAGCGCGACGGCCGTCTTGCCGGTGCCCGGCCCGCCCTCGACCACCAGGACGCCCCGGTGCGGCGCCCGGATGATCTCGTCCTGCTCGGCCTGGATGGTCTGCACGATGTCGCTCATCCGGCCGGTGCGGGCCGAGTCGAGCGCGGCGAGCAGCACCGCGTCGCCGGTCGGGTCCTCGTGGCCGGTGCGCTCCCGGTCGCCGAGGTCGAGGATCTCGTCGTGCAGGGAGGTGACGCGGCGGCCGTCGGTGGCGATGTGCCGGCGGCGGCGCAGGCCCATCGGGGTGTGGCCGGTGGCCAGGTAGAAGGGGCGGGCGACCTCGGCACGCCAGTCGATCAGGACCGGGGTGCGCTCGGCGTCGTCCCGGCGCAGCCCGATCCGCCCGATGTGGTGGCGGGTGCCGGAGGTCAGGTCGATCCGCCCGAAGCACAGCGACCCGTCGACGGCGTTCAGGGCGGCGAGCAGCCCGGAGCGCTCGGCGACCAGGATGTCCCGCTCCAGGCGGGCCTGCATCGGCTTGTCGCCGAGGGTGAGGGCGTCGTCGACCGAGGCCTCGGTGTCGCCGCGCAGCGCGTCCACCCGTGCGTACAGTCCGTCGATGAATTCCTGTTCGCCGCGCAATTCATCGTCCGGAAATTCGACGTTTGACAATTCCACTCCCGCCCGGATATACTGTGCTCACTGAACTTCTTCGCGACCGTCCAATCCAAAGTCGCGAACTCCTGAATATACGCAAAAAAATCCCCCGGGCGCAATTTCCGGGGGATTTTTCGTGTGCGGGAGCGGTTCAGAGCACGTCGGCCAGCTCCGCCAGCAGCCGCCGCTTCGGCCGGGCGCCCACCATGGCCTTCACCGGCTCACCGCCGCGGAACACCATGAACGTCGGCATGGACAGCACCTTGTACGCGTTCGTCGTCTCCGGGTTGTGGTCCACGTCCAGCTGGACCACCTTCAGCCGCTCGCCCTCCTCGGCCGCCAGCGCGGTCAGCACCGGCCCCATCTGCCGGCACGGCGGGCACCAGTCGGCGGTGAACTCCACCAGCACCGGCAGCTCCGAACCGATCACCTCCGTCGCGAAATCGCCGTCCGTCACCTCGGTCACGCCCGCGGCCCTGGTCATCCGTGCACCTCTCCCAGCTCGCACACCGGTTCCGGACCCCCCGGAACCCGCGCATCGGCGGCCAGCTCGTCCCGCGCCCGCTCGGCCCGCACCAACTGCCCGGCGACCTTCTCCCGCACACCCCGCAGCTCGTCGAGGAGCGAGTCCAGCTCGGCGAGCTTGCGCCGGTAGACCGCGAGCGAGGCGGGGCAGGTGTCGCCCTCCGCGTGCCCGGCCCGCAGACACTCCACGAACGGCCGGGTCTCCTCCAGCTCGAACCCGAAGTCCTGGAGCGTCCGGATCTGCGTGAGCAGCCTGAGATCGCTCTCGTCGTAGGTCCGGTGCCCGTTCCCGGCCCGCCGCGCGGGCAGCAGCCCGCGCGCCTCGTAGTACCGCAGAGCACGCGTGGTGGTCCCGGCCCGCGCGGCCAGCTCGCCGATTCGCATAGGTACGACGGTAGGCGTTGACGTCGGCGTCAAGGCAAGCTCGGCTTGACCCCCGCGGACTCCTCGACCTCCAGCAGGGAGGCGCTGTGCCGTTCCTCGTCGAAGGCCCTGCGGCCGCCGCGCAGGCCGAAGAGCCGCTTGGCGAGGGCGATGTAGAGCACGGCGAGGATGTTCAGGACGAGGGTCGCGATCTTCAGGTAGCTGACCTTCTCGGTCAGTTCCCAGATCTCCAGCGGCAGGAAGGCGGCGGTGGCGACCACGGTGAGGTACTCGGCCCAGCGCTTGGCGTACCAGAGGCCGACCGCCTCGACGAGTTCGATCAGCGCGTACGCCAGCAGCAGTCCGGCCACCAGCAGCAGCGTGGAGTGCTTGTATCCGAAGGCCTTCTGGATGGAGCCCACCACGGGTGAATGGTCGAGGTCGTAGTGGAAGTGCCGGAAGACCGGCCGGAACGTGTTCAGGTATTCGTTGAACAGCCGGCGTACCGCGTCCTGGCTGTTGCTGAATCTCCATACGGCGACCGCGACCAGCACGATGAAGACCCCGCGCACGGCCCGCTCGACGGCGAGGAAGCGCAGGATGAAAAGGTCCCGCAGCACCTTCCCGCGCGGCACCAGCGGGGCGTCCGCGGCCGGTCCGGAGCCGTGCGGCTCGCCGAGCACGAAGTCACCGCAGCGCAGGCAGCGCCACACGTCCCCGAGCGCGGTCTGCGCGTGCAGCCGCACCCGCAGCCGCGGGTCGTCCGGGGCATAGGTCACATGCCCCTTGCGCGCGCAGTGCCGCCGATCCCAGTCGATCTTCATCCCCCGTGCCTCCACACGCCGACGTGCCGTTCCGGTCGAACAGGAACGGCACGTTAGTGGATACGGGTGACAGGCGTGGCCGAGGGGTCAGTTCACGCCGCTGCCGGCCAGCTCCCGGTCCTCGGCCGGAGCTTCCGTTTCCGGCTTCCCGAGGCCCGGCAGCAGCACCGCGACCAGTACGGTTCCCACGCCCAGGACGAGCGCGCCGACCAGGCTGGTGTGGGCCACGGCGTGGGCGAAGGAGGAGCCGACGGCCTCGGCCATCTGCTGGGCGCCCCGGGCCAGCTGCCGGGCCTGCGCGGTCAGCTGGGCGGCCTGCTGGGGGTCGGTGGCCCGGGCCGCCGCCGCGGCGGCCTCGCTCGCCTTCTCGCCGATGCCCTGGGCGACCGCGTAGCCGGCACCGACCGAGTCCTGGGCGGTGGCGAGGGTGCTCGCGGGCAGCTCGCTGCCGCTGGTGGCGTCGGCGAGGCGGTCGCCGTAGGACGTGGCGAGGAGCGAGCCGAGGACGGCGATGCCGAGGGAGCCGCCGAGTTCCAGCGAGGTGTCGTTCACGGCGCCGCCGACGCCGAGCTCGGACTCCGGGAAGGCGCCCATGATCGCGTCGGTGCAGGGCGAGAGCGCGAGGCCGATGGCGAGGCCGAGGACGATCAGCGGGGCGACGAAGTCGCCGTACGTCGACGCGGCGTCGACGCGGGTGAGCAGGGCCAGCGCGACGGTGCCGCCGGCCATGCCCGCGGTGACCGTCCACTTCATGCCGACGCGCGGGGTGAGCCAGCCGGTCAGGGCCGAGCCGGCGAAGACCGCGCCGGCCAGCGGGAGCATGCGCACGCCGGTGCCGAGGGCGTCGTGGCCGAGGACGAACTGGAGGTGCTGGGTGAGGTAGTAGAAGGCGCCGAAGACGGCCAGGAAGAAGAGGGCGACGGCGAGGTTGGAGCCGGCGAAGCGGCGCTGGGAGAAGCGGCGGACGTCCAGGACCGGGCGCGGGTGGCGCAGCTCCCAGAGGACGAAGGCGACGAGGCCGGCGCCCGCGACGACGGCCGCCGTGACGGCCTTGACGCCCCAGCCGAAGTGCGGGCCCTCGATGATCGTGTAGACCAGCGAGCCGATCCAGAGCACGGACAGCAGTCCGCCGACGTGGTCGATGCGGTCGTGGTGGCCGGCCCTGGACGGGGGGACGAGGACGAGTGCGCCGACGACGGCGACGGCGGCGATCGGCACGTTGATGAGGAAGGTCGAGGACCAGCCGTGGTCGCGCAGCAGGGCGCCGGCGACCACCGGTCCGGCGGCGATGGCGAGTCCGGCGGTGGCGGTCCACAGGGTGATCGCCTTGGCGCGTTCGGCGCGCGGGAAGGTCGCGGCGAGCAGGGAGAGGGTGGCGGGCATGATCAGGGCGGCGCCGACGCCCATCACGGCGCGGGCCGCGATCACGGTCGTGGAGCTGTCGGCGAGGTAGCCGAAGACGGATCCGCCGCCGAAGACGACGAGGCCGAGGACGAGCGCGCCGCGGCGGCTGTACTTGTCGCCGATCGCGCCGAGCAGCAGCATCAGCGCGGCGTAGGGGACGGTGTAGCCGTCGATGACCCACTGGAGGTCGGCGCTGCTGAGGCCGAGGTCGGTGGTCATGTCGGGCGCGGCGACGGTGAGGGCGGTGTTGGCCATCACGATGATCAGCAGGCTCAGGCAGAGCACGAGCAGCGCCCACCAGCGGCGCGGATAGGGCCGCTCCGTCCGCTCGACCGGTTCGTTCACGACGAGTCGCATGGCAGGGATCGCCTTCCTCACGCTTCGGATGCGCATGGTCGGATGCGCACGGCGGCGGTGCGGGTACTTGCACATCGACATGCAATTGCACAACCATGTGCAATGTAAGGGATCTGCACAGTGGCGTGCAAACGGAGGAGGTGAAGCCCTTGCGGAGGGACCGTGAGCGCCCCCGCGGGGCAGGCAGAATGGCAGCCATGACCACCGGTAACACGGGCACCAGCACCCGCGCCGACGCCAACCGGCGCCGCATCCTCGACGTCGCCCTCGCCGAACTGCTGCGCGACCCCGACGCCTCGATGGACCAGATCGCACGCGCCGCGGGGGTCGTACGACGGACCGTGTACGGCCACTTCCCCAGCCGTGAGGCGCTGATCGGCACGCTCGTCGACGGCGCCGTGGAGGCGCTGACGGCCGCCGACGCGGGGGCCCGCAGGGAGTCGGCGGACCCGGCGGAGGCCGTGGCCCGCTCGGTGCTCGCGATCTGGGAGATCGCCGACCGCTACCGGCTGCTGGTGGGCCTCGCCCAGCGCACGGTCACCGTGCAGGGCATCCGCGACCGGCTCACGCCCCTGCGCGAGACCAAGACGGCGCTGCTGCGGCGCGGCCTGGACGAGGGCGTGTTCACCTCGCCGCTGCCGGCACCGGCGCTGGCCTACGTCCACGAGCAGATGCTCTTCGCCGTGATGGAGGCGGTGAACGACGGCCTGGTGGACGCGGCGGAGGCGGGCCGCTCCGCCGCGGTCAGCGTACTGACCGCGGCGGGCGTGCCCGCCTCCGAGGCCACCGCGCTGGTGGCCGGGCTGAGCGAGTGGTGACCGGACGGCCGGCCCGGGTTCAGGCCGGGCCGGACGTGCGGAAGCCTCTCAGGCGGCGCTAGGCCTTGGCCAGCTCCTCCCGCTGCTCGGGCAGGTCCGGGGTGGCCCCCTGGCTCTCGTCGAGGAGCGTCTTCTCGTCGAACGGCAGCTCGCCGGCGAGCACCTGGCGCACCCGGGCCGTGTCGATCTCCTTGGTCCAGGTGCCGATCAGGACCGTCGCCACCGCGTTGCCGGCGAAGTTCGTCAGGGCGCGGGCCTCGCTCATGAAGCGGTCGATGCCGACGATCAGGCCGACGCCGTCCACCAGCGCGGGCTTGTGCGACTGGAGACCGCCGGCGAGGGTCGCCAGACCGGCGCCGCTGACCCCGGCCGCGCCCTTGGAGGCCAGCAGCAGGAAGAGCAGCAGCGGGATCTGCTCGCCGACCGACATCGGCGTACCGAGGGCGTCGGCGATGTACAGCGAGGCCATGGTCATGTAGATCATGGTGCCGTCGAGGTTGAAGGAGTACCCGGTCGGGACGGTGATGCCGACGACCGGCTTGCTGACGCCCAGGTGCTCCATCTTCGCGATGAGCCGCGGCAGCGCGGACTCCGAGGAGGAGGTGGACAGGATCAGCAGGAACTCGCGGGCGAGGTACTTGAACAGCGTGAAGATGTTCAGCCCGGAGACCGCCCGCAGTACCGCGCCGAGCACCACGAAGACGAAGAGGAAGCAGGTCACGTAGAAGCCGAGCATCAGCACGGCGAGACTCTTGAGCGCGTCGAGTCCGGCGGAGCCCACGACGGCGGCGATGGCTCCGAAGGCACCGATCGGCGCGGCCCACATGACCATGCCCAGGATGCGGAAGACGAGCCGCTGGACGTGCTCGATGCCGCGCAGCACCGGCTGGCCGGCCGATCCCATGGCCTGGAGCGCGAACCCGGCGAGCAGCGCGATGAGCAGCGTCTGGAGCACCTGGCCCTCGGTGAAGGCGGAGACGAACGTGGTCGGGATGATCGACAGCACGAAGTCGACCGGGCCGAGCGCCTCGGCGTCCACCTGGCTGTGCCCCGTGGCCTTGACGGCGTTGGTGATGTGCAGCCCGTCACCGGGGTGCAGGACGTTGCCGACGACGAGCCCGATGGTCAGCGCGACCAGGGACATCACCAGGAAGTAGCCGAGCGCGATACCGCCGACGGCGCCGACCTTGGTGGCCTTCCGTACGGACCCGATACCGAGCACGATGGTGCAGAAGATGATCGGCGAGATCATCATCTTGATCAGATTGACGAACCCGGTACCGAGCGGCTTCAGCTCGACCCCGGCATCGGGCCAGATCAGACCGACCGCGATACCGACCGCGACCGCGACGATCACCGCGATATAGAGGTAGTGGGTGCGGTCTCTCCTGGCGGCGGGTGCGGCTGGGGCCGTAGGCGTCGTCGTCACGGCTCGCCTCCTTGACGTCTTCGTCGGCATCACCGGCGTGCGGCTCACGTCCGGGGTTATGGGGGATGCCGTGACTATCTCCCGCTCTGTGAGGGCGGTCACCCTTCCGTTCATTTAGTTCACGCTTAACCCCCGGGGCACACTGCTGACATGCGCCTCCCGCACGTCCCCCGTCCCCGAAGCCTCGCCGGACAGCTGTTCGCGATGCAGGCCGTGCTGATAGCGGTGCTGGTCGCCGGGTACGCGCTGTTCAGTTACGTCAGCGACCGGCACCAGGCCGAGGACGCGGCGAGGCGGCAGGCGACGGCGGTGGCACGGTCGGTGGCCGACGCCCCCTCGGTGCGTACGGCGATCCACACGACGGACCCGTCGGCGCTGCTCCAGCCGTACGCCCTCCAGGTCATGCGGGGCACCGAGGTCGACTTCATCACGATCATGACCCCGGACGGGATCCGCTGGACCCATCCCGAGCGCAGGGAGATCGGCAGGCGCTACCTGGGCCACATCGACGCGGCCCGGCGCGGCCACACCTACAGCGAGACCTACAAGGGCACGCTGGGCGCGTCGGTGCGGACGGTGACCCCGGTGACGGAGAACGGCCGGGTGATCGGCCTGGTGAGCGCGGGCATCAAGGTGGAGGCGATCAGCCGGCGCGTTCAGGAGCAGGTCACCGCGCTGCTGGGGGTGGCGACCGGCGCGCTGGTGCTGGGCGCGCTGGGCACCTACGTGATCAACGCCCGGCTGCGCCGCCACACCCACGGCATGAACGCGGCGGAGCTGAGCCGGATGCACGACTACCACGAGGCGGCGCTGCACGCGGTGCGCGAGGGGCTGCTGATGCTGGACGGGCAGTACCGGGTGGCGCTGATCAACGACGGGGGGCGGGAGCTGCTGGGGGTCGGCCCGGAAGGGGACGTGGTGGGCCGGTCGGTGGCCGAACTGGGGCTGCCGGCGCCGCTGACGGGTGCGTTGCTCGCGTCGGAGCAGCGGGTGGACGAGGTGCATCTGACGGCGGACCGGGTGCTGGTGGTGAACACCTCACCGGTGTCGGGCGGCGAGCGCAGGGGAACGGTCGCGACCCTGCGCGATGTCACCGAACTCCAGTCACTGATGGGCGAGTTGGACTCCGAGCGGGGCTTCACCCAGGCGCTGCGGTCGCAGGCGCACGAGGCGGCGAACCGGCTGCACACGGTCGTCTCGCTGATCGAGCTGGGGCGGGCCCCGGAGGCCGTCGACTTCGCGACGGCGGAGCTGGAGCTGGCACAGGCGCTGACCGACCGGGTGGTGGCGGCGGTCGGCGAGCCCGTCCTCGCCGCACTGCTGCTGGGGAAGACGGCCCAGGCGAACGAGCGGGGCGTGGAGCTGGTGGTCTCGGACGAGAGCCGGCTGGATGACGGTTTGCTACCGGGGAGCCTGTCGCCGCGCGATCTCGTGACGATCCTCGGCAACCTGATCGACAACGCGGTGGACGCGGCCCAGGGCAGTACCGGGGCACGGGTGACGGTGACCGCGTACGCGGAGGACGACGAACTGGTGATGAGGGTGACGGACACGGGGGCGGGGGTGGATCCCGCCCGTGCGGAGCTGGTCTTCCAGCGGGGCTACTCGACGAAGCCGGCCGGACCGGGCGGGCGCGGGCTGGGTCTGGCGCTGGTGCGCCAGGCGGTCGTACGGCTGGACGGGACGCTGACGGTGGCAAAGGCCCCCCGGGGCGGGGCGGTGTTCGAGGTACGGCTGCCGCTGCGGGCGTCGGGGGTGACCGCGGATGGCTGAGCCGATCCGGGTGCTCGTGGTGGAGGACGATCCGGTGGCCGCGGACGCCCATGTGATGTACGTGGGACGGGTGCCGGGGTTCGTGGCGGTCGGCAAGGCGCACACGGGGGCACAGGCGCGCCGCGTCCTCGACCGTACGCCGGTGGACCTGCTGCTCCTGGACCTGCACCTGCCGGACGTGCACGGGCTCCAGTTCGCGCGGTCGCTGCGGGCGGCGGGGCACCAGGCGGACGTCATAGCGGTGACGTCGGCGCGGGATCTGGCGGTGGTGCGCGAGGGCGTCTCGCTGGGCGTCGTGCAGTACGTCCTGAAGCCGTTCACCTTCGCGACCCTGCGGGACCGGCTGACCCGCTACGCGGAGTTCCGGGCGGCGGCGGGCGAGGCGAGCGGGCAGGACGAGGTGGACCGGGCGCTGGCCGCCCTGCGCGCGCCGACGCCGGCCGCGCTGCCCAAGGGGCTGAGCGCGCCGACCCTGGAGCGGGTGACGGTCGCGTTGCGGGAGGCGGCGCAGGGCCTCACCGCGGCGGCCCTCGCCGAGAGCGTGGGCATCTCCCGGATCACGGCCCGCCGCTATCTGGAACACCTGGTGGAGGCGGGCCGGGCGGGGCGCAGTCCGCTGTACGGGCAGGTGGGGAGGCCGGAGCTGGTGTACCGGTGGGGGCGGGGCCGGTGAGGGCGGGGCCGGTGAGGGCGGGGCCGGGCTGGGCGGGGCCGGGCTGAGCGGCGGCGGGCTGAGCGGCGGCGGGCTGAGCGGCGGCGGGCTGAGCGGCGGCGGGCTGGGCGGAGGCGATTGAGGCGGGGGCGGTCTGAGCGGGGGCGGTTGAGGCGGGGCCGGTCTGAGCAGGGCCGGTCGAGGCAGGGCCGGTCGAGGCAGGGCCGGTCGAGGCAGGGCCGGTCGAGGCAGGGCCGGTCTGAGCAGGGCCGGTCGAGGCAGGGCCGGTCGAGGCAGGGCCGGTCTGAGCAGGGCCGGTCTGAGCAGGGCCGGTGAGGGCGGCGGCCCGGGCGCGGGCCCGGCCGGCCTCGGCGGGGGCCCTGCCGCGGGTGTAGGCGTCGGCGGCCCCGAGCCAGCCGGCGCGGGCGTCGGCGGGCCGGCCCGCGCCGTGGTGTGCGAGGGCCAGGTTGTGCAGGGCGGTGCCGGCCGCGTACCAGTCCCCGGACTCCTGGTGGAGCCGTACGGCCGTGTCGTGGGCCTCGGCCGCCTCGTCGGGCCGGCCGGCCGCGCGCAGGGCGATGCCGAGGTTGTCCAGGGCGCTCGCCTCGCCGCGGCGCTCGCCGGCGCCGCGATGCAGCGTGCGGGCCCGGAGCAGGGCGTCGATCGCCTCCGGCACCCGTCCCACCGCGACCAGGGCGTTGCCGAGGTTGTTCCACGCGGCGGCCTCGCGGCCGGGGTCGCCTTCGGCCCGGAGCAGGTCGCGGGCGTGGGTGTGGGCCTCGACCGCCGCGTCCGCGAGGCCCGCCCGGCCCAGGGCGATGCCGAGGTTGCTCCAGGTCTCGGCCTCGCCGCGGCGGTCGGCGACGGCCAGGTGCAGGTCCATGGCACGGGCCAGGGCCACCAGCGCGTCCTGCGGCCGGCCCGCCTCCAGCAGGGCGGTGCCGAGGTTGTTCCAGACGGCGGCCCGGAACCGCGGGTCGCCCTCCCGGTACGCGGCCTCCTGGACCGCGCGGACGACGGTCATCGAGTCGTCGGCGAGCCGCCGCCGTCCGAGATACGCCCCGAGGTGCTCGGCCACCCGCACGGCAGCGTCCGCGAACCGCTCCTGCCGCGCCCAGGACACCGCCGCGACCAGCCCCGCCCGTTCCCCGTCGAACCAGGCCAGCGCCTGCTCCAGGTCGGCGAACCGCTCCGGCTCCGCGCTGTCCGGCCGGTGGCGCAGCCGGGCGTCGGCGGCCCGCGCCCACCGCGCGTAGGACTCGATCAGCCGCTCCCTGGCCGCCTCCCCCTCCTCCCGCAGCGCGTCGTCGGCCGCCACCACCCCCGCCGCGAACACCCGCACGAGATCGTGCAGCCGCCACCACCCCGGCCCACCGCCCCGCTCCACAAGATGCGCCCGCACCAACCCCCGCAACTCCCGCCCGAGCGAACCCACCCCCGCCGCCAACCCCGACCCTGGCCCCGACCCCGACCCCGAGCCTGGCCCCGGCCCCGGCCCCGGCCCCGGCCCCGGCCCCGAGCCTGGCCCCGGCCCTGCCTCGCCGAGAAACGCTTGCGCCGACTCCCCCGGCTCCCGCGCCACCGACCCCGGCCCCGAACCCGACCCCGGCCCCGAACCCGACCCCGAGCCTGAACCCGACCCCGACCCTGGCCGCTCCTCGCCGAGAAACGCCCGCGCCGACGCCCCCGACTCCCACGCCACCGGCCCCGAGCCCGACCCCGCATCGCCGAGAAACGCCCGCGCCGACTCCCCCGGCGCCCCCGATTCCCCCGACGAACCCGGCCTCCCAGGCGTCCCCCGCACCGCCCCCGAGTCGCCGGTCAGGGCGGTCATCGTCTCGTCGCTGATCTCGGGGCCCGGGGCGAGGGCGAGCAGGCGGAGGAGTCGGGCCTGGGGGGCCGGGAGCCGTCGGTAGGAGAGGTCGAAGGCGGCCCGTACGCTGCGCTCACCGTCGTCCAGGTCGGCGAGCCGGTCGTGCGAGGCGGCGAGTTCGCCGGCGAGTTCCGTGAGCGGCCGGTCCCGGTCCCCGGCCAGCAGCGCGGCGGCGATCTGGAGGGCGAGCGGCAGATACCCGCACAGCCGCGCGAGACGTGCCGCGGCCTCGGGGGCGTCGCCGACCCGGTTGTCGTCCGGGTCGGCGATCCGCAGCGCGAGCGCCAGCAGCCCCACCGCGGCCTCGGCACCGAGCTGTTCCAACGGCACCATGCGCGCCCCGAGTTGGGGCATCCGGTCGCGCGAGGTGACCAGCACCCGGTGCCCGGCGCCGCCCGGCAGCAGCGGGCGGACCTGGTCCGGCGACGAGGCGTTGTCGGCGAGGAGCAGCACGGGCCCGTGCCGTCCGGCGCGTTCGGCCAGCACCGACCGGTAGAGGGCGGCGCGGTCGTCGGCCCCCGCCGGTATGTGCTCGGGCGGCACCCCGAGGGCCCGCAGCAGGGACCGGAGCGCCCGCTCCGCGGTGACCGGTTCCCCGTCGTACCCGTGCAGGTCGACGAAGAGCGCCCCGCCCGGGAACCGGCCCCTCCCGCACGCCAGGTGCGCGGCCTCCACGGCGAGCGCGGTCTTGCCGATGCCGCCGAGCCCGGACACGGCGGTGACGAGCACCGCGGCGGAGTCGTCGAGCGCGCGCAGCAGCCGGGCGGTCTCCTCGTCCCGTCCGGTGAACCCCGGCTGCCGGGCGGGCAGCGAGGCGAGCGCCTCCGGCGGGGCGGCGGCTCCGTCCGTCCGGATCACGACCTGGACGCCGATCACCTCGCGGTGGAAGACCCCGCCCCGGAAGTCGGTGTGGTCGCCCCGGTACCAGCCGGCCGTGCTGCCCGGCGCGCAGCGCTCCATGGCCGCGACGACGGCCCCGGCGGCCTCGGGATTCCCGGCGAGCAGCTCCGCCACCCGCTCACCCCAGCCCCGCCAGACCTCCCGCTCCCGCACACCGTCCACCGCGCAGTCCGCCGCACCATCCGCCGCGCAGTCCGTCGCACCATCCGCCGCACCGTCCACCACACCATCCGCCGCGCAGTCCGCCGCGGCGGCGAGCGCCGCCACCGGCCCGCCCGGCTCCCGGCCGAGCGACCGCGCCAGCTCCGCCAGCGCCCGCCGTCCGGCGTCCCCGCCGGCTCCTTCGGCGAGGGCCGCGAGCAGCGCGGCCCTCGTACCCGTCCCCATGGCCCGGAACCTATGCCGGGGGCCCCGCGGGCGCCGCCGGCCTCGCGGGTCTCGTGTACAGCAGCACCTGCACCCCGAACCCGAGCACGGCGAGCGCCTCCAGCACCGACAGCACGACGAGCAGCCCGCCGCCGTCCCCGCTCCCCCAGAACACGACCAGCGCGGCCAGCGGCACCGCGCAGAACGCCGTCAGGTCGATCACCGCCTGGATGAGCTTGCGCGACCGCCGCCGCACGTCGGTGCGGTGATAGGCCTCCCAGCCGAAGGTGGCGAAGTCCGGTCCGGTGGAGGCGAGTTGTCCGAGCCTCGGCCCCAGCTCGTCCCGCACGTAGTGGCCGATCGCCGAGATCTTCTCGTCGTTGACGAGGTACGTCCACCCGAGCACGACGCACACCGGCGGCAGCGCCAGCAGCATCGACGCCTGCTTCGCCTGCGCCGCCGCGGCGACGACGGCGGCGACGACACCGAGCGTCACGTACAGCAGATTGTCCCGGAACCCGATCCGCGCCTTCTGCTCGTCCTTGACCGTCTGGTACTCGGCAAGCAGCAACTGCCCCACGGTGACGTCCTGTTCCGGCATACGGCTCTCCCCCGCCCGACGGCCCGGCCCACGCCGGACGACCATACCTCCGTACGGCCCGGCGGCTTGCGGCTACCGTGGACGGATGCCCGCGAAGCGACCGCGTCCCAGCGCCGCAGCCGTCCTCCTCACCGCCCTGCCGGAGGAGTACGACGCGGTACGCGCCCATCTGACCGGCGCCGAGGAGATCGTCCACCCCCGGACCGGCACCCGGGCCGAACTCGGCCGGCTCGCGGACACGCGGTGGACCGTGGCCCTCGCGGAGCTGGGCGTGGGCGCCCTGACCGCCGCCGCCCTCACCACACAGCTCGTCGACTGGCTCGGCCCCGAGGCGGTGCTGTTCATCGGGGTCGCGGGCGGCCTGGGGAGCGACGTCGAGATCGGGGACGTCGTGGTCGGCACCAAGGTGTACGCCGTCCACGGCGGCAAGCAGACCCCGGAGGGCTTCCAGGCCCGTCCCGAGGTCTGGCAGGGCTCGCACCGGCTGGTGCAGGCGGCGCGGTGCGCGCTGCGGGACATGCCGGAGATCCGGGGGCACCGCAAGCCGGTCGCGGTCGGCGACGTGGTCCTGGCCGACGACAGGTCGGCCTTCGCCGCCCACGTCCGCCACCACTACAACGACGCCTGCGCGATCGAGATGGAGGGCTCGGGCGCCGCCCACGCGGCCCACCTCGAAGGGCAGTTGGACACCCTGGTGATCCGCGGCATCAGCGACCTCGCCGACGCCGGCAAGCAGCGGGCCGACGCCTCGGGCTCGCAGCGGCTCGCGGCCCGGCGCGCGGCGCTGGTCGCGGTGGAGGTACTGCGCAGACACCGGCCCCGGGAGGTCTCCGGCCGCGAGGACGGTACCGGAGCGCGTTACGGCGGGGACCACATCGACTTCCGCGGCGGGACCTTCCACGGGCCCGTGACCGGCAAGCGCGCCTGCGGACCGGGGCGGGGTCCGTCCGGCTCGCCGGGTCCGTCGGGTCCGTCGGGTCCGTCGGGTCCGTGAAATTACTGGGCGGCCAAGGGCGTTGAGCGCTTCATGACCCGACGACCGGAACCTCGCACACTGTCCGACGAAGCCCTCTGCGACCTGCTGGGACGGCAGCGGTTCGGCACGCTCGCCACCGTCGGGCGCAGTGGCCGCCCCCACCTGACGACCATGGTCTACAGCTGGGATCCCGGGGCCCGTGTCCTGCGGTTCTCGACCACGGCCGACCGGGTCAAGGTCCAGCACCTGCGGCGCGATCCGCGTGCGGCGCTGCATGTGCCGGGCGGCGATGTGTGGTCGTTCGCCGTCGCGGAGGGCGACGCCGAGGTCTCCGGGACCACGACGGTTCCGGGCGACGCGGTCGGACGGGAGCTGCTGGGGATGGTCCCGGACGACGCGAGGCCCGACGACGAGGCCGCGTTCCTGGCCGAACTGGTCGCCGAACGCCGGCTGGTCGTCCGGCTGAAGGTGGACCGGCTGTACGGCACGGTCCTCGACGTCGACGGCTGAACGGACGCCGGTGGTCCTGCCGGCCTCCTCGTGGCGCGGCGGCCCGGCGCCGTCAAGGGATGAACAGGTAAGGACGGCACGGGAATCCGTACGTTCCCACAATCCGTGTTCCTGGCCGAACGGACCGTAGTCAGTTCGGCCGGGCACCCTTACCTTGTCGGCTGTGCGCCGACCCCCAGCTCTGCCGAACCAGCCAGGTCCCCCCTTCAACGCCCCCGCCGCCCGTCAGCTCCGTGCCGCTCTCGGCATGGGGCCCGAGCACGTGGCCCATCATCTGGCGGCTTCGTACGGAATGCCGTACGCCACGCCGGATCTCGTACTCGCCTGGGAACGCGGGGCGTTGATCCCGACGAGCCCCGAACTCACCGCGCTGGCCGGGGTGCTGTGGTGCGCCCCGGGCGATCTGATCGGCCGGCCGCGCACCCTGCGCGAACACCGGATCGCCCGCGGCCTCGCCCCGGAGGACGTGGCACCGGCCGTCGGCCTCGACCTGACGGCCTACCTGTCGATGGAGGAGGACGAGGAGTGGCGCGGCAGCGAGCGCCAGTCCACCGCCCTGGCCGAGGTGCTGCGGCTCTCCCTGCCGGACTTCGTCGCCGTCACGGGCAGGGAGGAGAAGCTGGCGGAGCTGCTGCGCGCCGCGGTCACCACCCGCTGGCAGGCCTATGTGCGCCAGGTGACCAAGGTCGTCCCCCTGGACAAGCGGCTCGTCGAGGACACCGTGCGCGCGCTGCACGAGGAGTACCAGGGCCGGATGACGGCAACGCTGTCATGGGGCGGTTCCCCCGCCGCCGAGCAGGCCCAGCAGCTGGGCGACGCCTTCCTGACCAGGATCGTCGCCCACTTCTGGAGCGCGGCGGAGAGCCGGCAGCCCTGATCCGGGGGCCGCCGGCCGGACCGGGACCGGAGGGCTAGAAGACGGACTCCGCCTCGTCCATCCGGTCCTTCGGGACCGTCTTCAGCTCGGTCACCGCCTCCGCGAGCGGCACCATGACGATGTCCGTGCCGCGCAGCGCGGTCATCCTCCCGAAGTCCCCGCGGTGCGCCGCCTCCACCGCGTGCCATCCGAACCGCGTCGCGAGGACGCGGTCGTACGCGGTCGGCGTGCCGCCCCGCTGGACGTGGCCGAGGATGACCGGCTTGGCCTCCTTGCCGAGCCGCCGCTCCAGCTCGTACGCCAGTGCCGTGCCGATGCCCTGGAAGCGCTCGTGGCCGTACTGGTCGATCTCGCCCTTGCCGTAGTCCATCGTGCCCTCGGCGGGGTGAGCGCCCTCGGCCACGCACACGACGGCGAACTTCTTGCCGCGGGAGAACCGCTCCTCGACCATCTTGACCAGGTCGGCCGGGTCGAAGGGGCGCTCGGGCAGGCAGATGCCGTGCGCGCCCGCCGCCATCCCGGACTCCAGGGCGATCCAGCCCGCGTGCCGGCCCATGACCTCGACGACCATCACCCGCTGGTGGGACTCGGCGGTGGTCTTCAGCCGGTCCATGGCCTCCGTGGCGACGCCCACCGCGGTGTCGAAGCCGAAGGTGCGGTCCGTGGAGGAGATGTCGTTGTCGATGGTCTTCGGGACACCGACGACCGGCAGGCCGGCGTCGGACAGCATGCGGGCCGCCGTCAGCGTGCCCTCGCCGCCGATCGGGATCAGCGCGTCGATGCCGAACTCCGCGACCATGTCGGTGGCCCGGTCGCAGGCCTCGCGCAGGCGGTCCCGCTCCAGTCGCGAGGAGCCCAGGATCGTGCCGCCGAGGGCCAGGATGCCGCCGACGGCGTCCAGGTCGAGGGGGCGGTAGTGGCTGTCGAGCAGACCCCGGAAGCCGTCCTCGAATCCGATGACCTCGTCGTCGTACTGCGCGACAGCCCGGTGTACCACCGATCGGATGACGGCGTTCAGGCCGGGGCAGTCGCCGCCTGCGGTGAGAACTCCGATGCGCATGGTGGTGTGTCTCCTGCTCGCTGTCGTGACCGGTGAGCCGATCCGATTGTTTCATGCCGTTTGGGGGCGATGAAATCTTGACGGGCGCCTTATCCGGCACGGGGGGTACTGTCAAGAGGGATTTTTTCGCCTGAGACGGAACCTTGAGACGGAACCCGAGAAGGAACGGAGTGCACACGTGACGCGCAGCGTGTACGTGACCGGGATCGACCGCGGCGACGGCCGCCAGGTGGTCGAGCTGGGCGTGATGGAGCTGCTGACCCGGCAGGTCGACCGGGTCGGGGTCTTCCGCCCTCTCGTCCACGACGGACCCGATCGCCTGTTCGAGCTGCTGCGTGCGCGGTACCGCCTCTCCCAGGACCCGGCGACCGTCTACGGCATGGACTACCACGAGGCGTCCGCCCTCCAGGCCGAGCGGGGCGCCGACGAACTGCTCTCCACCCTCGTCGACCGCTTCCACCTGGTCGCCCGCGACTACGACGTCGTCCTCGTCCTCGGCACCGACTTCGCCGACACCCAGTTCCCGGACGAGCTGTCCCTCAACGCCCGGCTCGCCAACGAGTTCGGCGCCTCCGTGATCCCGGTGGTCGGCGGCCGCGACCAGAACGCGGAGTCGGTGCTCGCGGAGACCCGCAACGCCTTCCGGGCGTACGACGGGCTCGGCTGCGACGTGCTGGCGATGGTCGCCAACCGGGTCGCCCGCGAGGACCGCGACGAGATAGCCGGGCGAATAGCGGACCGGCTGCCGGTGCCGACCTACGTACTGCCGGACGAACCGGCGCTGTCCGCGCCGACGGTCGCCCAGATCACCCACGCGCTCGGCGCGAAGGTGCTGCTCGGCGACGACTCGGGGCTCGCCCGGGACGCGCTGGACTTCGTCTTCGGCGGGGCGATGCTGCCGAGCTTCCTGCCCGCCCTGACCCCCGGCTGCCTGGTCGTCACCCCGGGCGACCGCGCCGACCTGGTCGTCGGCTCGCTGGCCGCGCACAGCGCCGGCTCCCCGCCGATCGCCGGGGTGCTGCTCACCCTGAACGAGCGGCCCACCGACGAGGTCCTCACCCTCGCGGCCCGGCTCGCCCCGGGCACCCCGGTCCTCTCGGTGGCCGGCAACAGCTTCCCGACCGCCGCCCAGCTGTTCTCCCTGGAGGGCAAGCTGAACGCGGCCACCCCGCGCAAGGCGGAGACCGCGCTCGGCCTGTTCGAGCGGTACGTCGACACCGCGGACCTCAACGGCCGGGTCTCGGCGCCGAGCACCGGCCGGCTCACCCCGATGATGTTCGAGCACAAGCTCCTCGAACAGGCCCGGTCCGACAAGCGCCGGGTCGTCCTGCCGGAGGGCACCGAGACCCGGGTGCTGCACGCGGCGGAGGTGCTGCTGCGCCGCGGGGTGTGCGACCTCACCCTGCTCGGTCCCGTCGACCAGATCCGCAAGAAGGCCGCCGACCTCGGCATCGACCTCGGCGACGCGCAGCTGATCGACCCGGCCACCTCCGAGCTGCGCGACACCTTCGCCGAGCAGTACGCCCTGCTGCGCGCCCACAAGGGCGTGACCGTGGAACTGGCCTACGACGTGGTCTCCGACGTGAACTACTTCGGCACCCTGATGGTGCAGGAGGGGCTCGCGGACGGCATGGTGTCCGGTTCGGTGCACTCGACGGCGGCGACCATCCGGCCCGCGTTCGAGATCATCAAGACCCGGCCCGGTGCGTCGATCGTCTCGTCGGTGTTCTTCATGTGCCTGGCCGACAAGGTGCTGGTGTACGGCGACTGCGCGGTCAACCCGGACCCCGACGCCGAGCAGCTCGCCGACATCGCCATCCAGTCCGCCGCGACCGCCGCCCAGTTCGGCGTGGAGCCGCGGATCGCGATGCTGTCGTACTCGACGGGCACGTCGGGTTCGGGGGCGGACGTGGACAAGGTGCGGGAGGCGACCGGGCTGGCGCGCTCGCGGCGGCCCGACCTGCTGATCGAGGGGCCGATCCAGTACGACGCGGCCGTGGAGCCGAGCGTGGCCGCGACCAAGCTGCCGGGTTCGCAGGTCGCCGGGCAGGCCAGTGTGCTGATCTTCCCGGACCTGAACACCGGCAACAACACCTACAAGGCCGTGCAGCGGTCGGCCGGCGCGATCGCCGTCGGGCCGGTGCTCCAGGGTCTGCGCAAGCCCGTCAACGACCTGTCCCGGGGCGCTCTCGTCCAGGACATCGTCAACACCGTCGCCATCACGGCGATCCAGGCCCAGAACCCGGACCGGAACGCGGACCGGTCCCCGAGCGCGAAGGCGTACCAGCAGTGAGCCCGACCCGTGTCCTCGTCCTCAACTCCGGCTCCTCGTCGGTGAAGTACCAGCTGCTGGACATGCGGGACAGCAGCCGGCTGGCGCTGGGCCTCGTCGAGCGGATCGGCGAGCAGACCTCGCGGCTGAAGCACACCTGCCCGCTCACCGGTGACGTGCGGGAGCAGAACGGTCCGATCGCCGACCACGAGGCCGCCCTGAAGGCGGTGGCCCAGGAGCTGGCGAAGGACGGGCTGGGGCTCGACTCGCCGGAGCTGGCCGCGATCGGGCACCGGGTGGTGCACGGCGGGATGTTCTTCACCGAGCCGACCGTCGTCGACGACGAGGTGCTCGCCGAGATCGAGCGGCTGATCCCGGTCGCCCCGCTGCACAACCCGGCCAACCTCACCGGTATCCGCACCGCGCGGGCGCTGCGCCCGGACCTGCCGCAGGTCGCCGTGTTCGACACCGCGTTCCACACGACGATGCCGGAGTCCGCGGCCCGCTACGCGATCGACCCGAGGATCGCCGACCGACACCGCATCCGCCGCTACGGCTTCCACGGCACCTCGCACGCGTACGTGTCCCGGGAGACCGCGCGGCTGCTGGGCAGGGCGCCGCAGGAGGTGAACGTGATCGTGCTGCACCTCGGCAACGGGGCGTCCGCGTCGGCGGTCGAGGGCGGCCGGTGCGTGGACACCTCCATGGGGCTGACGCCTTTGGAGGGACTCGTCATGGGGACGCGTTCCGGCGATCTGGATCCGGCCGTCATTTTCCATTTGGCGCGCGTTGGCGGAATGTCCATGGACGAGATCGACACTCTTCTCAACAAGAGGAGTGGTTTGTTCGGTCTGTGCGGTGACAACGACATGCGGGAGATCCGTCGCCGGATCGACGAGGGCGACCAGCAGGCGAAGCTGGCCTTCGACATCTACATTCACCGCCTGAAGAAGTACATCGGCGCCTACTACGCGGTTCTCGGCCGGGTGGACGCCGTGGCCTTCACCGCGGGCGTCGGGGAGAACGCGGCACCGGTACGGGAGGCCGCGGTCTCGGGTCTGGCGGGGCTGGGGCTCGCCGTGGACCCGGCGCTGAACGCCGTACGCGCCGACGAGCCGCGGCTCATATCGCCGGCGGCCGCGCGGGTCGCGGTCGCCGTGGTGCCGACCGACGAGGAACTGGAGATCGCCACCCAGACGTACGCGCTGGTCGGCGTCGGTCGGAATTAACAGCTGAGCACATTAGCGCCCATTTGTATCTTCCACCAGACGGAATATTCCGTAGCGAAACAAACCGATAGGATCGCCCCATGCGCCGTTCGAAAATCGTCTGTACTCTCGGCCCCGCGGTCGACACCCACGAGATGCTCGTCTCCATGATCGAGGCCGGCATGAACGTGGCCCGGTTCAATTTCAGCCACGGCTCGCACGCCGAGCACCAGGGGCGGTACGACCGGGTCCGGGCCGCCGCCAAGGAGACCGGCCGGGCCATCGGCGTCCTCGCCGACCTCCAGGGCCCGAAGATCCGTCTGGAGACCTTCGCCGAGGGACCGGTGGAGCTGGAGCGCGGTGACGAGTTCGTCATCACGACCGAGGACGTCCCGGGCGACAAGACCGTCTGCGGTACGACCTACAAGGGCCTGCCGGGCGACGTCTCGCGCGGCGACCAGATCCTCATCAACGACGGCAACGTCGAACTGAAGGTCCTGGACGTCGAGGGCCCGCGGGTGCGGACGATCGTCATCGAGGGCGGTGTCGTCTCCGACCACAAGGGCATCAACCTGCCCGGCGCGGCCGTCAACGTGCCCGCGCTGAGCGACAAGGACATCGAGGACCTGCGGTTCGCGCTGCGGATGGGCTGCGACATGGTCGCGCTGTCCTTCGTGCGGGACGCCAAGGACGTCAACGACGTCCACCGGGTGATGGACGAGGAGGGCCGCCGGGTCCCCGTCATCGCCAAGGTGGAGAAGCCGCAGGCGGTCGACAACATGGAGGGCGTCGTGCTGGCGTTCGACGCCGTGATGGTCGCCCGTGGCGACCTCGCCGTCGAGTACCCGCTCGAGAAGGTCCCCATGGTGCAGAAGCGCCTGATCGAGCTGTGCCGGCGCAACGCCAAGCCGGTGATCGTGGCGACCCAGATGATGGAGTCGATGATCACCAACTCCCGTCCGACCCGCGCCGAGGCCTCCGACGTGGCCAACGCGATCCTGGACGGCGCCGACGCGGTCATGCTGTCCGCCGAGTCGAGCGTGGGCGCCTACCCGGTCGAGACCGTGAAGACGATGTCGAAGATCGTCACGGCGGCCGAGCAGGAGCTGCTGAGCAAGGGCCTCCAGCCGCTGGTGCCGGGCAAGAAGCCGCGCACGCAGGGCGGTTCGGTCGCGCGCGCCGCGTGCGAGATCGCGGACTTCCTCGGCGGCCGGGGCCTGGTGGCCTTCACCCAGTCCGGTGACACCGCCCGCCGGCTGTCGCGCTACCGCGCCCAGCAGCCGATCATCGCCTTCACCACCGACGAGAACACCCGCAACCAGCTCACCCTCAGCTGGGGCGTGGAGTCGCACGTGGTCCCGTTCGTGAACACCACGGACGAGATGGTCGACATGGTCGACCAGGAGATCGCCAAGATCAACCGCTTCAACCCGGGCGACACCGTGATCATCACGGCCGGCTCGCCCCCCGGTGTCCCGGGCACCACCAACATGATCCGCGTGCACCACATCGGCGGCAGCAAGTGACCTGACCGCAAAGGGTCTTGAACGGCGCTGAGGGCGCCCCCCGGGAAGGGGGGCGCCCTCAGGTGTTGCGCGGCTCCCGAACGGGCTCGTGGTGGTGATCAGCCGGTGCCGTCGGTGGTGTAGACGTGCATCCCGGGCACGTGCAGGGTACCGCCGAACTGGGCGGCCTGGACGACCTTCACGTTGGTGAAGTAGATGAGCGGGATGTTCAGCGGCGGCGGGTTGTCCGGCGTGAAGGTGATCGGGATCAGGCCGAAGAGGTTGCCGGAGATGGACTCCGTGTACATCACCGTGTCGCCGTCGCGGATGGTCGACGTCGAACCGGAGGCGGCCTGGACGTGGTACGTCTTGTCCAGGGTGGTGTCCTTCACCGTCTGGTGCAGGTCACCGATGTCGGTGCCGCCGGAGATGACGTACTTCAGCACCTTCTTCTTCTGGCCGCCGGCCGTCTTCACCTCGACGATGCCCTGGTAGTCGGCGCTCTTGAGGAGCAGCGAGCTGGCGCTGAGGTACCAGGGGTCGTCCGCCACCGCGACCTTGTTGTCGACACCGCTCTCGTCGTCGGTGGCGGCCTCGCAGTCGTCGGCCGACGTGGTGGAGCTCGCGGAGGCGCTCGGCGAGGCGCTGGACGTCGCGTCCGCGGCGGCCTCGGTGGCGTCGTCCGCCGCCTCGGTCGCCGTGTCGGTGGCGTCCTTCGCGGTGTCCGTGACCGTCTCGGCGGCCTTGGAGACCGTGTCCTTGACGGTGTCGGAGGCGCTGGTGTCCTTGTCGGACGAGGACGCCGAGTCCGACGACGCGGAGGCCGACGGCGAGGGGGTCGCGCTCGCGGTGGAGTCCGACGAGGACGTGTCCGTCGTGGAACCGCCGCTGAGGATGCCGGTGATGGCGTCCCCGATCGAGTCCAGCAGACCGCTGCCGGTGCTGCTGCTGCTCGCGGAGGCGGACGGCGTCGCACTGGCCGCGCCGTCCGAGCCCGAATCGTCCGAGGACGAGTCCGACGAGGAGGACGACTTCGACGCGGACGGCGTCGGTGTGCTCGTGTCGTCCGAACCCGAGTCCGACGAGGAGGACTTGTCCGACGACGACGTCGAGTCCTTCGCGTCGGCGGACGCGGTGGCGGACGGTGTGGCCGACGCCGTGGAGTCGTCGCTCGCGCTCGCGGAGGGCGAGGCGGACTCCAGCGCGGAGACACAGTCCTTGTAGTCCTCGGCCAGGCTCTTCGACGACGCCGACGACGTGCTGCTGGAGTCGGCGATGGCGAGCGTCGAGGTGAAGCCCATGCCCATGATCACGGCCGTCGGCATCGCGACGGAGGCTATCGCCTTGCCCGCGGGCATGTGGAACCTGGTGAACAGCGGCTTCTTGGGTGCCGCGTGGCGGGGCCCGGATCTCGCACGGGACTCGTCCACATCAGTCCCGTGGGTCGCCTCGTCAGCCGGCACTGTGCCTCCCGTTCGCCCCGTTCGCCGGGCTCGTTCCTGACAGGTCGTTCGAATCGCCCAAGTCCGGCCCCTGGAAGTAGGGGACCTCGTCCGGGGTGTCGTCCCCGGCCGGCGGGACGTCGCCCTCCGGCTGCGGCTGCGGGGGGACGCCGGGCGCCCAGGCCACGGCCATCGCTCCGCCGATCAGCGCGAGCAGGAAGCCCATGACGAAGCCACCGAAGTTGGACACCGGCAGGGACACCAGTGCCAGCAGGATCGCGGCGACTCCCGCGAAGGTGCGGATGTGCCTCTGGTACCAGACGCTGACACCCAGCACGACGAGCAGCACGCCGATGATCAGGGATCCGGCGCCGGCCGTGGTGGCCATCGCCACCGTGAGGCTGCCGATCTGGAGATGCGCGTACGGGAAGTACATGATCGGGAAACCGGCCAGCAGGATGTACAGACCGGCCCAGAACGGCCGTGTGCCCCGCCAGGAGCGGAACTGCAGCCTCCGGCGGGTGAACTGACCGGATGCGGCAGGAGTCTCGGCGCTCATGGAAAACAGCTCCCTGGTGCGGCTTTGCTGTGGTTGCTTCGGTCGGGCGGTGATGGTGCGTTGTACCGCGAGGAAGACCGCAAGTGGAAGTGGGGGGGGCGGGGGTGCCGTCGGCTCCCCCGCCCGTCACGGGGTGCTTAGTAGCACTCCGCTCCCGACGTCGAGATCGACATGTGCAGACCGCTCAGCTTGAAGGTTCCGGCAGTGGTGGCCCACGCCGTCTGCTTCACGCCGGACAGCGAGGCGTGGTCGGCCTCCTGGGCGAACCCGTAGGGGTTCGTCTGCTGCTTGGTGACCTCGTCCGACTTGACGCCGGGACCCTTGGTCGAGTCCTTGGCGGCGACACCGATGTTGATGTTGGTGAACGTCGCGTCGGCGCTGAGGTCGTCGAGGTCGATGTACAGCTTGCTGGCCTCGACCGGCTTGCTGCTGTCGGTGCCGGCCTTCAGGATCAGGCTGACGTTCCCGAAGATCGGGACGTTCGGCGTGACCACGGACTGGCACAGGTTCGTGATCGTCGCCGTGTTGAACGCCGAGACCGCGACCGGGTGGATCGTGCTCTTACCCGCGAGGGTGTAGCCCGAGTCGACCGCGCCGTACTGGACGAAGCCGTCGCCCTCGAGCTGGTCCGCCGTGACCTTGAACTGCTGGCCCGACACGCTGAACGACGCGGCGAGAGCGCCCTGCGCGAGGGCGACACCTATACACGCCGTGGCGGCGACGCTGGGCACCATGACCACAGCGAACCGCTTCCATCTGGTCCCGCCACGCACCTGGGACTCCATATTTCCTCCTTCTCGGACGTACATCTCCTGGCCCGGACTCGCCCCCAACGGCGGCTCAGCCGGGCAGGGATGGGAGAAGTGCTACGTCCTCGGAAGGGGAGCGCCCGCACTCGGAGGCGCGAACCGCACCTCGATCACCGGCGATCACCCCCGAGCGACAACCACTGGTCGCGCCTGACACGCATCACGCACAACCTTGCTGGACAGGCTTCGCCTCAGGGCGAAGACCCCCCTGCCCAAGAGCCGGCGTCACTGCCGCCGACTCTGCTCGGTGGGGACCCAGATGAACCCGCGCACCCGACCGGCTGTCGGGGTACGGGATTGGACCGAGCGTCGCCGATCGTGGTGCATTCTCGCCGCCCGCACAAGGGGCTTCGTTACTCGGTAGTAACGGGCGGATAACCGATGGACGACCCACCGGTCTCGAAGTACGACTCTGGGTGGCATCGAAGGGGAGAACAAAGATATTGATCCCCGGACGGAATCAGACAGATCCACGTCCCTGATTTACTGCGAGTAACAGCGGCCGCGATTACCAAGATTTGGTAAAGAGCGGCCGCTGTGACACCTCGTCGGCAAATCTTTCACTGCGGCATCACAGGAAGTGACGTTTAGCGACTGGTCAGCACCGTGTTCAGAACAGCGCCCGCGCCAGCGCCCGGCGCGCTCCCACGACCCGCGGGTCGTCGGTGCCGACGACCTCGAAGAGTTCGAGGAGCCGCCGCCGTACGGCGTCCCGGTCGTCGCCGGCCGTCCGCTGCACGGTCTCGATCAACCGCCCGAAGGCGTCCTCCACATGACCGCCCACCAGATCCAGGTCGGCGGCCGCGATCTGCGCCTCGGCGTCGGCGGGCTTCTCGGCCGCCTCCCCGCGCACCCGCTGCGGGTCCAGGCCCTGCACCCGCTGGAGCAACTCGGCCTGCGCGAGGCCCAGTTTCGCCTCGCTGTTGGCGGGGTCGTCGCTCAGCACGTTCTGGTACGCCTGCACCGCACCGGCCAGGTCGCCCGCGTCCAGCGCCTGGACGGCGGCCTCCAGGAGCGCGTCGTAGGGCCCCTCCTGCTCTTCGGGTTCGGGCCGTTCACCCGGCTCGGCGTCGGGGTCGACGACCAGACCGGTCAGGCCGAACCGCTGCTCGGCGACCTGCACCAGCTGGTCCAGCGTCCCCCGGATCTGGTCCTCGCCGGCCGCGCCCTGGAAGAGCGGCAGCGCCTGTCCCGCGACGACCGCGAAGACGGCCGGGATCCCCTGGACCCCGAACTGCTGCATCAGCATCTGGTTGGCGTCGACGTCGATCTTGGCCAGCAGGATGCGGCCGCCGTACTCGATGGTGAGCCGCTCCAGGACCGGGCTCAGCTGCTTGCAGGGCTGACACCACTCGGCCCAGAAGTCGATGACGACGGGGACTTCGGCGGACCGTTGCAGGACTTCGCGCTCGAAGCCCGCTTCGTCGACGTCGATGACCAGGTCGGCCGGGGACACCGCGCCGGCACCACCCTGCCGGGCCGATTCGGCGCGCGCCTGCTCGGCCTTGGTCTTGGCCTCCTGGGCCGCCTTCACCGCGGCGAGGTCGACGACCCCGCTCATGGACATGTTCCGTGGCTGCATGCGTCTATCCTCCCTCGTTCCGGCGCGCAAGTGAAAAGCGATGTGAAAGCCGGGTCCGACGCGGGTCTCCGGGGCGCCGGGTCCCCACCCGCGCCCGCGCACTCCTCGCCCGTCCGGCCGGCCACACGTTTTCGCTACGACTCGTAGCGTAATGCCATCGGGGGGCCGCGCGACACCGCATTCCGGTGATCTCCCTCACGGCGTCGCATGAACCGCCGGTTATGGTCGTGGGATGCAGAGCCGCACCCCCGCCAGCCGTACCGGCCGTCCGCGCAGCGCCGCCGCGGACGCGGCGATCCTGGCCGCGACGCGGCAGGCGCTGGTCGAACTGGGCTGGTCCAAGCTGACGCTGGGGGACGTGGCGACCCGGGCCGGGGTCGCCAAGACGACGCTCTACCGCCGCTGGGCGGGCAAGAGCGAACTGGTCGTCGACGCGGTCGCGGAGCTCTTCGACGAACTCGAACTCCCCGACCGCGGCAGCCTCGCCGGCGACATCGAGGGCGTGGTGCTCCAGTTCGCGGCGATCCTGGACCGCCCCGAGGCCAAGAGCGGGCTGATGGCGGCGGTCGCCGAGTCCACCCGCGACGAGGCGCTGCGCGAGCGGATCCGCGCGTCCGTCGTCGACCGCCAGAAGCGGCTCGTCCTGGAGGGCCGCGCCCGCGCGCAGTGCCGCGGCGAACTCCCCGCGGAATCCGACCCCGAGGAGGCCGCCCGCACCGCCGACCTCATCTTCGACATGGTCGCGGGCGCCGTGGTCCACCGCACCCTGATGAGCGGCAAGCCCGCGGACGCCGCGTGGGTGCGCACCTTCACCCAGGTCCTGCTCCAGGGCCTGACCGCCCAGCAGGCCGGGGACCCGGGTTCCTGCGGCACGGGTTCCGGGGGCGCGGGCCCCGGCGGCACAGGTTCCGGCGGCAAGGGTTCCGGGCACACGGGTTCCGGGGGCACGGATCCCGGGGGCACAGGTCCCGAGGGCACGGGTTCCGGGGGCGCGGGCCCCGGCGGCACAGGTTCCGGCGGCACGGCGGGCTGAGCCCCGCTCCCTCTTCTCCCGGCGGGCGGCGGCTAGAAGCCGGCCGGCTCCGTGTACACCCCCCACTCGTCGCGCAGCACCCCGCAGATCTCGCCCAGGGTCGCCTCGGCCCGTACCGCCTCCAGCATCGGTGCGATCATGTTGGCCCCGCCGCGCGCGGCGGCCAGCATCGCGTCCAGCGCCGCCCGCACCGCCGGCTCGTCGCGCGCCGCCTTGCGCTCCCCGAGGACGCGCACCTGCTCCCGCTCCACCTCGTGCGAGACCCGCAGGATCTCCAGGTCCCCGGTCACCGAACCGGTGTGCGCGTTCACCCCGACGACCTGCTTCTCGCCCTTCTCCAGCGCCCGCTGGTACCGGAACGCGGACTCGGCGATCTCCCCGGTGAACCAGCCGTCCTCGATGCCCCGCAGGATGCCGGACGTGATCGGCCCGATCGGGTGCCGTCCGTCCGGGTGGGCGCGCAGCCCCCGCTCCCTGATCTGCTCGAAGACCTTCTCGGCGTCGGCCTCGATCCGGTCGGTGAGCTGCTCGACGTACCAGGAACCGCCCAGCGGATCGGCCACGTTGGCGACCCCGGTCTCCTCCATCAGCACCTGCTGGGTGCGCAGCGCGATCTCGGCGGCCTGCTCGCTCGGCAGCGCCAGCGTCTCGTCGAGGGCGTTGGTGTGCAGCGAGTTGGTCCCGCCGAGCACGGCCGCGAGCGCCTCCACCGCCGTACGGACCACGTTGTTGTACGGCTGCTGCGCGGTCAGCGAGACCCCCGCGGTCTGGGTGTGGAAGCGCAGCCACTGGGCCTTCTCGGAGCGCGCCCCGTACACGTCCCGCATCCACCGCGCCCAGATCCGGCGGGCCGCGCGGAACTTGGCGATCTCCTCGAAGAAGTCGACGTGGGCGTCGAAGAAGAAGGAGAGGCCGGGAGCGAAGACGTCGACGTCGAGGCCGCGGCTGAGGCCCAGTTCGACGTACCCGAAGCCGTCCGCGAGCGTGTACGCCAGCTCCTGCGCGGCCGTCGCCCCGGCCTCCCGGATGTGGTAGCCGGAGACGGACAGCGGCTTGTACGCGGGGATGCCGGCGGCGCAGTACTCCATCAGGTCGCCGATCAGCCTCAGGTGCGGCTCGGGCTGGAAGAGCCACTCCTTCTGGGCGATGTACTCCTTGAAGATGTCGGTCTGGAGGGTGCCGTTGAGCACGGCGGGGTCCACGCCCTGGCGCTCGGCCGCGACGAGGTACATGCAGAAGACCGGCACCGCGGGACCGCTGATCGTCATCGAGGTGGTGACGTCGCCCAGCGGGATGTCCTTGAACAGGACCTCCATGTCGGCGGCGGAGTCGACGGCGACGCCGCAGTGCCCGACCTCGCCGAGCGAGCGCGGCTCGTCGGAGTCGCGGCCCATGAGGGTCGGCATGTCGAAGGCCACGGACAGACCGCCGCCCCCGTTGCCGAGGATCATCTTGTAGCGCTCGTTGGTCTGCTCCGCGTTGCCGAACCCGGCGAACTGCCGGATGGTCCAGGTCCGCCCGCGGTAGCCGGTGGGGTACAGCCCGCGGGTGAAGGGGTACTCACCCGGCCAGCCGATCCGCTCGAATCCCTCGTACGTGTCCCCGCTCCGGGGTCCGTACACCGGCTCCACGGGATCCCCGGAGAGCGTGGTGAAGTCGGCGTCCCGGGTGCGGGCCGCGTCGTAGCGGGCCTGCCAGCGACGGCGGCCCTCCTCGATGGCGTCAGCGTCCATACCCCCGAATTTACTAGGACGTCCAAGTAAATGTCGATGGAGAACCGCCGCACGGGTGTCCGTACGGCGGCCGGGCCCGGTTCTAGGCCTTGGCGACGACGGGAGCGGCCCCGGTCACCTTGCCGTCGAGCTCCCGGCTGATCCTGCGCTCCACGAAGAAGGCGGCCGTCGGGATCGTCCCCGCCAGCAGCACCCACAGCTGCTTGCCGACCGGCCACTTCGCCTTGGAGCCCAGGTCGAAGGCGAAGACCAGGTAGACGACGTAGAGCCAGCCGTGCGCGATGGCGACGACCCGCGTGACGTCGGCCGCACCGTCGATGTCCAGCCCGTACTTGGCGATCATGCTCAGGCACAGCAGCACCAGCAGCACACCGGTGACATAGGCCAGGACGCGGTAGCGGGTCAGCACGCTCTTTTTCATGGGGACGAGCGTAACCACCCGTTCCGGGAGATCTTGCCCCGGGTCACTCCTCGTCGAAGTCGTGTGCCGAGACCCGCAGCGGCCGCAGCATGGCGAAGATCTCCGCGCACTCCTCGGCGTCGTAGGCGCCCAGGCCGAAGTCCATCGCCATCAGGTCGCGGGTGGCGGACTCGACGACCTCGCGGCCCTTCCCGGTGATCGTGGCGAGCGTGCCGCGCCCGTCGTTGGGGTTGGGCCGCTTGTCGACCAGCCCGGACCTCACCAGCCGGTCGACGGTGTTCGTCACGGACGTCGGGTGCACCATCAGACGCTCGCCGATCTTCGACATCGCCAGCTCACCGGCCTTGGAGAAGGTGAGCAGCACCAGCGCCTCGTAGCGCGCGAACGTCAGCCCGTACGGTTTGACCACCGCGTCGACCTCGGCCAGCAGGATCTGCTGCGCCCTCATGATCGAGGTGATCGCGGCCATCGACGGGACGTTTCCCCAGCGCCGCTTCCAGAGGTCGTCGGCACGGGCGATGGGGTCGAAGGGAAGACTGAGAGGCTTGGGCACGCCATCGACCCTACCGGCCGGTTACATATCGGTCAGCCGCGTCTCGGCTTTCGGTCGGCGCGGCTGCGGCGCCCACGGCCCCGCCCGCCGGGCGGCCACCGCCAGGGCGCAGCAGCACACCGCCCCCACCACCCCGGCCCCCGCCACGGCGGCCCGCACCCCGGCCACCTCCGCCACCGCCCCGGCCAGCGTCATGCCGACGCCCTGCACGGTCATCAGCCCCGCGCTCAGCACGGTCATCGCCCGGCCGCGCAGTTCCTCCGGCACGCCCCGCACGAACCACTGGTCCAGTCCCAGCGTGTACGCCGACCCGGCCCCCGCCACCAGCAGGAGCAGCAGCGACACCGCCAGCGACGGGTGCAGGGCGTAGCCCAGGTACGGCAGCAGGGTGAGGCAGACCAGCGGGAGGGCGATCCGCTCCCGGGCGGCCGGGCCGAGCCGCGCCCCCGCGAACAGCTCGCCGGCCACCGTGCCGACCGGCAGCGCGCACATCAGCAGGCCGAGCCCGGGGGAACCGGCGCCGAGCACGTCGGCGTAGGGGGCCGCGAGGGCCTCGGGGACGACGGCGAACATCGACGGGACCCAGAAGAGCAGGAGCAGCAGGCGGAGCCGGCGGTCGGCCAGGAGCCGGCGGGTGCCGGCCCGCTCCCGGGCCCGGCCGCCCCGCGCCGGACGGTGCCGGGTGCCCAGGCGCAGCAGCAGCGCCGAGGCGAGGAAGGTGGCGACGGTGATCAGCAGGGCGTGACGCGGGGTGAGGACGGTGAGCAGCAGTCCGCCGAGGCCGTAGCCGACGAGCAGCGCGCTCTGGGCGACGATCCGCAGCAGGGAGCGGCCCAGCACGAACAGGTCGCCGCCGCCGAGGACGTCGGAGAGGGTCGCCATCCGGGTGCCGGCGAACACCGGCGAGACGACGGCGAGCGCGCAGCGCAGCGCGAGCAGCACCCCGATCCCGGTGCCGGGCACCGCCATCGCGGCCACGCACGCCGCGCACACCAGGTCGCACACCACCAGCACCCGCCGGGCGGGGTGGCGGTCGCCGACCCCGGCCAGCAGGGTGCCGCCGACCAGGTACGGCAGGAAGCCGAGCGCGAAGGTCAGCGCGCTGAGCAGCGGCGACCCCGTGAGGTCGTACACCAGCACGGTCAGGGCGATCTCGCTGACGATCACGCCGAGCATGGACAGGACGTGGGCGGCGAAGACGGCGCGGAACTCGGGAACGGCGAGGACACGGCCGTAGCCGGCGGGTTTCTCCAGAACGGGCGCGGACATGGACCGCAGCGTGCCCGGGCCGCGGCCGGTCGCTTAGAGTTTCGGCACCAGCCGAATCTTCCCCCTTCCTCCCCAGGTCCCCGGGATCCGCGATGCCCTCCCATCTCCACTTCGACGAGGACGACTACCTCCGGTGCCGGTTCGCCGTGTCGCCGCTGTGGGAGACCCAGGAGGCGGTGCGCACGCTGCGGCGGCCGGACCGGCACGGCTACCACGCACCCTGGCTGCGCCGGATCAGGACGGTGGCCGCCGGTCTCGACCTGACCCCGCTGTGGCTGCTGATGCCCCGGCGCGGTCACAGCCCGGACTGGCTGGTGCCGCCGCCGTCCGGCCCGGCGGCCTCCGCCGAGGAGGAGCTGGCGGTGCTGCGGGCGGTGGACCCGCGGGTGGCGCGGGCCGACACCGCGCGCTCGCTCGCCGACACCCCGGGCGCACTGGAGTCGGCCACGGCACGGGCCTGGCTGGCCGATCCGCCGCGCATGGTGCGGGAGCTGACGGCCGCGCTCGCCGAGGCCTGGCGGGTCCTGGTGGCCCCGGACTGGCCGCGGCTGCGCGCCCTGCTGGAGGCGGACATCGCCTTCCACTCCCGGCGGCTCGCGGAGGTGGGCCTGGGCGGACTGCTGCCGGAGATCCACACGCGCTGCGGCTGGCGGAGCGGGACGCTGACCGTGCAGTCGCCCGGTGTGTACGAGCGGCGCCTCGGCGGGCAGGGGCTGGTGCTGATGCCGAGCGTGTTCGCCTGGCCGGACGTGATCAGCACCTTCGACCCGCCCGCGCGGCCCACCCTGGTCTACCCGGCCCGGGGCATCGGCGGCCTGTGGACCGACCCGGCCGAGGACACGCCGGACGCGCTGGTACGGCTCCTGGGCCGGGGCCGGGCCACCGTCCTCACCGCCCTGTCCGAACCGGCGACCACCAGCGCGCTGGCCCACCGCCTCCGCCTGGCCCCCTCCTCCGTCTCCGCGCACCTGACGCTGCTGCGCGACGCGGGCCTGCTGACCTCCCGCCGCTACGGCCACCAGGTGCTGTACGAACGGACTCCGCTGGGCATCGCCCTGGCCTCGAACATCACACCCCGGTGAGCCGGAACGCCCGCCGGGGGGCGGGGATCCGCGCGGCCGGCCACGACGGTGCCGCGGCCGGGCGGCGGCGCGGCACGGCGTCTTGCGCGGAGCGCTCAGCCGCGGCCCGTGCGGCGCAGGTGGTGGCGGACCGCGCGCTGGGCGATCGGGCCCAGTTCGTCCAGGGCGGTGGCCAGGGCGCCGAGCTGTTCCAGGGCGTCCAGGGCCGCGTGGGCGCCGATCTCGTCGACGCCCTCGTACAGCTCTATGCCGACGAAGGACGCGACGACGGCGCGGGCGAGTCCGGCGGGGTCGGTGAACTCGCCGAAGGGGGTGGCCGCGAGGACCCGGACCAGGACCCGTTCGATCTCGGCGATCCACAGGTCGAGGCCGTCCGCCGTGGCGGGGCCGAGCAGTTCGTGGGTCTGGGCGCCGGCCAGCAGCTGGCCGAGGAGGGCGACATGGCCGCCCGCGCGCTCCTCCTCGTGCACCTGCCGTCCCACCGCGAGGAGTTCGGAGAGCGAGCCGACCTCGGCCAGGCGGGGACGGAAGCGGGCGACGGCCTGTTCGGCGCCGTACCGGCAGGCCGCGGCGAGCAGTTCGTCCACGGATCCGAAGTGGTAGAAGACGAGCGCCTGGTTGACACCGGCCGCCGCCGCCACCGTCCGGGCCGACGTCCCGGCGATCCCCTGCTCGGTGAGCGTCCGCAGCGCGCCCTCCAGCAGCTTGGTCTTCGTCTCCGCCGACCTGGCCGTCTCCGGGCTCACGCGCGCGACTCCTCACGCACCGGGCGCAGCCCGGGCCGCACCCCGCGGTCGCGGATGTCGCCGTACGACACCCGGAAGGAGCCCTGGTAGCCGAAGAGCGGCCCGAAGTACCGGTTGACGACCCGCACCCGGATCCGGAACCGGCCGGCCCGGTCGTCGTAGGACTCGCGCACCTCGGCCTGCGCGCCGACGAGCCCGGGGACGCGGACGTCCACCGGCCCCTCCCTGAAGCGGTGTTCGCCGGAGCGGATCAGCAGCGAGCCATCGGGCTCGACCCGCAGGTGCAGCTCGCTGGCGAGGTGCTGGTGGGTGCCGAGATAGTCGAGGATGCGGTCGCCCTTGGGACTGAGCACCATCTGGGCGTCGAAGCGGCGGGCACGGCCCGGCAGGTCGAAGGTGCGCACGAAGCTCACCGTCTCACGGCCGAAGGTGTCCGTGTACGGCACATTCTCGATCTTGAAGGGGATGTTCCGGCCCTGGTCCGGCACCAGGATGTTGCGGGTGGCGCCGAGGGCCAGGAAAGGCCTCACGAAGGCCCCGCCGTGCCAGATCCGTTCCATCACGCCCCGGCCGGTGCAGGCCTCCCCGCTCGCCGTGCCGACCGAGAACCGCCGCTGGAGCCGCGGGTGCAGACGCGCGAAGTCGGCGCCCAGCACGGCCCGGAACATCGACGTCACGACTGTTCCTCCAGCGTGCGCAGGACCCCGGGCGCGGTCACCCGGGCGGGCGCGGTGCGCAGACAGCGGCGGGCGGCGGGGGTGGTGGCGAGGGGCGACTTGAAGAGCACGAGGAAGAGGGTGACGACGAGGAGCAGCGGCAGCGGGAACGCGACGGCGGGCGAGAGCGTGCCGAGGACCGGGCCCCGGCTCAGGCCGGTCACGCAGACGCCGGCCAGCAGCGCCCGGGCCGCCAGCTCGGCCAGCCAGTTGCGCCGGGCCCGCTCGGGGGTGATCCCGTGTTCCAGCCACAGCCGCAGCCGGTCGAAGGACCAGGCGGTGGCCCAGCCCATCAGGGGGCGCAGGAGCAGCCGGTCGGCGAGCGCGCCGAGGACGCCCCAGCGGGGGCGGTAGTCGTAGCCGGTGAGGAAGCGGACGCCGTCGGCCACCGGGACGTAGCGCCAGTAGCCGCTGCCCTCGGCGAGCAGCGAGAGCGGGTGCGGGGCGGCGAAGCGCAGGGCCGAGGTGCGGGTGCCGTCGGGGCGTTCCTTCTCGCCGGCCAGGACGCCGGTGCCGGCGACGGTGAGGAAGGGCAGCAGCCGGGTGGCGTAACGGAACCGCTGCGGCTCGCCCGTCGCGCGCGGAAGGTGGTGGATCTCGGTGAACCGCAGGTCCCAGCGCTGGTGCCGGGCCGGGTCCTGGGTACGCGCCCAGATCTCGTCGAGGTCGGCGCGGATGTGCGCCTCTATGTAGAGCCCCATCTGGTCTCCTACCCCCGTCACCTGGTTCTTCGAGCGGCTGCGGAGCGGCAGTCGAGCGCCTTTTGAGCGACTGCTCAAATCCTGTGGAGGCGAAGCTACCTGTTTTTGAGCAACCGCTCAATCGGCGGGCGGAAAAAACCCCGGCCCTGGGACAGGACCGGGGTCGCGCGCGGGAACGGCTAGCCGGCGAGGTGCCGTTCGACGGTCTCCACCTTGCTGGTGAGTCCGTCGGTGACACCGGGCCGGATGTCCGCCTTGAGGACCAGGGAGACCCGCGGGGCGCGCTCCTCGACGGCGGCGACGGCGCGCCGGACGACGTCCATGACCTGGTCCCAGTCGCCTTCGATCGAGGTGAACATGGCGTCGGTGCGGTTGGGCAGCCCGGACTCGCGGACCACCCGGACGGCGTCGGCGACGTACTCCCCCACGTCCTCGCCCACGCCCAGCGGCGTCACGGAGAAGGCGACGATCATGCGTTCACGACCCCTTCCTTGCGGGCCCGGGCGGCGATGACCGCGGCCTCGGCCTCGCGGCGCAGCCGGCGCTCGGCGAAGAAGCCGCCGGTCGGCAGGACGGAGAGCACGAAGTAGAGGAGGCCGGTCCCCAGCGGCCACTTGGCGCGGTTCCAGGCGTCGGCCCAGAAGATCACGTAGAGGATGAACAGGACACCGTGGACCGCGCCCATCACGGGCACCGCGTTGAAGTCCGTGGTCCGCTTGAGCACCGAGCAGACGAGGAGGATCAGGAAGGACACGGCCTCCGGGGCTGAGACCAGACGGAGGCGGCGGATGGCGGTGGCGGTCTTGATGTCCACGGGTCACCTTCGGTGGGAGTGACGTCCACTCTTTGTGAACGCGAGCACAAACGTTCAACCATTGTGGCAAAGAGGCGTCGCGGGCACGGCGCGGGGGTGGGAGGCCGGCCCCCTCGTCGAAGGGGTTGGGGTTATGCAGGCCGTCTTCTTCATGACGCCGCCGGGGCCGGTGGTGGTGCTCACCGCGATGGCCTTCGTGGACCAGTTGCTGCTGCGGGCCGGGCGGGCCGGGGTGCTGGCCTGGCGGAACGCGGGACGGCAGGGGCAGATCTCCGCGACCGGCTTCGAACAGCTGCACGCGGCCCTCTCCCCCGGCAGGCAGAACGAGCTCAAGGAACGGCAGAGCGCGCTGGTCCTGCGCGACGACGAGGAGGACGGCGCACCCCCGGGATCCACCGTCGGCCTGACGGCCGGCACGGCGGTGATACGCCTCCGGGCGGACGGCACGCCGAACCCCCGAGACCGCGGGGGTGACGTGCCGGCGGACCGGCGGACCGGCGGGCCTGCGGATCGACTGCGCGGCTGCTCGGCGGGCCGGCGAGTCGGCCCCTAGGGGTCGGTTCCGGGGAAGGTCCGTCCGGGGGAGCTTTTGCCGGTGTCCGGCTGCGGCTACCTTCGCTGCGTGGCGATGTTCCGACTGCAGGGAAGCAAGGTGCTCGCCGTCGAGATGACCGGGGACGCCGTGAAGGCGAAGAACGGCTCGATGGTCGCGTACGACGGACAGATGGCGTTCAAGAAGCTGAGCGGCGGCGGTGAGGGGCTGCGCGGGATGGTGACCCGGCGGCTCACCGGCGAGCAGATGACCGTGATGGAGGTGAAGGGGCACGGGACGTGCTGGTTCGCGGACCGGGCGTCCGAGATCAACCTGGTCGGCCTGCGGGGCGACAAGCTGTACGTCGAGTCGAGCAACCTGCTCGCGACCGACGCCGGGCTGCGCACCGGCACGACCTTCACCGGGCTGCGCGGCGCCTCCCAGGGCAACGGCCTGTTCACCACCACGGTCGAGGGCCACGGCCAGGCCGCGATCATGTCCGACGGCCCCGCGGTGGTGCTGCGGGTGAGCCGCCAGTACCCGCTGACCGTCGACCCGGGGGCGTACATCGCCCACCAGGGCGACCTGCGCCAGTCCTTCCAGGCGGGTGTGACGTTCCGCACGTTGTTCGGGGAGGGCGGCGGCGAGGCCTTCCAGATCCGGTTCGAGGGGGACGGCCTGGTGTACGTACAGCCGAGCGAGCGGAACACGATCGCGGGGGATCTGTGAGATGACCCTGCGCGAGGTGAACTCCAAGATGGTCGAGGCGACCGTCGTACCCGGGCAGCGGCTGTACAGCCAGCGCGGGGCGATGCTCGCCTACAAGGGCGAGGTGTCCTTCACACCCAACATCCAGGGCGGTCAAGGCGGGCTGATGTCGATGCTCGGCCGCCGGGTCGCCGGGGAGGCGACCCCCCTCATGACCGTGGAGGGCAGCGGCACGGTCTTCTTCGGGCACGGCGGCCACCACGTCCAGGTCATCAACCTCTCCGGCGACACGCTGTACGTCGAGGCGGACCGGCTGCTCGCCTTCGACGGCACCCTCCAGCAGGGCACGATGTTCATGGGCTCGCAGGGCGGGGTCATGGGCATGGTGCGCGGCCAGGTCACCGGCCAGGGGCTGTTCACGACCACCCTCAAGGGCCACGGCGCGGTCGCGGTGATGGCCCACGGCGGGGTCTTCGAGATCCCCGTCACCCCGCAGCGCCCGGTCCATGTCGACCCGCAGGCCTACGTCGCCCACCACGGCGACGTACGGAACAGGCTGTCGTCCGCGCTGGGCTGGCGGGACATGGTGGGGCGCGGCTCCGGCGAGGCGTTCCAGCTGGAGCTCAGCGGCCACGGCACGGTGTACGTCCAGGCGTCGGAGGAGAAGCTGTGAGCGCGTACGGAGCGGCCGGCCCGGTCGTCCACGACCCGATGACCCTCCCCGTCGACGACAACGTGAACAAGTACACCTTCTGCGTGGAGCTCAAGGGGAGCCAGTGGTTCCTGCAGAAGGGGAAGATGATCGCCTACTACGGGGCGATCGACTTCAACGGTGTCGGACACGGCCGGCTGGACCGTCTGGTGCGCACTTCCTTCCATTCGCCTCTGCACGCGAGCGACTGGGTGGTGGCGGAGGGCTCGGGCAAGATGCTCCTCGCCGACCGGGCCTTCGACGTGAACTCGTACGACCTGGACGACGGCAACCTGACCATTCGCTCCGGCAACCTGCTCGCTTTTCAGCCAAGTCTCGCGCTGAAGCAGTCGATCGTTCCCGGTTTTCTGACCCTTATCGGAACCGGAAAGTTTGTGGCGGCGTCCAACGGTCCGGTGGTGTTCATGGAACCCCCGATCCGGGTGGACCCGCAGGCACTGGTGGGATGGGCCGACTGCCCCTCCCCGTGCCACCACTACGACCACGGCTACCTGACGGGCGTGATGGGCGGTCTACGTGCGATGACGGGGCTCGGAGGGGCCTCCGGGGAGGAGCACCAGTTCGAGTTCGTGGGGGCCGGCACGGTCCTGCTCCAGTCCACCGAGACACTCATGGCCGAGCAGGCCACGGGAGCGGTCCCGCACGAGCCCGGAGTGCCTGGTGGAGGCACTCCCTCCACAGCCTCCTCACAGCAATCGGGCGCACCGCGCCTTCCCGGACAGCTGGGCGACCTCCAGCGTCGCTTCGGGCTGTGAGCGGTAGTCTGCGGAGTGTGACATCGAACGCGTGCGCACAGTCACACCACCGTCACTAGTTCGCCTTTCAACATTTTAGGTAGACTTCATTCATGGAGACCGAGACGGCCACGCGCTGGCTGACCGATGCGGAGCAGTGCGCCTGGCGCACCCACCTGGAGGTCAACAGGCTGTTGACGTACCAGCTCGAAAAGGATCTGCAGCCGTTCGGCCTGACGATGAACGACTACGAGATCCTGGTGAACCTGTCCGAGTCGGAGGACTACCGGATGCGGATGAGCGACCTCGCCGCCGCGACGCTCCAGTCCAAGAGCCGGCTCTCCCACCAGATCACCCGGATGGAGAACGCGAACCTCGTCCGCCGCGAGAACTGCGAGTCGGACCGCCGCGGACTGTACGCCGTCCTCACCGAGCACGGCATGGAGACCATGAAGAAGGTGGCGCCACATCATGTCGCCTCCGTGCGACGGCACTTCATCGACCTGCTGTCGCCGGAGACCCTCACCGAACTCGACAAGGGCCTGAAGCCCATCGCGGAACACCTGCGGGGACAGCGCGGGCGCCCGTGACGACGAACGGCACCTGAGCAACGGCGGACGAGGCTCCAGACCCCGTCCGCCGTTCGGCTGAGAACCGGCGGCCGGGCCCGCGGACCGGCCACGGGTCGGGCCTCCGTCGGGCCTCCGTCAGAGCTCCGACGGGCTCTTCGTCACGAGTCCGTCAGGCTTGCCACCAGTTCGTCGGCCGCTCGGTAGGGGTCGAGTTCGCCGGCCACGATGCGCTGGGCGAGGGCGTCGAGGTGGCGGTCTCCGTGGAGGTCGCCGATGCGTTCGCGCAGGGCGGTGACCGCGATCGTCTCGACCTCGCGGGCGGCGCGGGACAGGCGGCGTTCGGCCAGGACGCCCCGTTCCTCCATCCAGGCGCGGTGCTTCTCCAGGGCCTCGACCAGTTCGTCGATGCCCTCGGCGCGGGACGCGACCGTCCTGACGATCGGCGGGCGCCAGTCGCCGGGGCCGCGGGACTCGCCGAGGCCGAGCATGTGGTTCAGTTCGCGGGCGGTGGCGTCGGCGCCGTCCCGGTCGGCCTTGTTGACGACGTAGACGTCGCCGATCTCCAGGATTCCGGCCTTGGCGGCCTGGATGCCGTCACCCATGCCGGGGGCGAGGAGGACGACGGAGGTGTCGGCCTGGGAGGCGATCTCGACCTCGGACTGGCCGACGCCGACCGTCTCCACCAGGATCACGTCGCAGCCCGCCGCGTCCAGCACCCGGATGGCCTGCGGGGCGGACCAGGCGAGGCCGCCGAGGTGCCCGCGGGTGGCCATCGAGCGGATGTAGACGCCGGGGTCGGAGGCGTGGTCGGACATGCGGACGCGGTCGCCCAGCAGGGCGCCGCCGGAGAACGGGGAGGACGGGTCGACGGCCAGGACACCGACCCGCTTCCCCTGTTTGCGGTAGGCACTGACGAGCGCGGAGGTCGAGGTCGACTTGCCGACCCCCGGAGACCCCGTCAGGCCCACCACGTACGCGTTGCCGGTGAGCGGAGCGAGTGCCGCCATGACCTCCCTGAGCTGCGGGGACGCCCCCTCCACCAGGGAGATCAGCCGGGCCACCGCACGCGGTCGGCCCTCCCTGGCCCGGGCCACCAGCGAGGAGACGTCCTGCATCACAGCTCCGTTCGCTCAAAGAAACGTACTCAGGCCTTCGGTACCCGCACGATCAGTGCGTCACCCTGGCCGCCGCCACCGCACAGGGCGGCCGCGCCGACCCCACCGCCACGCCGCTTGAGCTCCAGGGCGAGGTGCAGGACGAGCCGGGCGCCGGACATGCCGATGGGGTGGCCGAGGGCGATGGCGCCGCCGTTGACGTTCACCTTTTCCGTGGACACCCCGAGGTCCTTCATTGACTGGACGGCGACCGCGGCGAAGGCCTCGTTGATCTCGATGAGGTCGAGGTCGGAGACGTCCAGACCGTCCTTCTTCAGGGCGTGCCGGATGGCGTTGGACGGCTGGGACTGGAGCGAGGTGTCCGGGCCGGCCACGTTGCCGTGCGCGCCGATCTCGGCCAGCCAGGTGAGGCCGAGCTCCTCGGCCTTGGCCTTGCTCATCACGACCACGGCCGCCGCGCCGTCGGAGATCTGCGAGGAGGTGCCGGCGGTGATGGTGCCGTCGCGGGTGAACGCGGGCCGCAGCCTGCCGAGCGACTCGGCCGTGGTGTCGCCGCGGATGCCCTCGTCCTTGCTGAACACGACGGCCTCGCCCTTGCGCTGCGGGATCTCGACCGGGGTGATCTCGGCCTCGAAGACGCCGTTCTTCTGGGCGGCGGCGGCCCGCTGGTGGGACAGCGCGGCGATCTCGTCCTGCTCGGGGCGCAGGATGCCCAGGCGGGTGTTGTGCTTCTCGGTCGACTCGCCCATCGGGATGTTCTCCCAGGCGTCGGTCAGGCCGTCGTGGGCCATCGCGTCGAGCATCTCGACGGCGCCGTACTTGAAGCCCTCACGGGACTTGGGGAGCAGGTGAGGGGCGTTGGTCATGGACTCCTGGCCGCCCGCGACGACGATGTCGAACTCGCCCGCGCGGATCAGCTGGTCGGCCAGGGCGATGGCGTCGAGGCCGGACAGGCACACCTTGTTGACGGTGAGCGCCGGGACGTTCATCGGGATGCCGGCCTTGACGGCGGCCTGGCGGGCCGGGATCTGGCCGGCGCCGGCCTGGAGCACCTGGCCCATGATCACGTACTGCACCTGGTCGCCGCCGATGCCCGCGCGGTCGAGGGCGGCCTTGATCGCGAAGCCGCCGAGGTCGGCTCCGGAGAAGGACTTCAGCGAGCCCAGCAGTCGTCCCATGGGCGTCCGCGCGCCCGCGACGATCACCGAGGTGGTTCCAGAAGTTCCAGAGGTCATGAGCTGCGAATCCCCTTACCGGCTGCACTGCCGAGGAGTGAACGAGTGGGGGGGTCTGGGGGATCCCCCCAGATGAGGGTGTACTTCGAATGTACTGAGTGGCACTCCGTGCCGTCATCGGGCCGTCAGTGTGATCGCTGGCACGTTGCGTAACCATCGTCATGGCGCTGCACTGAATCCATGCTGACGCGAATCGACCACATCGGGATCGCCTGCCACGACCTCGACGCGACCGTCGAGTTCTACCGGGCCACGTACGGCTTCGAGGTGTTCCACACCGAGGTCAACGAGGAGCAGGGCGTGCGCGAGGCCATGCTCAAGATCAACGAGACGTCCGACGGAGGCGCCTCCTACCTGCAGCTTCTGGAACCGACCCGGGAGGACTCGGCGGTCGGCAAGTGGCTCGCGAAGAACGGCGAGGGCGTCCACCACATCGCCTTCGGTACGGCGGATGTGGACGGCGACGCAGCCGGTATCCGCTCCAAGGGCGTACGCGTTCTGTACGACGAGCCACGGACCGGCTCCATGGGGTCGCGGATCACCTTCCTGCACCCAAAGGATTGCCACGGCGTACTGACAGAACTGGTCACTTCGGCGGCTGTTGAGTCACCTGAGCACTGACCCTCGTACATATGGGCCGGTAGGGTTGGGGCCGGCCGTCCCTTCGCAGGTTCGCAGGGCCGGGGCGGCCGCATGCCGGGGTCCGGGTTTCGGGGGACGAGCGTCGGGGCGGCAGCCCGTGCTCCGCCGTTGATCTGACACCATTCCCCGGGGGCCCCGTTCGGCGGATGGACGGAGCTCGTTCGGAGAAGGTTGCGACCAGGGGACGGATGGGACCGCGCAGTGCGGGGCTACGAGAGCCAGGAGCGAGAGCCGGCGGCTGACGTCGACCACCTCTCTCGGTTCGAGGCCGAGATGAAACGGCTGAAGACCGAGCGGGAAAAGGCGATCCAGCATGCCGAGGACCTCGGCTACCAGGTCGAGGTGCTGCGCGCCAAGCTGCATGAGGCGCGGCGCACCATCATGTCCCGGCCCGCGTTCGACGGCGGTGACATCGGCTACCAGGCCGAACAGATGCTGCGGAACGCGCAGATGCAGGCCGACCAGATCCGCCAGGAGGCGGAGCGGGTCGCAGCGGAGGCGCGGGCGCAGACCCAGCGGATCCTCCAGGAGCACGCCGAGCAGGCCGCGCGGCTCCAGTCGGAGCTGCACCAGGAGGCGGTGACCCGCCGCCAGCAGCTCGACCAGGAGCTGGCCGAGCGTCGGCAGACCGTCGAGTCGCACGTCAACGAGAACGTGGCGTGGGCCGAGCAGTTGCGGGCGCGCACCGAGTCGCAGGCCCGGCGGCTGCTCGACGAGTCGCGGGCCGAGGCCGACCAGGCCATGGCCGCCGCCCGCACGGAGGCCGAGCGGCTGACCGGCGAGGCCCGGCAGCGGCTGACCGGTGACGTGGAGGCGGCGCGCGGCGAGGCCGAGCAGATCCTGCTGCGGGCCCGCCGGGACGCCGAGCGGCTGCTGAACGCCGCGTCGACGCAGGCCCAGGAGGCCACCGACCACGCGGAGCAGCTGCGCAGCTCCACCGCGACGGAGTCGGACACGGCCCGCCGTCAGGCCGGCGAGCTGAGCCGGGCCGCCGAGTCGCGGATGGCGGAGGCCGAGGAGGCGCTGCGCAAGGCGCAGTCCGAGGCGGAGAAGCTGGTCACCGAGGCCGAGGCGACCGCCGCCAAGGCCCTGGCGAGCGCCGAGGCCACCAACGAGCAGCGCACCCGTACGGCCAAGGAGCAGGTCGCCCGGCTGGTCACCGAGGCCACCAAGGACGCCGAGGTCACCAAGGCGGACGCCGAGCAGGTCGTCAAGGACGCCGAGGCCGAGGCCGAGAAGATCATCGCGGAGGCCTCCGAGAAGGCTCGCACGCTCACCGCGGAGGAGAGCGCCTCCCAGCTGTCCAAGGCCGCCAAGACCGCCGAGGACGTCCTGAACCGGGCGGCCGAGGAGGCCAGGCAGACCACCAGGGCCGCGGCCGAGGAGGCCGAGCGGATCCGCACCGAGGCGGAGACCGAGGCGGACCGGCTGCGGGCCGAGGCGCACGACATCGCCGAGGGGCTCAAGGGCGCGGCGAAGGACGACACCAAGGAGTACCGGGCCAAGACGGTCGAGCTGCAGGAGGAGGCGCGCCGACTGCGCGGCGAGGCCGAGCAGCTGCGCGCCGACGCGGTCGCCGAGGGCGAGTCGATCCGCGCCGAGGCCCGGCGCGAGGCCGTGCAGCAGATCGAGGAGGCGGCCAGGTCCGCCGAGGAACTGCTGGCCAAGGCCAAGGCCGACGCGGACGAGCTGCGGCAGACGGCCGCCACGGACAGCGAGAAGGTCCGCACCGAGGCCATCGAGCGGGCGACCGCGCTGCGCCGGCAGGCCGAGGAGACCCTGGAGCGCACCCGGCAGGAGGCCGACCGGCTCCGTGCCGAGGCCCAGGAGCAGGCCGAGGGGCTCCAGGCGGACGCCGAGCGGGCCGCGGCCGAGCTGCGCGAGGAGACCGAGCGGGGCGTCGAGGCCCGGCGCGCGGAGGCCGCCGACGAGCTGACCCGGCTGCACACCGAGGCCGAGGACCGGCTGACGGGTGCCGAGCGGTCGCTGTCCGAGGCGCGCGAGGAGGCCGGCCGGATCCGCCGGGAGGCCGCCGAGGAGACCGACCGGCTGCGGGCCGAGGCCGCCGAGCGTATCCGTACGCTCCAGCAGCAGGCCGAGACCGAGGCCGAGCGGCTGCGCAACGAGGCCGCCGCGGACGCGTCCGCCTCCCGCGCGGAGGGCGAGACCATCGCCGTACGGCTGCGGTCCGAGGCCGCGGCCGAGGCGGAGCGGCTCAAGCAGGAGGCCCAGGACACCGCCGACCGGGTGCGGGCCGAGGCGCAGGCGGCCGCCGAGCGGCTGTCCACCGAGGCGTCCGAGACGCTGGCCGCCGCCCAGGAGGAGGCCGCCCGTCGGCGCCGCGAGGCCGAGGACCTGCTCGGTTCCGCCCGTCAGGAGGCCGACCAGGAGCGGGAGCGGGCCCGCGAGCAGAGCGAGGACCTGCTCGCCTCCGCCCGCAACCGGGTCGAGGAGGCGCAGGCCGAGGCGGTACGGCTGGTCGAGGAGGCGGAGCGGCGGGCCACCGAGATGGTGTCGGCCGCCGAGCAGCACGCCCAGCAGGTGCGGGACTCGGTCTCCGGGCTGCACGAGCAGGCGCAGGATGAGATCTCCGGGCTGCGTTCGGCCGCCGAGCACGCGGCGGACCGTACCCGCCGGGAGGCGGAGGAGGAGTCGGACCGGGTCCGCTCCGACGCCTACGCCGAGCGGGAGCGGGCCAGCGAGGACGCGACCCGGATCCGGCGTGAGTCCGGCGAGGCGTCCGAGGCGGCGAAGGCGCTCGCCGAGCGGACGGTCGCGGACGCCATGGCCGAGTCCGAGCGGGTGCGTACCGAGGCGTCGGCGCACGCCCAGCGGGTGCGCACCGAGGCCTCGGACACGATCGCCCAGGCCGAGCAGGACGCGGGCCGTTCCCGGGCCGAGGCCCGGGAGGACGCCAACCGCATCCGTTCGGACGCGGCGACGCAGGCCGACACCCTGATCACGGAGGCCCGCAACGAGGCGGAGCTCCTCCAGAACGAGACCATCACCGAGGCGGACCGCGTCCGCGCCGACGCCATCGCCAAGGCGGAGAAGCTGATCTCGGACGCCACCGGGGACGCGGAGCGGCTGCGTGCCGAGGCCGCGGAGACGGTCGGTTCGGCGCAGCTGCACGCCGACCGGACCCGGGCGGACAGCGAGCGGCTCAAGGCGGACGCGGAGGCGGCGGTCGAGCGGCTGCTCAACTCCGCGCGCACGGAGGCCGAGCGGACCCTCGACGAAGCCCGCAGGGACGCCAACAAGCGGCGCCAGGACGTGGCCGAGCAGGTCGACACGCTCATCAACGAGACGACCGCCGAGGCCGACAAGCTGCTCACCGAGGCGCAGCAGCAGGCCCACAAGACCACCGCGGACGCCGAGTCGCAGGCCGACACCATGGTGGGCGCGGCCCGCAAGGAGGCCGACCGGCTGGTCGCCGAGTCCACGGTCGAGGGCAACTCGCTGGTGGAGAAGGCCCGTACGGACGCGGACGAGCTGCTCGTCGGCGCCCGCCGGGACGCCACGGCCATAAGGGAGCGGGCCGAGGAGCTGCACGACCGCATCACGGGGGAGATCGAGGAACTCCACGAGCGGGCCCGCCGCGAGGCCGCCGAGACCATGAAGTCCACCGGCGACCGCTGCGACGCGCTCATCAAGGCCGCCGAGGAGCAGCTCGCCAAGGCCCAGGCCAGGGCGAAGGACCTGGTCTCGGAGGCCAACTCCGAGGCGGGCAAGGTCCGGATCGCCGCCGTCAAGAAGGCGGAGGGGCTGCTCAAGGAGGCCGAGCAGAAGAAGGCCACGCTGGTGCGGGAGGCCGAGGAGCTCAAGGCCGAGGCGATCCGCGAGGCCCGCCGCACGGTCGAGGAGGGCCGGCGCGAGCTGGAGATCCTGGAGCGCCGGCGGGAGAACATCAACGGCGAGATCTCCCGTGTCCAGGACGTCCTGGAGGCGTTGGAATCCTTCGAGGCCCCGTCGGGCGGCAAGGACGGCGGCGTCAGGGCGGGCAGTTCGGTGGGGGCTCCCCGGTCGGGTGGCAAGTCGTCGGAGGGCTAGCGGCCGAGGCCGGTTCTGGCATCTTCTGAGGCTTTTATGTGAATCTTTGACAGAGCCTTTGGCAAGCGATCTCACAGCCAGCCACCCAAAAGGGGTGTCATTCTCCAGATCAAACACGTATCCGCTCGATGACACACCGCTTCGGCCCCTAGGATTCCACCTATCACCTCACCGGTCTCACTCGACAGGAAACCCATGAGCGACACTTCCCCCTACGGCTTCGAGCTTGTGCGGCGTGGGTACGACCGCGCTCAGGTGGACGAACGGATCTCCAAGCTCGTCTCCGACCGTGACAGCGCTCTCGCCCGCATCACCGCTCTGGAAAAGCGCATCGAGGAACTGCACCTCGAGACGCAGAACGCCGCGGCCGCCGTCACCGACGCCGAGCCGTCGTACGCCGGTCTCGGCGCCCGCGTCGAGAAGATCCTCCGCCTCGCCGAGGAGGAGGCGAAGGACCTGCGCGAGGAGGCTCGCCGGGCCGCCGAGCAGCACCGCGAGCTCGCCGAGTCGGCGGCCCAGCAGGTGCGCAACGACGCAGAATCGTTCGCTGCGGAGCGCAAGTCCAAGGCCGAGGACGAGGGCGTCCGGATCGTCGAGAAGGCCAAGAGCGACGCGTCGCAGCTGCGCGCCGAGGCCCAGAAGGACGCGCAGTCCAAGCGCGAGGAGGCGGACGCGCTCTTCGAGGAGACCCGCGCGAAGGCCGCGCAGGCCGCCGCCGACTTCGAGACGAACCTGGCGAAGCGCCGCGAGCAGTCCGAGCGCGACCTGGCCTCGCGTCAGCAGAAGGCCGAGAAGCGTCTGGCGGAGATCGAGCACCGCGCGGAGCAGCTGCGGCTGGAGGCCGAGAAGCTGCGCACCGACGCGGAGCGCCGTGCGCGTCAGACCGTCGAGACGGCTCAGCGCCAGGCCGAGGACATCGTGGCCGACGCGAACGCCAAGGCCGACCGGATCCGTTCGGAATCCGAGCGTGAGCTGGCCGCGCTGACCAACCGTCGCGACTCGATCAACGCCCAGCTGACGAACGTCCGCGAGATGCTGGCGACGCTGACGGGTGCGGCGGTCGCCGCCGCGAGCGCCCCGGCCGAGGACGAGCCGATCTCCCGTGGGGTTCCGGCCCAGCAGTCCCGGTGAGCAGGACCGGTAATAAGCGGTAAGCAGTAGCGACGACGGAGGCCCGTATCCCCTCGGGGGTGCGGGCCTCCGTCGTCGGCCGCGGGTCCGGTGGGGGCCGGGGGGGGGGGGGGGGGGGCGGGGGGGGGGGGGGGGGGGGGGGGGGGGGGGGGGCCGGCGGGCCCCCCCCCCCGGGGGGGGGGGGGGGGCACCCCCGCGACCTGGCCACGACGGCGCCGCTGCCGCCCACCGTGGCCGCCCCCGTCGGCCTCGTCAGGTGGCAGGCCCCGGGAGCCGGTCATAGCGTGGCCGCATGATCGAGCTGGAGGGCCTGACCAAGCGCTACGGCGACAGGACGGCGGTCGACGACCTCACCTTCACCGTCAGACCCGGCATCGTGACCGGGTTCCTCGGGCCCAACGGCGCCGGGAAGTCCACCACCATGCGCATGATCCTCGGGCTCGACCACCCCACGGCCGGCCGGGTACGGATCGACGGCAGTCGCTACGAGCAGCTCCGGGACCCGCTGACGTACATCGGGGCGCTGCTCGACGCGAAGGCCGTGCACGGCGGACGGAGCGCCTTCAACCACCTGCTCTGCCTCGCGCAGAGCAACGGGATCCCGAAGGGGCGCGTGGCCGAGGTGCTGGACACCGTCGGGCTCACGGCCGTGGCGCGGAAGAAGGCGAAGGGGTTCTCGCTCGGGATGGGCCAGCGGCTGGGAATCGCCGGGGCGCTGCTCGGGGACCCGCGCATCCTGATGTTCGACGAGCCGGTGAACGGACTCGATCCCGAGGGCATCCACTGGATCCGGAACCTGATGAAGTCGCTGGCCGCGCAGGGCCGGACCGTCTTCGTGTCGAGCCACCTCATGAGCGAGATGGCGCTGACCGCCGAGCACCTGGTCGTCATCGGGCAGGGACGGCTGCTCGCCGACACCTCCATGGCCGAGTTCATCCGGACGAACTCGCGGTCGTACGTCCGGATCCGCTCGCCCCAGCGGGAGCGGCTGCTCGACGTGCTGCACGCGGCCGGGATCACCGTGGTGGAGACGGGGACCGGGGCGCTGGAGGTGGAGGGCCAGAAGGCCGAGCCGATCGGAGAGCTGGCCGCGCAGAACGGGATCGTGCTGCACGAGCTGAGCCCCCAGCAGGCCTCGCTGGAGGAGGCGTTCATGCAACTGACCGCGGAGTCCGTGGAGTACCACGCGCACACCGACCCGCCCCCGGCGCCGCAGGCCTGGGGCTCCGACTGGGACAAGGGGGCCTGACATGGCGGTCGTCGCCCAGGTCGTGCGGTCCGAGTGGACCAAGATCCGCTCCGTCGCCTCCACGCTGTGGACGCTGTCCCTGTCCGTGGTGGTCACGGTGGCCCTCGGCATGCTGCTCTCGGCGCTGGCGAACAGCCAGTTCGGCAACATGCCGGCGCGGGAGCGGCTCTCCTTCGACGCGACGAACATCAGCTTCGCCGGGATGACCCTCGGTCAGCTCGCGATGATCGTGTTCGGGGTGCTCGTCGTCTCCAACGAGTACAGCACCGGAATGATCCGCACCTCGCTGGCCGCCGTGCCGCGGCGGGCCACCTTCCTGTTCAGCAAGATCGCGGTGGCGGCGGGGCTCGCGCTGGCGGTCGGCATGGTGACCGGCTTCGCCTCCTTCTTCCTCGGGCAGGCGATGCTCGGTTCGCACCGGGCCCACCTCGGCGACGCCGGGGTGCTGCGGGCGGTCGTCGGCGGCGGGCTCTACATGACGCTCATCGCGGTGTTCTCCATGGGCGTGGCCGCGATGCTGCGCTCACCGATGCTGTCGCTGGGCATCCTGATGCCGTTCTTCTTCCTGGTCTCCAACATCCTCGGCAACGTCGACGCCACCAAGAAGATCGGCCGGTTCCTGCCGGACCAGGCGGGCGGCCACATCATGCAGGTGGTGCCGAGAGCGGGCGACGACGTCCCCTACGGGCCCTGGGGCGGGCTCGGGATCATGGGGCTGTGGACGGTCGCGGCCCTCGCCGGCGGGTACGTCCTCCTGCGCCGGCGCGACGCCCAGTGAGCCTCCGGCTTTGCCAGCTCTTGGTGGGAACCGTCAGCGCCCGGATATCCTCCTAACCCTTACGGGGGCGTCTGCCCTGCTGTCCTGATCCTTTCGATGGGTGCGGAGCATGATCGAGGCTGTCGGCCTGACCAAGCGCTACGGCGACAAGACCGCCGTGTACAACCTTTCCTTCCAGGTGCGTCCCGGAGCCGTCACCGGCTTCCTCGGGCCCAACGGCTCGGGCAAGTCGACGACCATGCGGATGATCCTGGGCCTGGACAACCCGACCGCGGGTTCGGTGACGATCGGCGGCTACCCGTTCCGCAAACTGCCCAACGCGGCCCGTCAGGTCGGCGCGCTCATCGACGCCAAGGCGGTGCACGGCGGCCGGTCCGCCCGCAACCACCTGCTCTGCCTGGCCCAGCTGTCCGGCATCCCGGCCCGCCGGGTGGACGAGGTGCTCGGGGTGGTGGGCCTCCAGGACGTGGCCGGCAAGCGCTCCAAGGGCTTCTCGCTCGGCATGGGCCAGCGCCTCGGCATCGCCGCGGCCCTGCTCGGCGACCCCCAGGTGCTGCTCTTCGACGAACCGGTCAACGGCCTGGACCCCGAGGGCATCCTCTGGGTCCGCAACCTGATGAAGTCGCTCGCCGCCGAGGGCCGTACGGTCTTCGTCTCCTCGCACCTGATGAGCGAGATGGCGCTGACCGCCGACCACCTCATCGTCATCGGGCGGGGCCAGCTGCTCTCCGACATGAGCGTGACCGACTTCATCTCGGCCAACTCCGCCGACTTCGCCCGGGTGCGCACCCCGGACACCGAGCCGCAGCTGCGCGAGAAGCTCACCTCCGCGCTGACCGAGGCCGGCGGCCATGTGCTGCCCGAGCAGGACGGCGCGCTGCGGGTGACGGGCCTGCCGCTGCCCCGCATCAGCGACCTCGCGCACGAGGCGGACGTACGGCTGTGGGAGCTCTCCCCGCACCAGGCCTCGCTGGAGGAGGCGTACATGCGGATGACGCAGGGCGCCGTCGACTACCGGTCCAGCGCCGACCAGAAGGCCGGGCTCCAGCAGCCGCTGCCGCCCGGCGCGCCGCCGCAGATGCCGGTGCCCGGGCAGGGCCAGCCGGGCTGGTACGCCCCGCCGCCGCCCCAGCACGGCGGCCAGCCGTTCAGCGGGGCGTACGGCGCGCCAGGCGCACCGGGGGCGCCCGTCGGGGCGTACGGCGCGTCAGGGGCGCCCGCGGGGGCGTACGGCGCCCCACAGGGGCCCTACGGCCCTCCGCAGGCCGCGCCGAACCCCTACGCGCAGCCCGGCCCCGCGGCGGCGCCCGCGCCCGCGCCCGCCGCCGAACCGTCGCGGCCGGCCGCCGCACCGAGCGCCCCGGCTCCCGCCGCCGCCCCCGCCGACCCGACCAAGCCCGAGGACGCCCGATGAGCACCCATCAGCCCCCGATGCCGCAGGCGGCCCCGGCCGCGCCCGACCGGCAGGCGTCGCCCGGCGGTCCGTACCCCGGCTACACCTCGCCGATCCCGGTGGTGCGCACGCACCTCGGGCAGGCGATCTCCTCCGAGTGGACGAAGATCCGGTCGGTGCGGTCGACGATGTGGACGCTCGGGGTGTTCGTCCTCCTCGTCGCCGGCATCGGTCTGCTCGCCGGCGCGATCGTCGGCGACTCGTCCTCGGACATGTCCGGCGAGAACCCGCTGTCGCTGGGCTTCTTCGGCCTGCTGCTCGGCAGCATGTGCGTGATCACGCTGGGCGTGCTGACCACGGCCTCGGAGTACGGCACCGGCATGATCCGCACGACGATGGTGGCCTGCCCCTCGCGGGTGCGGGTGCTCGCGGCGAAGGCGATCGTCTTCTTCGCGGTCGCCTTCGTGATCACCCTCGCGACCAGCTCGTTCGTCGCCATGACCCAGGTCTCGATGCTGGAGGGGTCGGGCGCGCGGACGCCGACGGGCGAGGACTGGCTGAAGGGGACCGTGGGCGTCAGCCTCTACATCGCCCTGCTCGGCCTGCTCTCGCTGATCATCGGCTCGATCATCCGGCACTCCGCGGGCGCCATCACGGTCATGATCGGCGCGGTGCTCGCCCCGCTGGTGATCGCCCTGTTCATGTTCTCCTCGTCGCTGGAGAAGCTGCGCACGGCCCTGTTCGAGTACTCGATCCCGAACCAGATGAGCATCTTCTACTCCAACTCGCTCAGCCAGGAAGGCCCTTCGGGCTGGGACCCGCTGTGGATCATCCTGGGCGTGACGGCCGTCGCGTTCGCGGGCGCCTGCGCGCTGCTGGAGAAGCGGGACGTCTGAGGACGCCCCCGGAAGCCCTCGGAGGCCCCCTAGAACTTCGGCGAGTTACGGGACCGCTGCACCCGCGTGGTGCGGCGGTCCTTCGCGTTCCAGCAGGCCTTGTGCCAGTGCCGGCGCTCGTCCACGCCGGAGTGCTCGGGCCAGGCCACCACGTGCGGGACACCGGAGGCGATCACCTGGTCGCAGCCCGGGCAGCGGTACGTCTTGCCGACCGCGCTGGCGCCGGCCACATGCCGTACGCTCCACTCCTCGCCCTGCCAGCTCTCCGTCGACTGCCAGCCGCCGTAACGGTCCGCGCGGTCGTCCTCGGCGCTCCGGCCGGACGAGGCCGCTGCGTTCGGGCCCTTGGGTCGGTTGCGACGCGGGGACACGGGACACCTCTCGGGGCTATACAGGAAGCACGGGCTGTGTCCAGCCTACGACGCGCGCACGGGGGTACGCGTAGGGGACCAACCCCCGCAAGTCCCCCTCCAGGGCGACCCATTCTCCAGACAATCCGCAAATCTCTCCGCCAGGCCGTGTCCTCGGCACGTGTCAGACGGTTATGCCCGTTGGGGGAGCTCCGAGCCGGAGCCAGGAAAGCAGGAAACGCAATGCACGTAGGAAGTTTTGTGCTGGCCGCCCAGTTCCCGGGCCAGGGCCAGGGGGAGGCCCTGCACCGGGCGGTGCGCACGGCGGAGGTCTCCGAAGAGGCCGGTCTGGACGCGGTCTGGCTGGCCGAGCACCACTTCGTGCCGTACGGCACCTGTCCGTCGGCGGTCACCCTGGCGGCCCTGCTGCTGGGCCGCACCAGCAGGCTGCGGGTCGGTACGGCGGTGAGCGTGCTGCCCACCGTCCACCCGGTCGCGCTCGGCGAACAGGCCGCGCTGCTGCACGTGGTGAGCGGCGGCCGCTTCACGCTGGGCGTGGGGCGGGGCGGGCCCTGGGTGGATCTGGAGGTGTTCGGATCGGGCCTGGAGGCATACGAACACGGCTTCCCGGAATCACTCGATCTGCTGGTCCGCTGGCTGCGCGAACCGCGCGTGTCGGCCGACGGCCCGCGCTACTCGTTCCGCGAGGTCGACGTCGTACCGCGGCCGTCGGAGGCGCTGTCGGAGGCGCCCGGGCCGGAGGTCGTGGTGGCCTGCACCTCGCCGGCGAGCGTGCGGCTGGCCGCCGAGCGGGGGCTGCCGATGCTGCTCGGCATGCACGTCGGCGACGAGGAGAAGGCCGAGATGGTCGCCCTGTGGCGGCAGTACGCGCTGGCCGCCGGACGGCCGGGCGACGAGGTCGCCGGGGCGGCCCATGTCTCGGCCGGCGTCTGCCAGATCGCGGACAGCCGCACCGACGCCGCGGAGACGCTGACGAAGGCGATGCCGGGCTGGCTGCGGCAGGGCCTGGAGGCCCATGTGACCGTGGACGGCCGGTTCCGCTCCATGCGCGACCCGCTCGCGTACACCGAACTGCTCTGCGGACTGCACCCGGTGGGCACCCCGCGGCTGTGCGCGGACCGGCTCGCCGCGACCTCGGAGCGGACCGGCATCTCCCGGTTCGCCCTGCTGACCGAGGGCTCCGGAGACCTCGCGGCCACGGAGGAGAACGTACGACGGCTGGGTGCCGAGGTACTGCCGCACCTCCGGTGACCGCGGCGCCGCGGGGAGCTTGCCGCCCCAGTGACTGATGCACCTCCCGCGTGTGGAGCGGCAAGCAAACGGCTCACTGCGTCAGCAGCGGCGGACGGCCGTGTCAGCAGTCCCGCAGTTCCGGGGACTGGTTCAGCAGCTGGTTGCGTATCGAGGTGAAGCGGGCCAGCGTCTCGTCGACCGAGGCGTCCAGCGGGAACACCGCAACCCGGTGGCAGTTCTGGAAGGCCAGCCGCACACCGAAGTGCCGCTGCAGGGCGCCGCGTATGGCGTCACTCGCGAGCGCACGCAACAGCTGACCGCGCGCCTGCTCGTCCGGCGGGGGCGTCTGGTTGTCGGCGAAGTCTCCGCCGTCCACCTTCAGCTGGGCCACCAGGGAGCTGATCATCTCCCACGCGTAGGGCAGGGAGGTCCGGACGCAGTCGACGAATTCCGCTTCGTCGACCTCGCCTCGCTCGGCCTGTTCGAGTAGGGCCGGTGAGACGTCGAGCGACATGGGTTCTCCTCTCGCACCCCCGAACAACAGGGGTTGCCGGACAGATAAGGGAGTTCGCGATACCGAACACGCTGAGTACACACATCGCGACCTCCCGTTCACTACGGTAGGCAACGGACGGTGACCCCACCAGGAGATTGCGTATATGCGACGGTCCTTTTAGGCACACAATCGGCCAGTGTCGAACAGCGGTGCCCAGGCGACCCGTCAGAACCGGTCGCGGGGGCGGAACGGCCGCGGGGTGGTCGGAAAAGGGCGGCCCGCAGTGGGCGAATCGCGTGGAGGGCGGGGCGTCGAGTAGCGTTGCCGACCATGCGTCTCGTCATCGCCCGGTGCTCCGTCGACTACGCCGGCCGGCTCACCGCCCACCTTCCCTCGGCCCCCCGTCTGATCCTGGTCAAGGCGGACGGCAGCGTCTCCATCCACGCGGACGACCGGGCCTACAAGCCCCTCAACTGGATGTCGCCGCCCTGCACGCTCAAGGAGGGGGCGGGCGAGGAGGAGGGCGTCTGGACCGTCGTCAACAAGGCGGGCGAGAAGCTCATCATCACGATGGAGGAGGTCCTCCACGACTCCTCGCACGAGCTGGGCGTCGACCCGGGCCTGATCAAGGACGGCGTGGAAGCGCACCTCCAGGAGCTGCTGGCCGACCGCATCGAGACCCTCGGCGAGGGCTACACGCTGATCCGGCGCGAGTACATGACCGCGATCGGCCCCGTGGACATCCTGTGCCGGGACGCCGAGGGCCGGACCGTCGCGATCGAGATCAAGCGGCGCGGTGAGATCGACGGGGTGGAGCAGCTCACGCGCTACCTGGAGCTGCTGAACCGCGATCCCCATCTCGCGCCCGTCCGCGGCATCTTCGCGGCCCAGGAGATCAAGCCCCAGGCCAAGGTCCTCGCGACCGACCGCGGCATCGGCTGCACGATCCTCGACTACAACGCCCTCAGAGGCATCGAGGACGACAAACTCCGCCTCTTCTGACAACCCCGCCCCCCGCCTGCGCCACCCGCCCTGCACCGCCGGCTGCGCCGCCCCGTCGCCTGCCCGACAGCGAGGCGGCGCAGCCTGCGGGGCAGGGCAGACGGAGATGCGGGGGTGGGTCAGATCACCGTGGCGGCCGAGGGGGCGGTGCTGCCGGTCTCCGAGGCGCTCGACGTCGTGACGCTCGGCGAGGCGGGGCCGCTGGCCGAGTTGGTCGTGGTGGGGGTGTCGGTCGGCTCCGTCGGCTCCGAGGACGACTCCGAAGGCGTCGGGTCCGCCGACGACGACGGCGACGACGACGGCTTCGAGGTCGGGCTGGACGACGACCTGGACGGGGTCGGCCTGGGAGTGGTCGTCGTCTTCCCGCTCCCCGACGAGGTCTTCGTTCCCGTAGGGGTGTCCGACGGGGTCGGGTCGTCCGTGGGCGGGGTCGGGTCGTCCGACGTGCCCAGTGTGCCGTCGGGGCCGGGATCCTTCGGGGTGCTCGTGGCCGTGCCGGTGTCCCCGGCGCCGGAGGACTCCTCGGGATCGGCGCCCGCGCCGCCGTCCCCCGTGTCCTCGCTCGCCGACGGGTTGACGCTGACGTTGTTGGACGGGTTGTCGGCGTTGTCGTGGGACGTCATGCCGAGGGTGACCACGGTGCCGAGGACCGCCGTGAGGAGGACGCCCGCGCCGACCGCGACCAGGTTGCGGCGGGCCATGCGGACCAGGCCGCCGCCGCTCTCCTGGGCCGGCGTGTGCTGCTCCGGGACGCGCTGGGTGACCAGGGTGTCCGAGACCGACGAGTGGACGGCCGGGAAGGGCGTCGTGGCGCCTCCGGCCTGGGATATGGACTCCTCGTGGCGCGCGTCGGGGACCTCGTCGCCGGTCATCGCGGCGAGCCCGGGCAGCACCTCGCCCGAGCGGTCGGCGACCAGGGCCAGCGCGCGGCGGCCGGCCGTCGTACCCCGCTTGTCGGCGAGCGCGCCCCGCAGGCCGATCGAGGCCTCCAGTTCCGCACGGGCCCGGTCCAGCTGGCCGCCGCAGAGCGCGAGGACGCCCAACTCGTGGTGGAAGTAGGCCTGTTCCCCCACCTCGCCGGCGAGCCGGGACGCCTCCGCGCCCGCTCGCAGCGCGCGTTCCCAGGCGCTCCAGTGCAGCCCGGCGGCGAACGCGGGCGCCGCCGTACGGGCCAGCCCCACCGACTTGCTCTCCCCGTCCTCGTCCTCGGCGGGCGGCACGGTGGCGGGGACGAGGACCGCGAGGGCGGCGAGGACGGCGTCGGCCTCGGCGCAGACCCGCTCGGGGGTCACGGAGGGGTGGCCGGCCCACCAGGTGTAGTGCCGGGCGGCGGTGAGGGCCTGCTCGGCGGCGTCGTCGGCGTACCCGGCGGCCTCCAGTTGTTGCAGGACGCCCGCGGCGAGCCGGTAGCGGGAGCCGACCGGGGAGACCAGTCCGCAGCCCGCGAGTTCGCCGAGGGCCGCGTCCGCGTGGGTGTCGCCGACGAGCGCGGGCAGGTGGGCCTGGTGCGGCACCTCGCCGCTGAGGGCGACCGCGAAGCGCAGGGTGGCGCGGGCGGAGGCGCTGAGGCGGGCGGCGAGCAGTGGGGCGGGGGCCGCGGCCTCGCCGAGGGACGGGAGCGGGCTCTGGTCGGTGTCCTCGGCGTCGAAGGGCGCGTCGGCCGGCAGCTCGGACTCGAAGACACCGAACTCGTCGACCGCACCGGCGCTGGCCCGCGCCTGGTCGCGCTGGTGGAGCAGGGCGCCGGCCTGCACGAACCGCAGCGGCAGGCCCTCGGACTCGAACCAGAGGTCACCGGCCCAGTTGGCCTCCTCCTCGGTGAGCACCCGGCCGACCGCGCGCTCCAGGATGTCCACTCCCCCGGCGCGTTCCAGGCCGCTGAGGAAGACCTCCTCCACGGCGGACTCGGCGGAGGGCGCCGGCACGTCCGGGGTGGCGCCGATCAGGAACGCGCACTCGGGGGTGGCGTCGATCAGCTCGTCGAGCCCGGCGCCGCCGAACTCGATGTCGTCGAGGACGACGACCGCGCCGATGTCACCGATCAGCTCGATGAGTTCGGCGTGATCGGGACGGTGCCCGGGCGCCTTGTAGACGGCGGCGAAGAGGTCGTGGAGGAGGTCGGCGGGTGTGCGGTGGAAGCCGTTGAGGCGGACCACGCCGTCGGGGGCGAGGTCGGAGCAGTCGTCGGCGACCAGGTCGAGCAGCGCGGTGCGGCCGGAGCCGGCGGGGCCGGTGAGGCGGACGGAGCGGCCGCGGGCGAGGAGCCGTACGAGACGCTCGCGCTCGTCCTGGCGCTCCAGGAGCGGCAGCTCGGGCCGGGCGGGGCCGGGTGGCACGGGAGGCCGGCCGGCGCGCTCGTGCTCGGCGCGCTCCTCCACCGTGCGCCTCTGTGGCGCGGCGGGCCGCTCGGTGGGCGGGCAGGCCTCCATCTCGCTGCCGTCGACGGGGTTGACGGTCAGCAGGAAGTCGCCGGTGACCAGCCGCACCGTGCGGGCCGCAGCCGGCGTGCTCTGCCCGAAGTCGTTGGTGAGGGATTCCCTGGGCGGGCGCTGGCGCGACGTGCCGCCGTCGCCGTCGTGGCCGTACTCCTCGGGTCCCGGGTTGATCGGGTCCATGGGTTCCTAGCCCCCCAAAAGCGTCGTGTGCCGTGGATTCCGGCCCCTCCCGGCCTGTTGCACACCGCGCTGTCGCCTCTGGTCCGGGCCCGCGCTCGAAGGGTGACAAGGGCGGCGGGCGACCGAACCTTAAACCTTGGCACAGTATCTACGACAGTCCGGGGTACCGTGCCGTCCGAGACATCACGGTCTCGTGAGGATTGCGTCTGACATGCGCTTGTGTGCCGTCGGTCCGTCCGGACACCCCCGTCGCCCGGTCCGCACCGGTCGACCTTGTCACACCCGGGGCAGTGACTCCACCCCGATGCCCCCCTCGATGGCCAGGATCCGATGCAGCCGGGTGGCCACCAGCAGGCGCTGCATCTGCGGCGGTACGTCGCGCAGCACCAGGCGGCGGCCGCAGCGGCCGGCCCGCCGGTGGGCACCCATGATGACCCCGAGTCCGGTGGCGTCCCAGGAGTCCAGCTCGGACAGGTCCAGCACCAGGTCACCGACTCCGTCGTCGACGGCCGAGTGCAGGACCGTACGGGCGTCCGCCGCGCTGCGGACGTCGAGGCGGCCCCCGACGACCAGCTCGGCGTGGTCGCCCCTGATGTACATATGCGCTCCCCGAGAGTGCGTGTCCTACTCCGTGAAAGTAATGTCAGGTGATGCAACTTCTGACTGCGTTCGACGGTCGGAGGTTGCCATCTGTAAGCGAACCGATACCGAATTCACCCTCAGGAGGGACGCTCCCGGGGCTTGTACGTTTTCAGAGGTGGTTCAGAGGCTCCCCGCACTGATGTCTCAGTACGTGTAGAAGCCCTGCCCGCTCTTGCGTCCGATGTCACCGGCGTCAACCATCCGGCGCATCAGCTCCGGCGGTGCGAACTTCTCGTCCTGCGACTCGGTGTAGATGTTGCCGGTGGCGTGCAGCAGAATGTCGACGCCGGTGAGGTCCGCCGTGGCCAGCGGGCCCATGGCGTGGCCGAAGCCCAGCTTGCAGGCCAGGTCGATGTCCTCGGCGGTGGCGACGCCCGACTCGTACAGCTTGGTGGCCTCGACGACGAGCGCCGAGATCAGACGGGTCGTCACGAAGCCGGCGACGTCCCGGTTGACGACGATGCAGGTCTTGCCGGTGGACTCGGCGAACTCCCGTGCGGTGGCGAGGGTTTCGTCGCTCGTCTTGTAGCCGCGGACCAGCTCGACGAGCTGCATCATCGGCACCGGCGAGAAGAAGTGCACACCGACGACCCGTTCGGGACGTTCGGTGACCGCCGCGATCTTGGTGATCGGGATCGCGGAGGTGTTGGAGGCGAGTACGGCCTCCGGACGCACGATCTTGTCGAGCGCGCGGAAGATCTCGTGCTTGACCTCGAGCTTCTCGAAGACGGCCTCGACGACGATGTCGGCGTCGGCGACCGCGTCCAGGTCGGTGGTGGTGGTGATGCGGGCCAGGGCTGTGTCGGCGTCGTGCGCCTCCAGCCTCCCCTTGCTCACGAACTTGTCGTACGAAGCCTGGATGCCGCCCACGGCACGGTCCAGCGCCTCGTCGGTGACGTCACGCAGGACCACGTCCCAGCCCGCCTGTGCGGAGACCTGGGCGATGCCGGAACCCATGAGTCCGGCCCCGATGACGGCGAGCTTCCCTGCCACTCCGACTCCCCTTACGCACTGTTTAGGTATGCCTCTTGGGCGGACCCTAGCGCTCGTGAGGGGCACGGAAACCGGTAAGTAACGCGTGTCACGGTCTCAGGACGTGAGACAACCGTCACGTCTCGTCAGATCGGCCGACACGCACGGTGCGGTCGGCCGCCTCCCCGGCCCGGCTGACCGGCCCTCAGGACGCCCCGGGCGGGCCGCGAGGCGGCGCGCGCGTGCGATCCTCGGGTGCGGCTTACGCTGGTCGCATGGTCAATCTGACGCGTATCTACACCAGGACCGGCGACCAGGGCAGCACCGCCCTCGGGGACATGAGCCGGGTCGCCAAGACGGATCTGCGGATCTCGGCGTACGCCGACGCCAACGAGGCCAACGCGGCGATCGGGACGGCGATCGCGCTGGGCGGGCTGGCCGAGGAGGTCGTCAAGGTGCTCACCCGGGTGCAGAACGACCTGTTCGACGTCGGCGCGGACCTGTCCACCCCCGTGGTGGAGAACCCGCAGTTCCCGCCGCTCCGGGTGGAGCAGTTCTACGTCGACAGGCTGGAGGCGGACTGCGACCGCTTCAACGAGCGGCTGGACAAGCTCCGTTCCTTCATCCTGCCGGGCGGCACCCCGGGCGCGGCCCTGCTGCACCAGGCCTGCACGGTCGTCCGGCGGGCCGAGCGGTCCACCTGGGCCGCGCTGGAGGTGCACGGCGAGGTGATGAACCCGCTGACCGCGACCTACCTCAACCGCCTGTCGGACCTGCTCTTCATCCTGGCCCGGACGGCCAACAAGGACGTCGGCGACGTGCTGTGGGTGCCCGGCGGGGAGCGCTAGCGGCCCCGGCCCGAGGGGAGTTGGGGACACGACAGCCGTATACAGGATGGTCCAGACCTATTGACCGGTGGTCCAGACCTTTCTATTCTCGCGGCACCATGGGCATGAAGGCTCAGTCATGCCCACGTCATCCCCGATCGAGAGGGAGGCGCAGCATGCGCTTCAGACACCGAGCCGTGGCAGGGTTCGCGACCCTGTTGCTCCCCCTGGCCGGCCTGGTCGGCCTCGCGAGCCCCGCCCAGGCCGCGACGACGGCCACCGCCGCCTACGCCAAGACCCAGGACTGGGGCACCGGCTTCGAAGGCAAGTGGACCGTCACCAACACCGGGAGCACCGCGCTCAGTTCATGGACCGTCGAGTGGGACTTCCCCTCCGGGACCTCGGTCACCTCCGCCTGGGACGCGGACGTCACCTCCTCCGGCACCCACTGGACCGCCAAGAACAAGTCCTACAACGGCTCACTCGCCCCCGGCGCCTCCGTCTCCTTCGGCTTCAACGGCGCCGGCTCGGGCTCGCCCAGCAACTGTCTCCTCAACGGCGCCAGTTGTGACGGCGGGACCACGGTCCCCGGGGACTCGGCGCCCTCCGCGCCCGGCACCCCGACGGCCTCCGGCATCACCGACACCTCCGTCCAGCTGAGCTGGTCCGCGGCCACCGACGACAACGGCGTCAAGAACTACGACGTGCTGCGCGACGGCAAGGTCGTCTCCACGGTCACCTCCACGTCGTACACCGACACGGGCCTGACCGCCGGCACCGACTACTCGTACACCGTGCAGGCCCGCGACACCGCCGACCAGACCGGCCCGGTCAGCGGCTCGGTCGCCGTGCACACCACGGGCGGTACGACCACTCCCCCGGCCACCGGTGACAAGGTCAAGCTCGGCTACTTCACCGAGTGGGGCATCTACGGCCGGAACTACAACGTCAAGAACCTGGTGACGTCCGGCTCGGCCGCGAAGATCACGCACATCAACTACGCCTTCGGCAACGTGACCAACGGCCAGTGCGCGATCGGCGACTCCTACGCCGACTACGACAAGGCGTTCACCGCCGACCAGTCGGTGAGCGGCGTCGCGGACACCTGGGACCAGCCGCTGCGCGGCAACTTCAACCAGCTGCGCGAGCTGAAGGCCAAGTACCCGAACATCAAGGTGCTGTGGTCCTTCGGCGGCTGGACCTGGTCCGGCGGCTTCGCCCAGGCGGCGGCCGACCCGGCCGCGTTCGCCGACTCCTGCTACAACCTGGTCAAGGACTCCCGCTGGGCCGACGTCTTCGACGGCATCGACATCGACTGGGAGTACCCGAACGCCTGCGGGCTGAGCTGCGACACCAGCGGCTCGGCGGCCTTCAAGAACGTGATGGCCGCGCTGCGCGCCAAGTTCGGCTCCTCCGCGCTGGTCACCGCGGCCACCACCGCCGACGCCTCGTCCGGCGGCAAGATCGAGGCCGCCGACTACGCGGGCGCCGCACAGTACGTCGACTGGTACAACGTGATGACGTACGACTTCTTCGGCGCCTGGGACGCCACCGGCCCGACCGCCCCGCACTCGCCGCTCACCTCGTACACCGGCATCCCGAAGGCGGGCTTCACCACCGCCGACGCGATGGCCAAGTTCAAGGCGATCGGGGTACCGGCGAGCAAGCTGCTGATCGGCATCGGGTTCTACGGCCGCGGCTGGACCGGTGTCACCCAGGACGCCCCCGGCGGCACCGCGACCGGACCGGCCACGGGCACCTACGAGCAGGGCATCGAGGACTACAAGGTCCTCAAGACGTCCTGCCCGGCCACCGGCACCGTCGCGGGCACCGCGTACGCGCACTGCGGCAGCAACTGGTGGTCGTACGACACTCCCTCGACCATCGCCGGGAAGATGAGCTGGGCCAAGACCCAGGGTCTGGGCGGCGCGTTCTTCTGGGAGTTCAGCGGCGACACCAGTGACGGCGAACTGGTGGGCGCCATCAGCTCCGGCCTGTCGTAGGCCGCACGGAGGAGAAAATCAACTAGGCGACGTTGACGCGCTGACCGGGCGGGGCTGCTTCCAGCCACGCGAGGAATCCGGTCAGCGCGTCTTCGCTCATGGCGAGTTCGAGCCGGGTGCCGCGATGGGCGCAGGCGAGGATCACCGCGTCGGAGAGCAGCGCCAGCTCCTCCTCGCCCTCGGGGAGCCGGCGGCCGGCCACCTCGATCTGGGCGCGCTCCAGCACCCGGCGGGGGCGGTAGGCGTAGGAGAAGACGCGGTACCACTCGACGCTGTCGCCGTTGTAGCGGGCGACGCCGTAGCTCCAGCCCTTGCCGCTCGTGTCCGATTTCTCGGGGACGTCCCAGCGCAGGGAACAGTCGAAGGTGCCCCCGGAGCGCTGGATGAGTCTGCGGCGCAGGCCGAACAGGAAGAGTCCCACCACCACGAGCGCGACCACGATTCCGCACACAGTCAGAGCGAGGAACATCGACACCGACCTCCTCGTCTCCTAGGTAATGGAACGTAAAAAACACCCGGATCTACTTCAGCCGCGGCTGGGACCGGATGGCTCCGGTCCCAGCCGCGGCTGAGTCACATCATCGCGCAGGGCTCCCCCAGAGCCTGAACGGCCTGGGAGGTGCCCCCGTCGTCAACGCGCCGTCGCGGCCCGCAGCCGGACGTCCGCGCGCCGCTCGGCGGTGGCGTCGCCCTCCGCCTTCGCGCGCTCCAGCTCCCGCTCCACGCGCTGGACGTCGATCTCGTCCGAAAGCTCGGCGATCTCGGCCAGCAGCGACAGCTTGTTGTCCGCGAACGAGACGAAACCGCCGTGCACGGCGGCGACGACCGTTCCACCATCACTCGTACGGATGGTCACCGGGCCCGACTCCAGCACACCGAGCAGCGGCTGGTGACCGGGCATGACGCCGATGTCGCCGGACGTGGTGCGCGCGACGACCAGGGTGGCCTCGCCGGACCAGACCTGGCGGTCCGCGGCGACGAGCTCGACATGCAGCTCAGCAGCCAAGGGTGCTCCTCGGGTCACCACCCGGCGGGTCCGCCGGGTGTTGGGGTCAATTCTAATGGGCGTGAATGAGGGGGCGGGACGCGCCCGCCCCCTCACGCGAACTCATACCGAGTTCAGGAGACGCCGAGCTCCTTGGCGTTGGCCTTGAGGTCCTCGATGCCACCGCACAGGAAGAACGCCTGCTCCGGGAAGTGGTCGTACTCGCCGTCGATGATCGCGTTGAACGCGGCGATCGACTCGTCCAGCGGGACGTCCGACCCGTCGACGCCGGTGAACTGCTTGGCGACGTGGGTGTTCTGGGACAGGAAGCGCTCCACGCGACGGGCGCGGTGGACGACGAGCTTGTCCTCTTCGCCCAGCTCGTCGATACCGAGGATCGCGATGATGTCCTGGAGGTCCTTGTACTTCTGCAGCACCGTCTTGACGCGCATGGCGGTGTTGTAGTGGTCCGCCGCGATGTAGCGGGGGTCCAGGATCCGGGACGTGGAGTCCAGCGGGTCCACGGCCGGGTAGATGCCCTTCTCGGAGATCGGACGGGAGAGCACCGTCGTCGCGTCGAGGTGGGCGAAGGTGGTGGCCGGGGCCGGGTCGGTCAGGTCGTCCGCGGGGACGTAGATCGCCTGCATCGAGGTGATCGAGTGACCACGGGTCGAGGTGATGCGCTCCTGGAGGAGACCCATCTCGTCGGCCAGGTTCGGCTGGTAGCCCACCGCGGAGGGCATACGGCCGAGCAGGGTCGAGACCTCGGAACCGGCCTGCGTGAAGCGGAAGATGTTGTCGATGAAGAACAGCACGTCCTGCTTCTGCACATCGCGGAAGTACTCCGCCATGGTCAGACCGGCCAGGGCCACGCGCAGACGGGTGCCCGGGGGCTCGTCCATCTGGCCGAAGACCAGCGCGGTCTTGTCGATGACGCCCGAGTCGGCCATCTCCTCGATGAGGTCGTTGCCCTCACGGGTGCGCTCGCCGACACCGGCGAACACGGAGACACCGTCGTGGTTGTTGGCGACGCGGTAGATCATCTCCTGGATGAGCACCGTCTTGCCGACGCCGGCGCCGCCGAACAGACCGATCTTGCCGCCCTTGACGTACGGGGTCAGCAGGTCGATGACCTTGACGCCGGTCTCGAACATCTCGGTCTTCGACTCGAGCTCGTCGAAGTTGGGGGCCTTGCGGTGGATGGACCAGCGCTCGCCCTCGTACTGCTCGTCGACGTTCAGCACGTCACCGAGGGTGTTGAACACCTTGCCCTTGGTGAAGTCGCCGACCGGGACGGTGATGCCGTCGCCGGTGTCGGTGACCGCGGCCTGGCGGACCAGACCGTCGGTGGGCTGCATGGAGATGGTGCGGACCAGGCCGTCACCCAGGTGCTGGGCGACCTCCAGGGTCAGCGTCTTCTTCTCGCCGGCGTTGGCCGGGTCGGCCACCTCGACGTGAAGGGCGTTGTAGATGTCCGGCATCGCGTCGACGGGGAACTCCACGTCGACGACCGGGCCGATGACCCGGGCGACGCGGCCCGTGGCCGTCGCGGTCTCAACAGTGGTCATTATCGGTCACTCCCCGCGGTCGCGTCGGCCAGGGCGCTGGCGCCACCGACGATCTCGCTGATTTCCTGGGTGATTTCGGCCTGGCGGGCCGCGTTGGCAAGACGGGAGAGCGTGTTGATCAGCTCGCCCGCGTTGTCGGTGGCCGACTTCATCGCGCGCCGCGTGGCAGCGTGCTTCGAAGCCGCCGACTGGAGCAGCGCGTTGTAGATCCGGCTCTCCACGTAGCGCGGCAGCAGGGCGTCGAGGACGTCCTCCGCCGAGGGCTCGAAGTCGTACAGCGGGAGGATCTCGTCGCCCTTGGCGGCGCCCTCCTCCGCGACCTCTTCGAGGCTGAGCGGCAGCAGCCGGTCGCCGAGCGCCGTCTGCGTCATCATCGACACGAACTCGGTGAAGACGATGTGGAGTTCGTCCACGCCACCGTCCGCCGTCTCGGTCTCGATGGCCTCGATCAGCGGCGCCGCGACCTTCTTGGCGTCCGCGTACGAGGGCTCGTCGGTGAAGCCCGACCACGACTCCGCGACCTTGCGCTCGCGGAAGTTGTAGTGGGCCAGACCGCGGCGGCCGACGATGTAGGTGTCGACCTCCTTGCCCTCCGCCTCAAGACGCGCCGTCAGCTGCTCGGCGGCCTTGATGGCGTTGGAGTTGAAGGCACCGGCCAGACCGCGGTCGCTCGTGAGGAGCAGCACCGCGGAACGCGTCGGCGTCTGAGCCTCGGTGGTCAGCGGGTGCTTGGTGTTCGAGCCGGTACCGACCGCGGTGACCGCGCGGGTGAGCTCGGTCGCGTACGGCGCGGAGGCCCGCACCTTGCGCTGCGCCTTGACGACACGCGAGGCGGCGATCATCTCCATCGCCTTGGTGATCTTCTTGGTCGCGGTGACGGATCGGATGCGACGCTTGTAGACCCGGAGCTGGGCTCCCATGAGTCAGGTCCCTTCCTTACGTCACTTGGCCGCGGCCGGGGCGTCCTCGCCGAGAAGCTTGCCGTCCGAGGTCTCGAACTGCTTCTTGAAGTCGGCGATGGCGTCGGCAACAGCGGTGAGGGTGTCGTCCGACATCTTGCCGCCCTCCTTGATGGAGGTCATGAGGCCCTGCTCCTTGCGGTGCAGGTACTCCAGCAGCTCCTTCTCGAAGCGGCGGATGTCGGCGACCGGGACGTCGTCCATCTTGCCGGTGGTACCGGCCCACACGGAGACGACCTGGTCCTCGGTCGGCATCGGCTGGTACTGAGCCTGCTTGAGCAGCTCGACCAGACGCTGGCCACGCTCCAGCTGCGACTTCGACGCGGCGTCCAGGTCGGAACCGAAGGCGGCGAACGCCTCCAGCTCGCGGTACTGGGCCAGGTCCAGACGCAGACGGCCGGAGACCTGCTTCATCGCCTTGTGCTGCGCGGAACCACCGACTCGGGAGACGGAGATACCGACGTTCAGCGCGGGGCGCTGACCGGCGTTGAAGAGGTCCGACTCCAGGAAGCACTGGCCGTCGGTGATGGAGATGACGTTGGTCGGGATGAACGCCGAGACGTCGTTGGCCTTCGTCTCGACGATCGGCAGACCCGTCATGGAACCGGCGCCCAGCTCGTCGGAGAGCTTCGCGCAGCGCTCCAGCAGACGGGAGTGCAGGTAGAAGACGTCACCGGGGTAGGCCTCGCGGCCCGGCGGGCGACGCAGCAGCAGGGACACGGCGCGGTAGGCGTCGGCCTGCTTCGAGAGGTCGTCGAAGATGATGAGGACGTGCTTGCCCTCGTACATCCACTGCTGGCCGATGGCCGAACCGGTGTACGGCGCCAGGTACTTGAAGCCGGCCGGGTCGGACGCCGGGGCGGCGACGATGGTCGTGTACTCCAGCGCGCCGGCCTCTTCCAGGGCGCCACGCACGGAGGCGATGGTCGAGCCCTTCTGGCCGATGGCGACGTAGACGCAGCGGACCTGCTTCTTCGGGTCGCCCGAGCGCCAGTTGTCGCGCTGGTTGATGATCGTGTCGACGGCCAGGGCGGTCTTGCCGGTCTGGCGGTCGCCGATGATCAGCTGACGCTGGCCGCGGCCGACCGGGGTCATCGCGTCGACGGCCTTGTAGCCGGTCTCCATCGGCTCGTGCACCGACTTACGGGCCATGACGCCGGGAGCCTGAAGCTCCAGCGCACGGCGGCCGGACGTCTCGATCTCGCCGAGGCCGTCGATCGGGTTGCCGAGCGGGTCGACGACGCGGCCGAGGTAGCCCTCGCCGACCGCGACGGAGAGGACCTCACCGGTGCGCTGCACCGGCTGACCCTCCTCGATGCCGCTGAACTCGCCGAGGACGATGGCGCCGATCTCGCGCTCTTCCAGGTTGAGCGCGAGGCCGAGGGTGCCGTCCTCGAACTTCAGCAGTTCGTTGGCCATGGCCGAGGGAAGACCCTCGACCTTCGCGATGCCGTCGCCGGCAAGGGTGACCGTACCGACCTCCTCGCGCGAGGCCGCGTCCGGCTGGTACGACTGGACGAAGTTCTCCAGCGCGTCCCGGATCTCCTCCGGCCGGATCGTGAGCTCCGCCATCTGGGTTCCCTGCTCTCCTTGTTGGGCCCGAAGTTTCACTTGGGGGGTCTGGGGGCGACCCCCAGGATTCTTCTTGTACGGCCCAACCGGGCCGTCGTAAGTACGTACTGCTCTTGAGTTGGGTCAGCTCGCCATGCGGCGGGCCGCGTCCTCGAGCCGGTCCGCGATGGAACCGTTGATGACCTCGTCACCGACCTGCACCCGGATCCCGCCGACGACCTCGGGGTCGACGTCGAGGTTGAGGTGCATCGTGCGGCCGTAGAGCTTCGCGAGGGCGGCGCCCAGGCGCTGCTTCTGCGGCTCGCTCAGCACGACCGCCGAGGTGACGACGGCGACGACGCGGTTGCGGCGCTCCGCGGCGAGCTTGGAGAGGGCTTCGAGGCCCGCTTCCAGGCTACGTCCTCGCGGGACCGTCACAAGGCGCGTGACCAGACGCTCGGTGGCCGGCTTGGCACGGCCGCCGAGCAGCCGGTGCAGCAGCTCGACCTTGGCGGCGAGGGTGGCCTTGCGGTCGGTGAGCGCGGCGCGCAGCTCGGTGTTGGAGGAGACGATCCGGCCGAACCGGAACAGCTCGTCCTCGACGTCGTCCAGCGCACCGGACTTCTGCGCGGCCGTGAGGTCGGCGATGTCCGCCAGCTCCTCCAGCGCGTCCACCAGGTCACGGGGCTGCGACCAGCGCGAGCGGACCGTGCCGGAGACCAGGTCGGCGGCGGTCTCGGAGACCTGGCCGCCGATCAGCCGCCGGACCAGCTCCGCCTTCGCCTCGGCGGACTGCGCCGGGTCGGTGAGGACCCGGCGCAGGCCCGCCTCGCGGTCGAGCAGCGCGGTGACGGCCGCCAGTTCGTCGGCGAGCCGCGTCGCGTCCACGGACGTCGCGTCCGTCAGCGCGTCGAGACGCTCACGTGCGGCTGCCAGGGCCTCCCGGCTCGCTCCGTGGGCTGTCATCGAGCCGCCTCGGCCTTCTCCTCGAGCTCGTCGAGGAAACGGTCGATCACACGGCTCTGGCGGGCGTGGTCCTCCAGGGACTCGCCGACGAGCTTGCCGGCCAGGTCGGTGGCCAGGTGGCCCACGTCCTGACGGAGCGACTGCGCCGCGGCCTTGCGGTCGGCCTCGATCTGGGCGTGGCCGGCGGCGACGATCTCCTCGCGCTGACGCTGGCCCTCGGCCCGCATCTCCGCGATGAGCGTGGCGCCCTGCTCCTGAGCCTCCTGGCGCAGGCGGGCGGCCTCGTGGCGGGCCTCGGCCAGCTGCGCCTTGTACTGCTCAAGGACGCTCTGGGCCTCGACCTTCATGGCGTCGGCCTCTTCGATACCGCCTTCGATCGCCGCGCGGCGCTCCTCCAGAACCTTGTTGATGTTCGGAAGCAGCTTCTTCCAGAAGAAGAAGAACACGATGGCGAAGGCGATGGTGCCGATGAGCAGCTCGGGACCGGCGGGAAGGAGCGGGTTCTGCTCCGTCTCCTCGGCCGCCAGCTGCGCCAGGTTGGCGATCACATCAGTGCCTTTCGTCGATGCGTGTCAGTAAGGAAGGGGGACTTACTTACCGAACACGAACGGCATAACGATGCCGATGAGGGCGAGCGCCTCACAGAACGCGAAGCCGAGGATCTGGTTGGCGCGGATCAGGCCGGCGGCCTCGGGCTGACGGGCCAGGGCCTGGGTGCCGTTACCGAAGATGATGCCGACGCCGACGCCGGGGCCGATCGCGGCGAGGCCGTAGCCGATGGAACCGAGCGAACCGCTGACAGCAGCAAGGGTCTCAGTGGCAGCCATGCTGATTCTTCCTTCTCTTTCATGGACCGGCGGGGGTTGGCCACCGGACGTTCAAGGGGTGTGGAGGTGAGGCTCAGTGGTGCTCGGCGAGAGCGCCCTGAATGTACGAGCAGGCGAGGAGCACGAAGACGTACGCCTGGACCGCCTGGACGAAAAGCTCGAAGAGGATCATGACGATGGTCATGACGAAGGAGACGCCCGCTGCCGGGATCATCCAGCTGTTCAGCAGGTACCAGGAGGCGACGGTGAACATCACCAGCATCAGGTGACCGGCGAACATGTTGGCGAACAGTCGCACCGCGTGCGTGAAGGGGCGCACGATCAGGTTCGAGATGAACTCGATGACCATGACCAGCGGCAGCACCGCGCCGAGCGACTTGTCGTAGCCCGTGACGTTCTTGAAGAAGCCCACGAAGCCGTGGCGCTTGAAGGTCAGGCCGACCCACAGGATCCAGACCAGCGCGGCCAGGACCACCGGGAAGGCGAAGACCGAGGAGACCGGGAACTGGGCCAGCGGGATCACGGACCAGATGTTCATGATCCAGACGAAGAAGAAGAGGGAGACCATGAGCGGTACCCACTTCTCGCCCTCGCGCTTGCCGAGCGTCTCGTAGACGATGCCGCGGCGCACGAAGTCGTAGCCGGCCTCGCCGACCATCTGGAGCTTGCCCGGGACGACCTTGGCGTTGCCGAAGGCGACCCAGAAGAACGCCACCACCACGAGGGAGGTGAGCAGCGCGAGCAGCATCACCTTGTTGAACTCGAACCCGCCGACCGTGGCGAGCGGGGCGAAGAGGAACGAGTGCAGGCCCGGAGCCGGGAAGCCACACCCGTTGTCGGACATGATCCGACAACTCCAGTCAAAGGCGAGCTGGGTCTGGTCAGCACTCACCGCGGGCTCCTTCGGCGTGACGCATGGGTACGGCAACCTCGTTGTGTCGGCGCGGCGCGCGGCCGCGGATCGGCACCGGACTGGTGTTACGGATGTGGGGGCGGCTGAGGGGCATCGAGCCTCGCGATGAAGCAGGCGTCAGCTCGGATGCCCGCGCCCGCGATGCCGCAGTTGGCACCGGACGATAGCAGGAGTTCTCACAAGCATTTATCCCGCCCCTACGCCTCACGACGGCGACCCCGTCTTCTCGGGCTTCTCGCTCTTCTCGGAGTCCGGGTCGACGTAGAAGATCTTGGCCTTCATGTGCGCACGCGCCTGCGCGGCCATCCACACGACGGTGGCGAGGACGAGCGACGCGGCGAACGTCTTCGGATCGAAGAGCGAGGTGTCCTTGAAGAGGGAGACGAAGATCAGGAGGAGCAGCAGCTGGGCGACGTAGAGCATCAGGCCCATGGCCTGGAACAGCTGGGGAAGCGATTTCGCCGTCCGCTGGAGGACGTACAGGCCGACCCCCATGAACAGGACGGCCAGTACCGTGCCCACGACCGCGCCCAGCGCACCCTTGCCACCCGCGACCGCGGCACTGACGGCGACGGCGATCACGCCGACGGCAGCAGTGGGCACAGCGGTCTGCAGAAGGTTCCGGGCGTCATTGGACGGCATGGCGGCAACTCCGCTTTCACAGGGGGCAGGTGTCGTCATGGACGAGCGTAGTCCCGGTCGGAGGGGCGAAAACCTCACGCCGTCCTCACGCCAATGGACCGTCGCACTTGGGTCCTTCGACTCTGTCCGGGGTTCTCGTGAACCGTATCACAAACTATTTGATGAGGTCTTTACCTGGTAGGTGTGCTGGCTGTCACACATGAGAGTGAAGCTGCGCGTCTGAGCGAATACCGGGTCGTTGTGTCTGGTATTAGGGGCCTTTGCTCCCCCACGACTTGGCAATGCTCTAGTCAGATTCTTACCTTGGCGGGGTCAGCGCGAGCTCTCGGGAGCGCGCCGGTCCGGGAAGCGCGAACGGGCCCCGACGGCCGTCGCACCATTGGCCCCGGCCACTCCCGCGGTCACCGGAGAACGGTCCTGCGCGCAACTCTCCTCGGCCGTCTCCGGCACAACGGCGTTCGCCGCCTGGGGAGTTGCCGCGGCCGGCGCCTCGGCCGCCAGAGCGGCCCTGCGCCGCCGGTAACGGGGCGGCACGATGGCCTGCGCCCACATCGGGGCCCGCGGCGTGAACCGCGGCAGCAGGAGCAGCCCCAGGCCGACCGCGCTGAGGAACACCACACCGAGCACGATCCACATGGACGCGGAGTTCACCGAGTAGGCCAGCGCCCCGAAGGCGATCAGCGCCGACCAGAAGTACATGATCAGCACCGCCCTGCTGTGCGAGTGCCCGATCTCCAGCAGCCGGTGGTGCAGGTGCCCCCGGTCCGCCGCGAACGGCGACTGACCGCGCCAGGTGCGCCGCACGATGGCCAGCACCAGGTCGGCGGCCGGCACCGCGATGATCGTCAGCGGCAGCAGCAGCGGGATGTAGACCGGCACCATCTGGTGGACGGTGTTGCGCTCGGAACCGGCGAACAGCTTCATCGCGTCCGGGTCCACCTGGCCCGTGACCGAGATCGCGCCGGCGGCCAGCACCAGGCCGATCAGCATCGAGCCGGAGTCGCCCATGAAGATCCGCGCCGGGTGCATGTTGTGCGGCAGGAAGCCCAGGCACATGCCCATCAGGATCGCCGAGAACAGCGTGGCCGGGGCGGCCGCCTCGATGCCGTACGAGTACCAGATGCGGTAGGCGTACATGAAGAACGCCGCGGCCGCGATGCACACCATGCCGGAGGCCAGGCCGTCCAGGCCGTCCACGAAGTTGACCGCGTTGATGGTGATGACCACCAGCGCCACCGTCAGCAGCGTGCCCTGCCACGGGGTGATCGCCACCGTGCCGACACCCGGGATGGGCAGCCACAGGATCGTCAGACCCTGCATGACCATGACGCCCGCGGCGATCATCTGGCCGCCCAGCTTGATCAGGGCGTCGATCTCGAACTTGTCGTCGAGGACACCGATCAGCCAGATCAGCGCGGCACCGGAGAGCAGCGCCCGCGGCTCGTTGGAGTTCTCGAAGACCTCGTTGAGGTTGGTCATGTGGTCGGCGACCAGCAGCCCCGCGCAGAGCCCGAAGAACATGGCGATCCCGCCGAGCCGCGGAGTCGGCTCCCGGTGCACGTCACGGGCCCGGATCTGCGGCATGGCCCCGGCCACGATCGCGAACTTGCGCACCGGCCCTGTCAGCAGATACGTCACCGCGGCCGTGATGCAGAGCGTCAGCAGGTATTCACGCACGGGCTTCCCCACAGGTCTCGCTGGCCATCACAGCCCCACACCCTAGCGAGGGACGCATATGTATGGGGACTTCCGGGTAGCGAGGATGGTTGCACGGATGGCTGTGAGCGGCACTTACATCGGGTGTACGACGCTGCGCCTACCCCGTCTCAGCCGGGATACGGCGGAAATCTACCGGTCAGCTCGCGCACCTCGGCACGCACCCCGCCCACCTCCGCGGTGCCGCGCAGCACGCCCGCGAGCAGCTCCGCGATCCGGGCCATCTCCGCCTCGCCCATGCCCTGCGTGGTCACGGCGGCCGTGCCGAGCCGCAGCCCCCGCGCGTCACCGTGCGGCAGGGCGCAGCAGTCCAGGACGATCCCGGCGGCGGCCAGCCGGCCCCGGGCGGTGCGGCCGTCGGTGCCGAGCGGCAGCGGGTCGGCCGTGATCAGGTGCGTGTCCGTGCCGCCCGTCGTCACCGCGAACCCCTCGCCTGCCAGCGCGGCCGCCAGCACCCGCGCGTTGGCGACCACCTGGTGGGCGTAGGCGGTGAACGCCACGGTCGCCGCCTCGCCGAAGGCGACCGCCTTGGCGGCGATGGTGTGCATCTGCGCGCCGCCCTGGGTGAACGGGAACACGGCCCGGTCCAGCCGCTCGGCCAGCTCCGGCGAGCCGCACAGCAGCATCCCGCCGCGCGGCCCGCGCAGCACCTTGTGCGTCGTCGCGCACACCACGTCGGCGTACGGCACCGGGTTCGGCGCCGCTCCCCCGGCCACCAGCCCGATGGGATGGGCCGCGTCGGCGATCAGATAGGCGCCCGCCTCGTCGGCCACCTCGCGGAAGAAGGCGTAGTCGATGTGGCGCGGATAGGCGATGGAGCCGCACACGATCGCCTTGGGCCGGCGCGAGCGGGCCAGCGTCCGCACCTGGTCGTGGTCGATCAGCCCGCTCTCCGCGTCGACGCCGTACCCGACGAAGTCGAACCAGCGGCCGGAGAAGTTCGCCGGTGAGCCGTGCGTGAGATGGCCGCCGTGGGGCAGGCCGAGGGCGAGCACGGTGTCCCCGGGGCGCAGCAGGGCGGCGTACGCGGCCAGCACGGCGGACGACCCGGAGTGGGACTGCACATTGGCGTGCGCGGCCCCGAACAGGGCCTTGGCGCGGTCGACGGCCAGCCGTTCGGCGACGTCGACGATCTCGCAGCCGCCGTGGTGCCGGGCGCCCGGGTAGCCCTCGGCGTACTTGTTGGCGAGCGGCGAGCCGAGCGCGGCCAGCACGGCCGGGGAGGTGAAGTTCTCGGCGGCGATCAGCTGGAGCGACGTCGACTGCCGGGTCAGCTCGCCCAGCAGGACCTCGGCCAGCTCCGGATCCTGCCGTCGCAGCGGATCGGCCTCGACGAGGGTAGGGGTGACCGACATGGCGGGCTCCGGGCGGTCGACGTTGACGTACGACCAATGTAGGCCCGGGGCGGACGGGGTGCGCGGTGGTACGGCGCCCCGGGTGCTCCCGCCTACATCCGCGCGGGCACGCCGGTGAGCGCCGTGACCACCGGGTCCAGCGCCTCGTGTATCTCGACCCCGATGGACTGGAAGAACGGCAGCGGGGCGCCGTACGGGTCGTACACCTCGTCCGCCTCCGCCGTGGGCGCCAGCAGCCAGCCGCGCAGCGCGGCGGCCGCGCGGACCAGGGCGCGGGCGCGGATCACCACGCCGTCGGTGAGCGGCGGCAGGGTCGCCGGGTCTATCGCGCGGACCAGGCGGGTGAACTCCTTGAGCGTGAAGGTGCGCAGGCCCGCCGAGTGGCCCATGGAGATGACCTGGGCGCGGTGGTCCCGGGTCGCGGTCAGCACCAGGTCGGCGCGGATGACGTGCTCGTCGAGCAGCTCCCGTCCGGTGAACCCGGTCGGGTCCGCGCCGAAGTCGGCCAGCACGGCCTCCGCGTTGGCCTCCATCGGGGCGCCCTCGTGGCCCCAGGTGCCCGCGCTCTCCACGATCAGACCGCCGCCGAGAAAGGTGCCGAGCCGGTCCGTCACGAGATGGCGGGTCAGCCGCTCGGTGATCGGCGAGCGGCACACGTTGCCGGTGCTGACGTGGAGGATCCGGAAGCTGTCGCGAGGCAGCCCCACGAACGTCGTCGTGATCTCCGCCGCGCTCTCCCCGTTGCCTATGCCACGCCCCGCGTCAGGGGCTGTCAATTCGCCACCTCGAGGTCGGGTACGACCTTGCGCAGCTCCTCCGCCGAGATCGCGCCGGCGCGCAGCAGCAGCGGCACCTCACGGGTGACGTCGACGATCGACGAGGGCACGTTGCCCGGGGTCGGACCGCCGTCCAGGTAGACGGAGACGGAGTCGCCGAGCATGTCCTGCGCCGCGTCACAGGTCTCCGGCGACGGGTGGCCGGTGAGGTTGGCGGAGGAGACGGCCATCGGGCCGACCTCGGTGAGCAGCTCGATGGCGACCGGGTGCAGCGGCATCCGGATGGCGACCGTGCCCCGGGTGTCGCCCAGGTCCCACTGGAGGGACGGCTGGTGCTTGGCGACGAGCGTGAGGGCGCCCGGCCAGAACGCGTCGACCAGCTCCCAGGCCAGCTCGGAGAAGTCGGTGACGAGACCGTGGAGCGTGTTCGGGGACCCGATCAGCACGGGGGTGGGCATGTTGCGGCCCCGGCCCTTGGCGTCGAGGAGGTCGGCGACCGCCTCCGAGGTGAACGCGTCGGCGCCGATGCCGTACACCGTGTCGGTGGGCAGGACCACGAGTTCGCCCCGGCGGACGGCGGACGCGGCCTCGCGCAGACCCGTCACGCGGTCGGTCGCGTCGTTGGTGTCGTATCGCCGTGCCATGTCTAGCGGGCCTCCTCGTACACGAAGTACACGTACTTCCGGGATTCCCGGGGCTTCCGGGACTGGGTCTGGGGGGTGCTCACGGCAGCGCCTTGCGGGCGGTCGCGAAGCGGGGGCGCTTGTTGAGGTCCGGGTGGTCGGCCGCGTCGGCCCAGCCCCGCTCCTCGGTGAAGATCCACGGCACCTGGCCGCCCTGGGTGTCGGCGTGCTCGATGACGACGACACCGCCCGGGCGCAGCAGCCGGTGCGCGGTGCGTTCGATGCCCCGGATGAGGTCGAGGCCGTCCTCGCCGGAGAACAGGGCGAGCTCCGGGTCGTAGTCGCGGGCCTCGGGGGCGACGTACTCCCACTCGGTGAGCGGGATGTAGGGCGGGTTGGAGATGACCAGGTCGACCTGGCCGTCGAGGTCGTGGAAGGCGTCCAGGGCGTCTCCCTGGCGCAGGTCGACCCTGGAGCCCGCCATGTTCTTGCGGGTCCACTGGAGCGCCTCCTCGGACAGCTCCACGGCGTGCACGCGGGAACGCGGCACCTCCTGGGCGAGGGCGAGCGCGATGGCGCCGGAGCCGGTGCACAGATCGACGATGCACGGCTCGACGACGTCCATGGCGCGCACGGCGTCTATGGCCCAGCCGACGACGGACTCGGTCTCCGGCCGGGGCACGAACACCCCCGGCCCCACCTGGAGCTCCAGATACCGGAAGTAGGCCCGCCCGGTGATGTGCTGGAGCGGCTCGCGCTGCTCCCGCCGGGCGATGGCCTCCCAGTAGCGGGCGTCGAAGTCGGAGTCCTTGACGGAGTGCAGCGCGCCCCGCTTCACGCCGTGCACGAACGCGGCGAGCTCCTCCGCGTCGTTGCGCGGCGAGGGCACGCCGGCGTCGGCCAGCCGCTGGGCGGCCTGGGCCACCTCGGCGAGCAGCAGGTTCACGCTGGTCCTCCGTGTAGTAACTCGTACCTCTTGTGCGGCCCTCTTACGCGGCTGCCAGCTTCGCGGCCGAGTCCGCGTCGACACATGCCTGGATCACCGCGTCGAGGTCGCCGTCCAGGACCTGGTCCAGGTTGTACGCCTTGAAGCCGACACGGTGGTCCGAGAGTCGATTCTCCGGGAAGTTGTACGTGCGGATCTTCTCGGAGCGGTCGACGGTGCGGACCTGGCTGCGGCGGGCGTCGGCGGCTTCCTTCTCCGCCTCCTCCTGTGCCGCGGCGAGCAGCCTGGAGCGCAGGATACGCAAGGCCTGCTCCTTGTTCTGCAGCTGGCTCTTCTCGTTCTGGCAGGAGGCGACGACTCCGGTGGGGATGTGCGTGATGCGCACGGCGGAGTCGGTGGTGTTGACGGACTGTCCGCCGGGCCCGGAGGACCGGTAGACGTCGATGCGCAGGTCGTTCGGGTTGATCTCGACGTCGACCTCCTCCGCCTCCGGCGTGACGAGCACACCGGCCGCGGAGGTGTGGATGCGGCCCTGCGACTCGGTCGCCGGCACGCGCTGCACGCGGTGCACCCCGCCCTCGTACTTCAGCCGCGCCCAGACGCCCTGTCCGGGCTCGGTGGCCCCCTGGCCGCCCTTGGTCTTCACGGCGACCTGGACGTCCTTGTAGCCGCCCAGCTCGGACTCGGTGGAGTCGATGATCTCGGTCTTCCAGCCGACGCGCTCCGCGTACCGCAGGTACATCCGCAGCAGGTCGCCGGCGAACAGCGCGGACTCGTCGCCGCCCGCCCCGGCCTTGATCTCCAGGATGACGTCCTTGTCGTCGGACGGGTCCCGGGGGACGAGCAGGAGGCGCAGCTTCTCGGTGAGCCCGTCGCGCTGCTTGTCCAGTTCCTTGACCTCGGCGGCGAAGTCGGGGTCGTCGGCGGCCAGTTCGCGCGCGGTCTCGATGTCGTCGCCGGTCTGCTTCCAGGAGCGGTACGTGGCGACGATCGGGGTGAGCTCGGCGTAGCGCTTGTTCAGCCTGCGCGCGTTGGCCTGGTCGGCGTGGACCGACGGATCGGCGAGCTTCGTCTCCAGGTCTGCGTGCTCGACGACGAGTTCCTCGACGGCCTCGAACATGTTTGGGCTCCTGATACTGCTACTGCGGGCGGGAGGGAAGGCGGGCGACCAAAAACGCCGGTCCCGGGCACACCCCTCGCGGGAGCGTGGCCGTGGACCGGCGAAATGGGGCTCGCTACTTCTTGGAGCCGGCGGCAGCCTTGCCGAAGCGGGCCTCGAAGCGGGCCACACGGCCACCGGTGTCGAGGATCTTCTGCTTGCCCGTGTAGAACGGGTGGCACTCGGAGCAGACCTCAGCACGGATGGTGCCGGACTGGATGGTGCTACGAGTCGTGAACGACGCGCCACAGGTGCAGCTGACCTGCGTCTCGACGTACTCGGGGTGGATGTCGCGCTTCAAGGGATTCTCCTAGATTTCGGGAGGGCACCGGGTCGCCGTCGCGGGATGCGGGGCGTGAACCGGGGCCGACGTACCAGTCTGCCAGCACTGGCCGCATCCCCCAAAACCGAGGGGTCGGGTGATCTATTCCCCGCGCCGCAGAAGGGGCGCGGGGAACTGCGCGATCGGCCCCCGCCGGCCCGCGGCCGCACTACGACGTCACCACGCCCTTCGCCTGGCCCGTCGCCGTGCCCTCGGTCGCCGACGCCGGGATCGGCCGGTCGTTCTCCAGGGCGGCCCACACCAGCTTCGCCTTCGCCTCGACGACCACCACCCGGTTCGGGTTCGCCGGGTCGTACTCGACCGGCATGGTCACCATGTGCATGTTCTTCGCGTCGATGGACTTCAGGCCGCCCACGAAGTCGACCAGGGAGTTCACCGAGCCGAGGTCGGAGTCGGCGGTGATCGTCTTCGTCGCGGTGTCGGCCAGGTCGTACAGCCTCTTGGGGCTGGTGAGGACCCCGACCTGCTTGACCTGGCTGATCAGCGCCTTGACGAACGCCTGCTGGAGCTGGATGCGGCCGAGGTCGGAGCCGTCGCCCACACCGTGCCGGGTGCGGACCAGGCCGAGCGCCTGCTCGCCGTCGAGGGTGTGCGTGCCGGCCGTGAGGTCGAGGTGGCTCTCCGGGTCGGAGATGCTCCTCGTCGTGGTGACCGTGACCCCGCCCAGCTCGTCGACCAGCTTCTGGAAGCCGGAGAAGTCGACCTCCAGGTAGTGGTCCATGCGGATGCCGGTCAGCGACTCGACCGTCTTGACCGCGCAGGTCGCGCCCCCGGTGGAGTACGCGGAGTTGAACATCACGCCCGTCGCGGCGGCGTGCGTGCCGCCCTGCGCGTCGGTGCAGGCGGGGCGGTCGACGAGGGTGTCCCGGGGGATGGAGACCACGGCGGCCTTCTTGTGGCCCTCGTAGACGTGGACGATCATCGCCGTGTCGGAGCGGGCGCTGCCGCCGTCCGCGCCGCCGCCGAGCTTCCGGTTGGCGCCGGACCGGCTGTCCGAGCCGAGGACGAGGATGTTCTCGGAGCCGTTGCCGGCCTTCGTGGGCCGGTCGCCGCCGAGGGCCTGGTTGATGTCGACGGTCCTGAGGTTGCCGTTGAGCTTGACGTACAGGTAGCCGATGCCGGTGCCGCCCAGGACCAGGATGCCGGCGGCCGTCCAGGCCGCGGCCAGCAGCGCCCTGCGGCGCCCCCGTCGGGGCCCGCGGTGACCGGCGTCCTTCGTCCCGGGCCCGGGTATACCGGGTTCCGGAGTGCTCTGGGCGGACATGGGCTCCTCGGTTCTCGTACGGCTGCTCGCTCGCCCCCTGGGTCCAGGGTCGGTCCGGTATGTACCGAACCATCGTCGCTCCGCCTGGTCAGACGGCGAAACTCGGGAAAGGGTTGCACAACGCGATGTGCCCACCGCGTAGCGCGATGGGCACACCCTGTTACCGGGGCAAGTGGGGCGAACCCCACTCACCAGCCGTTTCAGCCGAAGATGTCGTACTGCTGGAAACCGGTGCCGAGCGACTTCCTTGTGGCGAAGATCTCGCTGGTCGCCTTGCCGGTGCCCGGGTAGAGGTACAGCGTGCCGCCGGTCGTACGGGCCACCAGGTCCGCCTTGCCGTCGCCGGTGATGTCGCCGACCGCGGCGAGGGTGTTGAAGCCGGTCCAGCCGGAGCGGACCTTCACCCGGGCCGAGAAGAGGCCGGTGCCGGACTTGCCGGTGCCCTTGTACAGGTACAGGTCGCCGCTGCTGCTCTTGCGGGCCAGCAGGTCGGCCCTGCCGTCGCCGGTGAAGTCGCCGACGCCGCGCAGCTGGTTGTACTGGTTCCAGCCGGTGCCGACCTTGACGCGGGCGGCGAAGGTGCCGTTGCCCTTGCCCGGGTACAGCCACAGGACGCCGCTGGAGTCCTCGGAGAGCACGTCGGGCAGGTAGTCGCCGGTGAGGTCGCCGGGGATCACGATGGCCTTGCGGGTCTTCCAGCCGGAGAAGATCTTCTTCTCGGCCCAGGAGCCGCTGGTGCCGGCGCTGTTGAGCACGAAGTGGGCCCAGTAGACGTCACCGCTGGAGGCCACCCGGTAGACGATGTCCTGGTAGCCGTCCCGGTTCAGGTCGGCCTGGAGGATGACGTTGACGCCGCTCCAGTCGCCCCAGGAGATGCGGGAGGCGAGCGAGGTGCCCTTGGAGTCCAGCTCGTAGCCGACCTTGGTGGACGACTTGCGGGCGAACAGGTCCGCCTTGCCGTCGGTGTAGCTCAGGTTGGTGTCGGCGATCTGCGCGTAGGCGGCACCGACGTAGGTGCTGACCTTCGTGAAGACGCTGTAGGCGCCCTTGGCGACGCAGTCCTCGACGCCCCAGGAGACGACACCGACGATCCGGCCGCCGACGACCAGCGGGCCGCCGGAGTCGCCGTTGCAGGCGGAGGTGGTGCCGCTGTCGGAGCCGGTGGCCGCCTTGCCGGCGCAGACCATGTGGCCCTTGATGTAGTCGCTGCCGTAGTAGCCCGAGCAGGTGCTGTCGGACTGCACGGGCAGGGTGGCCGTCTTCAGCGTCTCGGAGATGTCGTCCGAGGTGGAGCTGGTGCGGCCCCAGCCGTAGACCTTGGCGCTGGTGCCGGCCTTGTAGGAGGCCGTGTCAGTGGACGTGGTCAGCTTGATCGGGGTGGCCTTGACCGGGGCGGCCAGGGTCAGCACGGCGATGTCGTTGTTGATGGTCGTCGCGCTGTACGACGCGTGGTTCCACTGCCGCAGCACGGCGGTCGCGGTGCCGCCGTGCAGGTCGGCGGTGCCGTCACTGTTGCTGGTGGGCAGCGAGGCGGTGCCGGTGACGACCGCGGAGTCGGTGGTGCTCCACTTGTAGCCCTTGACGCAGTGCGCGGCGGTGAGGATCTTCGTGGGCGAGATGACCGAGCCGCCGCAGAAGAAGCCGACGTCGTCGCTGGTGCTGGTGGTGCCCTTGTCGTCGTAGTACCAGAGCTGGGCCATCCACGGCGCGGTGGAGACGGTGGTCGTGCTGCCGCCGATGATCTTCGGCGAGACGGCCGAACCGCTCGCGGTGGCGGTCGACTTCTTCGTGGACGACGAGGACGACGAGGACGACGAGGCGCTGTCGGCGGTGATCGCACGGGCGATCCGCTTGTTCAGGTCGGCCTGCGAGACCGTGCTGACGGACGGCTCGGCCGTGGGCGCCGGCTGGGTGGCCGCGCTGGCGGAGGTCGACATCAGCGCGGCGGTGACGGCCGCGGCGACCGAGGCCGCGGCAACGGGCAGAACGAAACGTATCCGGCGTCTGTGCCGACCGCTCCCGGACGTGGGTGTACCCACCTAAGTCCCCCCTCGGGATCAGGAGTTCGTGAATCGGTCAATTGACCGAAGGGCGTGATCGTACACCGGCACGGAAAACCCCAGAAGCCGCCCCCCACCAGGGGGACGGCTTCCGTTTATGGAGATCTGCGAAGGCCCGAGGGCGCCTCTCAGTCGTTGTTGCCGGGCGTCGGCGTCGTCTTCTGGATCTGCATCAGGAACTCGACGTTCGACTTCGTCTGCTTCATCTTGTCGAGGAGCAGCTCGATCGCCTGCTGCTGGTCCAGCGCGTGCAGCACGCGACGGAGCTTCCAGACGACCGCGAGCTCCTCGTTGCCGAGCAGGATCTCCTCCTTGCGGGTGCCGGACGCGTCCACGTCCACCGCCGGGAAGATGCGCTTGTCGGCGAGCTTCCGGTCGAGCTTGAGCTCCATGTTGCCGGTGCCCTTGAACTCCTCGAAGATCACCTCGTCCATGCGGGACCCGGTGTCCACCAGGGCGGTGGCGAGGATGGTCAGCGAGCCGCCGTCCTCGATGTTGCGGGCCGCACCGAAGAAGCGCTTCGGCGGGTACAGGGCGGTCGAGTCGACACCACCGGACAGGATGCGGCCGGAGGCCGGCGCCGCCAGGTTGTACGCACGGCCCAGACGCGTGATCGAGTCGAGCAGCACGACGACGTCGTGGCCCAGCTCCACCAGGCGCTTGGCGCGCTCGATGGCCAGTTCGGCGACCGTGGTGTGGTCCTCGGCCGGACGGTCGAAGGTCGAGGAGATGACCTCGCCCTTCACCGACCGCTGCATGTCGGTGACCTCTTCCGGACGCTCGTCGACGAGGACGACCATCAGGTGGCACTCGGGGTTGTTGTGCGTGATCGCGTTGGCGACCGCCTGCATGATCATGGTCTTGCCGGTCTTCGGCGGGGCCACGATCAGACCGCGCTGGCCCTTGCCGATCGGCGACACGAGGTCGATGATGCGGGTCGTCAGCACGCCCGGGTCCGTCTCCAGGCGCAGACGGTCCTGCGGGTAGAGCGGGGTCAGCTTGGTGAACTCCGGTCGGCCGCGGCCGTGTTCGGGCGCCATGCCGTTGACGGAGTCGAGGCGGACCAGCGCGTTGAACTTCTCGCGCCGCTCGCCTTCCTTGGGCTGACGGACCGCGCCGGTGACGTGGTCGCCCTTGCGCAGGCCGTTCTTGCGGACCTGGGCGAGCGAGACGTACACGTCGTTCGGGCCGGGCAGGTAGCCGGAGGTCCGGATGAACGCGTAGTTGTCGAGGATGTCCAGGATGCCCGCGACGGGGATCAGGACGTCGTCGTCGGCGACCTGCGGCTCGGCGGCGCCGATCTCGTCACGGCCGCGACGGCCGCGGCGGTCCCGGTAACGGCCCCGGCGGCCACGGCGGTCACCGAAGTCGTCGTCGTCCTGCGGGCCGACGTTGCGGTCCTGCCGGCCGCCGCCCTGCTGCTGGCCCTGTCCCTGGCCCTGCTGCTGACGGTCCTGGCGGTCCTGCCGGTCCTGGCGTCCACCCTGGCCGCCCTGGCCGCCCTGCTGCTCGTCGCCCTTGCCACGGCGGTCGCGGTCACGGCCGCGGTCACGGCGGTCGCGGCGGCCGCGGCCCTCGCCGTCGGCGGCGTCGCCCTTGGCCTCGCCGGACTGCGGCTGCGCGGCGGGCGCCTCGGTCTTCACCTCGGTCTTCGCCTCGGCGACGATCGTGTCGGCGCTGTTCGCGGACGGGCTGCCCGCGTCGGCGGTGGCACGGCGACGGCGGCGCTCGGTCGGGGCGTCATCGCTGGCCGGCTGGCCGGGGATCTCGATCTGCTGCTGGGCCACGGCCTTCTCGGCGGGGGCCTCGGCGGGCTGCTCCGCCTTCTTCTCGGCAGCCTCCTCGCCCGTACGGGCCTTGGAGGTCGCCCGGCGCTTCGGCTTGGTCTCGGTGGCGGCCTCGGCGGCCTTGGGGGCGGCGCCCCCACCGGCCTGCGCCTCCTTGATGACCTCGATCAGCTGGCTCTTGCGCATACGCGCCGTGCCCCTGATGCCGAGGCCGGATGCGACCTGCTGAAGCTCGGCCAGCACCATGCCCTCGAGGCCGGTACCGCGGCGCCGCCGGGAGCCGGCACCGGAGGCAGGCGCGGAGGCGTCCGTGGCGGGCGCGGCAGCGGTCTCCTCGACACGTGCGCCCATCAGATCGGTGGTGTCGCTCACGAAGGGTCCTTCCCTGGAGCGGACGTCGGCCTGTCTGGCTCGGCGACCGGTTGTGCTGTCCGACTTCGGTCCTTGCTGTGTGGACCGTGCCGGGGCGGTGGTCCGCCTAAGCGGCGGAGAGAATTTCTGATGACGGCGCTTCCCCAGCCGTGGCACCCGGTGTCACGAAGCGTGGTCGCACCAATTCCGGAGCGTGCCCAGCGGCCCGCTCAGTGCACGGGTACGGCGTACTGCCCATGTACGACGTACTGAACGCTGAGTGGCTTGGGAGACTCCCGGAAGAATGTCTGTCCCGGACGGGGACACGAAGCACCTCGCCATGGTGGGGTCGGGTGCAGACTTGAGGTTAACACTACCGGATCCAACAAACATTCCCCCTCTCCAAATCCGGCAACCGTGCGCGTCACATGTCACCGGCGGGGGCGAGCGGAAGCACGCTCGCTCCCTGAACGTCCAGGCCGAGACGGTTGGCGGCCCAGTCCGCACCGGCCAGGGCCTGCACCTTGTCGGCGCTGTCGGCGTCGGCGAGGGCCATCACCGTGGGTCCGGCGCCGGAGATCACGGCCGGGATCCCGTCGACGCGCAGCCGCTCCACCAGCGCGGCGCTCTCCGGCATGGCGGGGGCGCGGTACTCCTGGTGGAGGCGGTCCTCGGTGGCGGGCAGCAGCAGCTCGGGGCGCCGGGTGAGGGCCTCGACGAGCAGCGCGGCGCGGCCCGCGTTGGCGGCGGCGTCGACGTGCGGCACGGTGCGCGGGAGCAGTCCGCGCGCGGTCTCGGTCAGGACCGGCTTCCCGGGCACGAAAACCACCGGAACGATGGAATCGGCGGGCTCCATCCTGATCGCCCGGGCGGCGCCGGACTCCATCCAGGAGAGCGTGAAACCGCCGAGCAGGCAGGCCGCGACGTTGTCGGGGTGGCCCTCGATCTCGGTCGCCAGCTCCAGGAGCGCGGCGTCGTCGAGTCTGGCCTCGCCGCCTATGGTCACGGCACGCGCGGCGACGATGCCGGCGCAGATGGCGGCGGAGGAGGAGCCGAGGCCGCGGCCGTGCGGGATGCGGTTGGCGCACACGATCTCCAGGCCGCGGGGCTGTCCGCCCAGCAGGTCGAAGGCGGTGCGCAGGGAGCGGACGAGCAGGTGGCTCTCGTCGCGCGGCAGCGTCTCGCTGCCCTCACCCGCGATGTCGATGTGCAGCCCGGAGTCGGCCACCCGGACGACGACGTCGTCGTAGAGCCCCAGCGCGAGGCCCAGGGCGTCGAAGCCCGGACCGATGTTGGCGCTGGTGGCGGGGACGCGCACCCGGACGGCGGCGGCGCGGAACGCTGGACCGGCCATCGCTCGATGACTCTCCTTGAGCTGCGTGATGGTCGAATGACATTCGATAGGGAGCTGAGGACCCTCGGGCCGTGGAGACGGCGCGGCACCGCGCCATATGCGCAGGCATATGCAGCGGGCGGGTTGACTACAGCCTATCGAAGGAAGGTTCTGTGGCGACATAGGGCGCACAGGAGGCGCACGATGCGTGTCGTAAGCCCCCTGTGCCCCCTCCGTAGGGAGTGCCCTCGCACCCCCTACGTCCCGAGTACGCGTGCGACACCCGTCGAGCGGCGCACGCGTACTCGTCGAGCGGTTCTCTAGGCGAGGCCCAGCCGCTCGGCGGCGGTGGCGGCGTCGACCGGCACGGTGACCGGCTGCGGGGCGCCGGCGACGGCCCAGTCGGGGTCCTTCAGGCCGTTGCCGGTGACCGTGCAGACGATGCGCTGGCCCGGGTCGACCTTGCCCTGCTCGGCGGCCTTGAGGAGACCGGCCACCGAGGCGGCCGAGGCGGGCTCCACGAAGACACCCTCCTGCGCGGCCAACAGCCGGTAGGCGCGCAGGATCTCACGGTCCGTCACCTCGTCGATGAGGCCGCCGGACTCGTCCCGGGCCGCGAGCGCGAACTGCCAGGAGGCGGGGTTGCCGATGCGGATCGCGGTGGCGATGGTCGACGGGTCCTTGACGACCTCGCCGCGCACGATCGGGGCGCTGCCGGAGGCCTGGAAGCCCCACATCCGGGGGGTCTTGGCGGAGATGCCGTCACCGGCGTACTCCTTGTAGCCCTTCCAGTACGCGGTGATGTTGCCCGCGTTGCCGACCGGCAGGACGTGGATGTCGGGCGCGTCGCCGAGCATGTCCACGATCTCGAAGGCGGCCGTCTTCTGGCCCTCGATGCGCACCGGGTTGACCGAATTGACCAGCGCCACCGGGTAGTTCTCGCTCAGCTCGCGGGCGAGGGTGAGGCAGTCGTCGAAGTTGCCGTCGACCTGGAGGATCTTCGCGCCGTGCACGAGGGCCTGGCCCATCTTGCCGAGCGCGATCTTGCCGCGGGGCACCAGCACGGCGGAGACCATCCCGGCGCGCACCGCGTAGGCGGCGGCGGAGGCGGAGGTGTTGCCCGTGGAGGCGCAGATGACCGCCTGCGCGCCCTCCTCCTTGGCCCTGCTGATGGCCATGGTCATGCCGCGGTCCTTGAAGGACCCGGTCGGGTTGGCGCCCTCCACCTTGAGGTGGACCTCGCAGCCCGTGCGCTCGGAGAGCACCTGCGCGGGCACGAGGGGCGTGCCGCCCTCACGGAGCGTCACGACCGGCGTGGTGTCGGAGACGGGCAGCCGGTCCCGGTACTCCTCGATGATTCCGCGCCACTGGTGGGTCATTGCTGGTTACTCTCCTTCAACCCGCATGATGCTGGCGACACCCCGCACGGTGTCGAGCTTGCGCAGCGCCTCGACGGTCCCGGACAGGGAGGCGTCGGAGGCCCGATGGGTGACGACGACGAGGGAGGCCTCGCCGTCCTTGCCGGTCTGCCGAACCGTATCGATGGACACCCCGTGCTCGGCGAACACGGTGGCGACCTGGGCGAGAACACCCGGTTTGTCGGCGACGTCGAGGCTGATGTGGTAGCGCGTGACGACATCGCCCATCGGCGAGACGGGCAGGGCGGCGTACGCCGACTCGCCGGGCCCCGTTGCCCCGCTGAGCCGGTTGCGGCAGACGGCGACCAGGTCGCCGAGGACCGCGGAGGCCGTGGGCGCACCGCCGGCGCCGGGGCCGTAGAACATCAGCTGGCCGGCCGCGTCGGACTCGACGAAGACGGCGTTGTACGCACCGCGCACGGAGGCGAGCGGGTGGGTCAGCGGGATCATCGCGGGGTGCACGCGGGCCGTCACCGAGCCGCCGTCCTCGGCGCGCTCGCAGATGGCGAGCAGCTTGATGGTGCAGCCCATGTTCTTGGCGGAGGCGAAGTCGGAGGCGGTGACCTCGGTCATGCCCTCGCGGTAGACGTCGTCCAGGCGCACCCGCGAGTGGAAGGCGATGCCGGCGAGGATCGCGGCCTTGGCGGCGGCGTCGAAGCCCTCGACGTCGGCGGTCGGGTCGGCCTCCGCGTAGCCGAGGGCGGTGGCCTCGTCGAGGGCCTCCTGGTAGCCGGCCCCCGTCGAGTCCATCTTGTCGAGGATGAAGTTGGTCGTGCCGTTGACGATGCCGAGCACCCGGTTGACCTTGTCGCCGGCGAGGGACTCGCGCAGCGGGCGGATCAGCGGGATGGCGCCGGCCACGGCGGCCTCGTAGTAGAGGTCCCTGCCGTGGGCGTCGGCGGCCGCGTGCAGGGCGGCGCCGTCCTGGGCGAGCAGCGCCTTGTTGGCCGACACGACCGAGGCGCCGTGCTCGAAGGCGGTGGTGATGAGGGTGCGGGCGGGCTCGATGCCGCCGATGACCTCGACGACGACGTCGATGTCCCCGCGCTTGACGAGGGCCGTGGCGTCGGTGGTGACGAGGCTCGGGTCGATGCCCTCACGGACCTTGGACGGCCGCCGTACGGCGACACCGGCCAGTTCGACCGGGGCGCCGATCCGCTGTGCGAGATCGTCGGCGTGCGTCGTCATGATGCGCGCCACCTCTGAGCCGACTACCCCACAGCCCAGCAGCGCCACCTTCAGCGGACGCGTACGCATCATCCGACCTCGTTTCCTCATACCGTCTACGGTTGGTCCAGTCTCACTCACCGGACGGGAGTTTCTACCCTTCGTCCGGATCGTGAGATATCTATTTCATCCTGTGAGGGGCGGAAGACAGGAGATCTTCCGCCGTTCTCAGCCGGCTCTCCTCAGCCCGCGTCGGGTCAGCCCACGTCGAGGCGCAGGAGGTCCTCCTCCGTCTCTCGGCGGACGATGACCCGGGCCTCGCCGTCGTTCACCGCGACGACGGGCGGCCGGAGCACGTGGTTGTAGTTGCTCGCCATGGACCGGCAGTAGGCACCGGTGGCCGGCACGGCGAGCAGGTCGCCGGGTGCCAGGTCGGACGGCAGGAACGCGTCCTTGACCACGATGTCCCCGCTCTCGCAGTGCTTGCCGACGACACGGGCGAGCATCGGCTCGGCGTCGCTGGTGCGCGAGACGAGAGCGACGCTGTACTCGGCGTCGTACAGCGCGGTGCGGATGTTGTCGGACATGCCGCCGTCGACGGAGACGTAGGTGCGCAGCCCGTCGAGGGGCTTGATGGTGCCGACCTCGTAGAGCGTGAAGGCGGTGGGCCCGACGATGGCGCGTCCGGGCTCCACCGAGATCCGGGGCGTGCGCAGCCGGGCGGCCTCGCACTCCCGCGTCACGATCTCGGTGAGCGCCTTGGCGATCTCGTGCGGCTCGCGGGGATCGTCGTCGCTGGTGTACGCGATCCCGAGGCCGCCGCCGAGGTCGATCTCGGGCAGTTCGACGCCGTGCTCGTCGCGGATGTCCTTGAGCAGGCCCACCACGCGGTGCGCGGCGACCTCGAACCCGGACATGTCGAAGATCTGCGAGCCGATGTGCGAGTGGATCCCGACGAGTTCGAGCCCGTCGAGCTGGAGGGCCCGCCGCACGGCCTCCGCGGCCTGCCCGCCCGCCAGCGGAATCCCGAACTTCTGGTCCTCGTGGGCGGTGGCGATGAACTCGTGCGTGTGCGCCTCGACCCCGACGGTGATCCGGATCTGCACGCGCTGCCGCCTGCCGAGCGAGGAGGCGATGTGGGCGACCCGCACGATCTCCTGGAAGGAGTCGAGCACGATCCGCCCGACGCCGACGCTCACGGCCCGCTCGATCTCCGCCGTGGACTTGTTGTTGCCGTGGAAGGCGATCCGCTCGGCGGGCATGCCGGCGGACAGCGCGGTCGCCAGCTCGCCGCCGGAGCAGACGTCGAGGTTGAGGCCCTCCTCGTGCAGCCAGCGCACCACGGCCCGGGACAGGAACGCCTTGCCCGCGTAGAAGACGTCGGCGTCGTGGCCGAAGGCGGTGCGCCAGGCGCGCGCCCGGGCCCGGAAGTCGGTCTCGTCGAGGATGTAGGCCGGGGTGCCGTGCTGCTCGGCGAGCGTCTTCACGTCGATCCCGCCGACGGTGACGACCCCGTCGGCGTCCCGGGTGACGGTCTGGGCCCACACCCGGGCGTCGAGGACGTTGAGGTCGGTGGGCGGGGCGGCGTAGTGGCCCTCGGGAAGGACATCGGCGTGCCGGGGGCCGGCGGGGTGTGCGGAACGGCTCATGACTCTTCTGGTGCTCTCTTCAGAGGTGTTCGGGTGCGTCGATGCCGAGCAGGGACAGACCGCCGGCCAGCACCGTCCCGGTGGCTTCGGCGAGGGCGAGCCGGGCACGGTGGGCGGCCGAGGGTTTCTCCTCGCCACGGGGCAGCACGGTCGGCAGGAACGGCAGGGCGGCGTCCGCGGTGGTGACGAGGTGCCGGGCGAGCCGGTCGGGCGCGCGGTGGGTGGCCGCGGCGGTGAGGATGCGCGGGTAGTCGGCGAGGGCGGCGACGAGGGCGTTCGGGGCGTCCGGCACGTCACCGGGTACGGCGCCGAACCCGAGCCGCGCGGCACCGCGCCCGGCGGCGCGCGTCCGGGCGTGGGCGTACCGCACCCGGAAGAGCGCGTTGCTCTCGCGCTGCACCAGGTGGTCGGCGGTGATCCGGGGCCGGTCGTGGCCGGCGGGGCTGAGCAGGGCCCACTGGGCGGCGTCGGCCCCGAGCGGCGCGGGGTCCTCGGGGGCGGGCACGGGCCGCAGGTTCACCGGCTCGCCGTGCCCGACCTCGCCGCGGCCGCCCTGGGCGGCGACGATCCGCACCACGGCGTCGGCGACGACCTCGGCCCGGACGTCGTACGGCACCCGGAGCGCGACCACCTGGCCGGCGAGGACGTCGCCGTGGCCGTAGCCGGACCCGAGGGCGCGGATCTCCCCGACCAGGGTCGCGGTCGGGGAGGCGGCCGGGCTGAGGCTGATGTTGAGGAAGCCGGGGCCGGTGACGACGACGCCGTCGACGCCGGCGCAGTCCGCGAGGTGGGGCAGCAGGATCTCGGCGACGCGCAGCGGGGGCTGCCCGGCGGGGCGCGCGAGCTGGAGGGCGACGTTCGTGGCGTAGTCCCCGCAGCCTCCGGGCCCGGGGGGCGTCACCACGACCCGCTCCGGCACGGTCACGCTGAGCTCCCCCTCGTCCACGGCACGACACACCGCGCGCAGCACGGTGCGGGAGAGCTCGACGGGGGTCACGGGACAAGCGTAGGGGAGGAGGGGGGTGGGTAGGCGAGCCGGTTTGGCGGGGTTCCGCGATGTGGACGGCGGGGGCTGCACGAACGGCGGCTACGGAGGGTGCGGCGCCCTCCGGGGGTACGGACGGTGCGGCGCCCTCCGGAGGTCACGGGTAAGCAGGGTCCCCACCGGCAGCCCGCTCCCGTTCCCGTTCCCGTTCCGGCTCCCGATCTCGCTCCGGGGAGAACCCGCCGCCGCCTCCCTCACTCCCCTCGCCGCCCGGCTCCTCTCCTCCGCCTCGCCGCAGGTCGAGCAACTCCCGTACGAGCCGGACGAGTTCGGCGGGCTCGAAGGGCTTGGCGAGGAACGCGTCGACGCCGACGTCGAGGCCGGTCTCCACCTCGTACTGCGTACAGGCGCTGACGATGGCGAGCGGAAGATCGCGGGTGCGGGGGTCGGCGCGGAGCTGGGCGGCGGTCCGCAGCCCGTCCAGCCGGGGCATGACGACATCGAGGGTGATCACATCGGGGCGCACCCGATGAACGACTTCCAGACACTCGGCACCGTCGGCCGCGGTCACCACCTCGAGACCCTCCAGTTCGAGATTGACCCTGATCAGCTGCCGGATGACCTTGTTGTCGTCCACAACAAGCACCCGCCCCGACGCGCCTGGCACAACTCGAGAGTAGGTCCGGACCGGCCACCGCGTCCGGGTTTTCCGGACTTCCACCCCACGGGGAGGAGGGCAGCCCTCCCCGCCTCGGTAAACCCGTTCATGAACACCCCGAGGGAGCTGGTAGTGTTCTACCCGTCGCCGCGAGCAAGCAGCTCAACGCCAGACGCCCCCGTAGCTCAGGGGATAGAGCAACGGCCTCCGGAGCCGTGTGCGCAGGTTCGAATCCTGCCGGGGGCACCCTTCATACGGTGCCCAAAGACCCCGTCACCAGCGGAAACGCTGAGGCCGGGGTCTTCTTGCATGTGCAGGCGTATGCGGCCCGAAGCGGCCGTATGCCGGCGTCCGTGGACGAGGCGTGGACGGGATCTTGGAGCATTCCCGCAGGTGATGAGGCTCATTGGAGTCAAGCGGGCCCACTCCTCGTTATGGTCGTCCCGGTCTTGCATCGTGCCGCCGGCGGAAGCCTGAGCCCCGACGGCATCGTGCCGACTTCAGCCGCTGTCCGCGAGCGGCCGATAGACGAGTTGGGGGATCTCGTGGATGTGACCACGCTTGCCGTCGCGCTCATCGGCGTCGCAGGAACACTGGGCGGAACCCTGGGTGGAGCGGTGCTCAGCCAGCGTGTCACCCGGGAGCAGAACCAGCGTGCCGATCGTGAACGGGCGGAGGACCGCCACGACCGCACGCAGGAAGCCAGACGCGATCTCTACGCCCGGCTGAACACCACTGCTCGTGCCTACCGGATTGCTGCCCGAGACGCGGTCCTGGCAGCCGAGCGCGGCGAAGGCGTCGATCCGGCAGTCCTCGACGCCGCCAAGGAAGCGTGGGCAGAGCAATACTCCGTGGCGCAGATGGCACTGCCGAAGGACGTCCATCAGATCGCCTCGGCCCTCAACAGGGCGCTCGGGGTCGGGTACTCCGTCGTGAAGCTGTTGCCGAGCCGTCCTGGCGCAGACGGGTCGTACGAGCGAGCCAAGGACTGGTTCAGCGGGCCACTGTCCGACGGGGTGTATCTGCTGCAAGTCGCCCTCCGCCACGACCTGGGCGTCGAGGTGGAGCCCGACTTCGAAGTCACTCGCGCTCGGTTGCTCACCACTCTCAGCAGGGAGCGGGACAGCCTTGCCAGTCGGCTCGCCTCAGAACAGGCCCAGGCCACTAGACATGCTTGATAAGCAGGGCAAACGGCAAGGCCCCTGGGGTGTCACCCCAGAGGCCTCGGGCACGATCAGGTGCCGTCATTCGTACTCGCGAAGCAGGTCCTCGATACGCCGGTTGGCAACGTCCTGCCGTCCGTCGAGGCACTTCGCGTACGACGAGGTGGGGCGGGATCGGCACCCGCCTGACGTCCTCAACCGGTCGGTTCTTCAGTCCGCGGTCGTCGTGGGTCTCCCCCGAGTCGGTCCACTGCTTGCCGACGGACGGACGAGTCCGGTGGAGCAGCGCCGACCCCCAGCCCTGTTCGGGGAGGCTCAGGTCCGTCTCGACGAGGCCGACTGCTTCAGCAGGCCGGAGACCGCCGAAGTACATGGCGGCGAAGAGACCCGCCATGCGCCGGCCACGGGCCCGCCGGTAGCCACCCACATAGGAAACGGCCGCCAGGAGGTTCCGAGCCTGCTCGGGGTTCGCAACCACACGCGGGGCAACCTGGTTGGAGACCTTCGGCTTCTGCCAGCGGACAGCCGTGATCGGGTTCTCACGCAGCTCCCCCAGGTCGACCGCATAGTTGGCAGCGTTGACTAGAGTTCGTCGCTTACGCCGTACGGTTTCGGCCGCCGCGGCCGTGCCGTCGAGCTTGAGTTTCAGTGAGTCCAGCACCGCACGGGCCGTGGCCGGTTCAGCGAGATCGGCGAGCGGTCGCGATGCCTTCGACACCCAGTGAAGGACGTTACCGACATCGTCCGGGACGTCTCGGTCATCGGGCCCCGGCAGGACGAAGGACCAATTCCGGAGCGCCTTGCGGATGGCTTGGCCGGATGGCCGTCCAGCCCTCTCGTCGAGGAGCTCCACAGTCACGCTGGTGAGCGATTCGTTGATGCCGTCGCGCGTATTGGGGGCGGCATGTGGCCACTCCATGGCGAGGTATCTGAGTGCGAAGTCGTACCAGGAAACGGCCGACTTCTTCTGTTCCATGGATCCCGGCAGCCCGGATGCCTCATCGAATTCCTCGCCGTCGCGCATCGCCCGCATGAGCTTCGCGCGATAGTGATCGGCGAGCGCTTTCGTGCGGAAGGAGTCGGAGAAGACGTTGCCCGCGACAGACCACCGGACGCCGTATGAGGGCGTTTTCGTATCGCGCTTTCGGACGGCCCAGACCTTCACGTCGAGAGACTTCACGCGGCGGCCTCCAACTGCCGCAGCCACGTGGTGAAGTCACTGCGCCAAACCCGAAGCTCCCCGTTGGGCAGCTTGAACGCGGCCGGCCCGTACCCCAACTCACGCCAGCGGTAGAACGTCCGTCGAGAGACCCCGCCCAGCTCATCCAGGACCTGGCGAACGCTCATGAGCTCGTCGCGACGGGAGTCCACGTCGGCTCTCCTTCCGTGCCGGGTGCGGGGTCGAGGGATGCGGACAGCCAGGCTTCGGCAGCTGAGAGGCCGGTGCCGGCGAAGACCCAGTGGGCGAGAACGAGCGTGGTTTCGTCGTCCTGCGGCGCGGCTGGGGCCGCTTGCGCACGTCGCCAGTCCGCACGGGCTTCGCGGAGAGCGCCGAGGGTGGTGGAGTAGCGGCGGGACTTGGTGGAGAAGTGGCCGCGGAAGCCGAGCATGTGGGCCCGGGCCCGGAGTCGGAGGTCTGCCGGTTCCTTGCGTGCGCCGAGGGACCAGGCGGTACGGATCATGCGGCGGGCGTGCTCGGTGATCCGGGGGAGCGCCAGCTCGGCGAGGAAGCGGATCGGGCGGTCGAGGGTGCCGGTCGCGGTCTCGGCGCCCTTGGTGGCGTACTTGGCGATGTACGCCGCTACGGCTCGCTCGGTCAGCTCCTGGCCGCCGTCGAAATCGGCGGAGCGGATCGGGCGGACGTCGAGCTGACGGCCGAACACGAAGGTGTGGGCCCGGCCGTCGATCTCCGGACCGTCGATGCGTGCGTCGGTCGCGGCGGCCCGGATGGCATCGGTGAGCAGCTCGGCCGTGGCCCAGGCCGGTGGCACGGTGTCGCCGCCTTCCGGGCCGTCGAGCCGGACGATCGCGTGGAAGTGGACCGCGCCGCGCTTCTGGTACTCGGCGACCTTCGCGAAGGAGATCCGGGCGTGGTGGCGGAAGGCGCGTTGGGTGAGGCCGGCGCGCTTGGCGACCTCCCGGCGGAGGTAGATCGAAAAGCGCCGCCACAGGTCACCGGCGTGCGCGTTCCAGAGAACGGCCGCTTCGTAGTCGTAGGTGTCGGGATCGAGCGGGGTGCCGAGTACGCCGTCGTCCTGGTCGTGGTGGACACCGCAGCGGCAGGCGCGGCCGTCGGTGCGGCGGTTGTGGACGGGGCCGAAGCCGGGTGCGGTGAAGGTGGCGAAGACGCGAGGGTGGGTGGCGACCTGGTCGGGCGTGCCCTTGCCGCCCCTAAGTCCGGCGGTGATCAGGTGGTAGGTGTCGCGGCGGCAGACCTCGGCGCAGGCCACACAGCGGGTGGCCCTGCGGTTGTTGCAGCGGACCAGGAGCTGACCGGCGGGGAGGGTGGCCGAGTCGAGGTGGTGACGGGCGCCGCCGATCTCGCCCGTGCGGGTGTCGACGTCGTACTCGGCGCGGTGGCCGTCGAGGCGGACGGGAGTGGTGCAGCCGCCCAGGCTCGCGAGCTGTCGAGCGAGGGCGGGCATGGTGCCGAGGGCGGCGAGGGTGCTCAGCTCCGCCAGCAGGGGCGGGGTCGAGTGCAGAACGACGTCAGAGCGGCTGCGGATGACGGACCGTCCCGACGAGCTCGACGTTCGAGCAGGTAAGGAGACGCCCGAGCGCACACCCGCTTCAACACCGAGGCGGTCTCCTACGAGTTCGACGAGGCGAGCGACCGCTGGTCGGTACGGACCGGCGCGGGCCGCGAGTACCGGCCGCGCATCCTGGTCCTCGCCCACGGTGCGCTGCACCAGCCGCACATCCCCGACCTGCCCGGCATGAGCCGCTTCAAGGGGAAGGTGTTCCACTCGGCGCAGTGGGACCACTCGGTCGATCTCAGGGACAAGCGCGTCGCCGTCATCGGCACGGGGTCGAGCGCGGCGCAGTTCGTCCCGGCGGTCGCCGGGACGGCCGCCCACGTCGACGTCTTCCAGCGCAGCGCCCACTGGGTGCTGCCGAAGGCCGACCGGCCGCTGAAGGCGCTGGAGCACAGGCTGTTCCGGACGCTGCCGTTCGTACAGCAGCTGTACCGGCTCACCGCGTACTGGACGCACGAGGTCCCGGTCCTCGCCTTCCTCAACCCCAAGTTCCTGGGGCTGCTGGAGGCGGCGGCCCTGCGCCGGCTGAGGAAGCAGGTGCCGGATCCGGTGCTGCGGGCGAAGCTGACCCCGGACTACCGGATCGGGTGCAAGCGCATCCTGCTGAGCAACGACTTCTACCCGGCCCTCCAGCGTCCCGACGTGGACCTGGTGACCTCCCCGATCGCCGGGTTCACCGAGAACGGGATCACCTCCGAGGACGGGGAGTTCCACGAGGCCGACGTGGTGGTCCTGGGCACCGGGTTCTCCACGGAGAACCGCTGCGCCACCGAGCACATCGTCGGCCGTGGCGGCCTGACCATCCAGGAGGCGTGGCGCGACGGCATGACGGCGCACCTGGGCACGACCGTGTCGGGGTTCCCCAACATGCTCATGTTGATGGGGCCCAACTCGGGAGGCGGCGCGCAGTCGATCCTCTTCGTCATCGAGGCCCGGCTCCACTACGTCGTGGAGTGCCTGCGCCTGATGCGGACGCGGCGGGCCAGTCGCATGGAGGTGCGCGCGGACGTCCAGCGCGCGTTCAACGTCCGACTGCACGCCAAGCTCGACCGGTCCGTGTGGAACACGGGCGGCTGCCACAGCTGGTTCCTGGATCACACGGGGAGCAACCGGCAGTCCTGGCCCGGGACCGGCACCTCGTGCTGGAGGGCCACCCGCAAGCCCGACCCGCAGGCGTTCATCCTGTCCGCCCCGAAGGCCGCCGCCTCGTCTCCGTGCCGCGTCCCACCGAGGCCGGGTGATCCCGCATTCGCGATTGAAGTAAGCATACGGTCGCACGTACACTCTTCCGGGACCGCGGCCGCGCGCTCGCCCCACCGCGCCGCGCCGCGCCGCGGGCCGTCATGTCCAGCACCGGAGCGGAAGGACGAAGGGGATGCATTCGTGACGAATGCCAAAGTAGAAGCCGTCGCGGCGGGGGCGGAATCCGCTCCGGAGGCGCCCTGGCCCGCCGTGTCGGTCGTCATGGTCGGCATGTTCATGGCGATCCTCGACTCGTTCATCGTCGTGGTCGCGGGCCCCGCGATCCAGGCGGACCTGGGCGCGTCCGTCGGCCAGCTCCAGTGGATCCTCGCGGGCTACCAGCTGAGTTACGCCGTTTTCATGATCACGGGTGGCCGGCTCGCGGACCTGTACGGCCGCAAGCGGATCTTCATCACCGGCACGGCCGTCTTCACCCTGGCCTCACTGGCCTGCGCCATGGCCATGAACCCGGGTGTCCTCATCGGGGCCCGCATCGTCCAGGGCGTCGGCGCGGCCCTGATGGTGCCCCAGGTCTTCGCCGTCATCACCCTCGTCGTCCCCGAGAACGCGCGCCACCGGGTCTTCGGCACCCTGGGCATCGTGATCGGCCTGGCGACCATGGGCGGTCAGCTCGTCGGCGGCGTGCTCATCGACGCCGATCTCTTCGGCACCGACTGGCGGTCGGTGTTCTGGGTCAACGTGCCGATCGGCATCGTCACGATCGCCTGCGCGGCCAGGTACGTGCCGGAGTCCCGCGCCGCGGGCACCCGCAAGCTCGACGTACCGGGCGTGCTGGCCCTCAGCGCCGCGCTGCTGCTGCTCACGTTCCCGCTCATCCAGGGGCGCGAGGCGGGCTGGCCCTGGTGGACGTGGGCCTGCTTCGCCGCGAGCGCGGTCGCCTTCGCCCTGTTCGTGGGACTGGAGCGCGCCGTCGACCGGCGCGGAGGGGACCCGCTGCTGAAGCTGAGCCTCTTCTCCCAGCGCTCGTTCTCGCTCGGCATCGTCCTGGTGCTGGCCGTGTACGCGCTGCTGACCTCCTACTACCTGGCCCTGTCCATCTCGATGCAGGAGGGACTCGGGATGTCGGCGCTCGGCGCGGGGCTGGTCTACACCCCGGCCGCCGTGACCTTCTTCACCTTCAGCAAAATCGCCGGCAGGCTCGTGCCGAAGTACGGACGGCGCGTCCTGGAGGTCGGCGCGGTGGTGCTCACCGTCGGCTATCTGACCACCGCGGTCGTCCTGCTCTCCGGACCGAGGCTGACGCCCCTGCTGATCGTTCCCACCCTGATGTTCCAGAGCGTCGGCGGCGGCCTGCTCATCACGCCCCTGCTGAACACGGTCCTCAGCCGGATCACCCCGCAGACCGTCGGCATGGCGTCCGGGGCGCTGTCGACCGCCCAGCAGGTCGGCGGCGCGCTCGGTGTCGCCGTGATCGGAGCGGTCTTCTTCAACTCCTTCCGCCCCGAGAGCGACGGGAAGGTGGCGGCGGCGGGCCACGCCTTCGCGATGTCGTCCCTGACCACCTGCGGCATCGCGGCCCTGGCGGCCGTGCTCGTCTTCCTGCTCCCGAACAAGAAGGCGCCCGCGCCGAGCTGACCTCGCGAAACCCACCGCCGTACGCCGATGGGGCGGACCGTCCGGTCCGCCCCATCGGCGCGCGTACGAGAACCCGAGGCGGCGGACCGGCCTCAGCGGGGAGCGACGAGCAGCCCGTCGATGATCCTGCGGGCCTTGCCCACCGCCTCGGCGTCCCCGGTCTGGCGGTCCGTGTTCGCGGCGCACAGCAGCGCGTCGATCTGGAACACCGCGAGCTCCACGTCGAGCGGAGCGATCTCACCCGCCTCCACGGCATGGCGCAATTCGCCGGCGATCACTTCACGCCATTCCTTCTGGTCATGGAAGAGCGCGTCGCGGACCGGACCCGGGTGGCTGTCGAATTCCGCGAGGTTGGCGACCCGGAAGCACCCGCCCGTGAAAAGCGGCGTATCGGCGTACACGGCCCAGTGATCGAGCAGCGCGCGCAGCCGCAGGACGCCGCGCGGTGCCGATTTCGCCGGGAGGATCACGGCGTCGACAAAAAGCTCGCGGGCGAATTCGACGGCCGCGAGCTGGAGGATTTCCTTCGTCTTGAAAAGGGTCTGGATCCCCGCCTTGCTGAGACCCGTGTCGAGCGCGAGGCGGCCGAAGCTGATGTTGCCGAGGCCTTCCTGCGAGGCGACGTCGACAGCCCGCCGGAGGACGATCTTCCGGGTACGGGCACCCCGCAGGAGCCGTTTGTCCGTTATCTCCGCCTGTTCGGGCGGCGAGGGCGCGCGCGACCCGGAATCACTCGCTCGCGAGGCGGCCGGCTCCGTAGCACTTCCCATACGGTCGATCGTACAGCATTTGACGTCGGATATACCGGTCCGCGCGCCGCCCGGACCTCGGCCCGCCGCCACCCGTCCGAGCGGGACCGTACCCGAACAGAGGGGCGCACACGGTGCACCCCTACCAGAACGTGGGGCTGCATATGCAAGTTGCATACCAATAGGATCACCTTCGATCGACATGCGTCGATCCCAAAAGAAAAGCGTCAAACACTGATCTCTTACAACAATGAGAGAAGAACAGTGGCCGTCGCTTAAATACGAATTCTCGGACCACAGCGGATCATTCTCGGAAACACCGAAAAGATATTGAGCGGGGCGAAACTGAGAAGCATCCTCGCCGTCCTCGCACTCCGCGTCGAGAGCGAGGTCCGCCGCGACGAACCGATAGAGGAACTGGACCTCATCCGGACGGCGGGCGACGCCGTCAACGCGGTCCATGCCCATGTCGCCCGACTGCGCCGCCGGCTGCACCGCCACGGCGGCGGCCTGCTGGAGACGGTCAACTCCGGCTATCGGCTCAACATCGAGCGGGACGCGGTGGACGCCAACCGGTTCGTCCGGCCGGTCGAACGCGCGCTGAACCTGGCCCCCGGCACACCCTCGGTGGTCGCCGCCATCCTGGAGGACGCCCTCTCCCTGCGGCAGGGGGACGCCCTCGTCGGCGCCCTCGAAGGACCGCTGGTCGCCACGGCCACGGACGAGCTCCACCGGTGGCGCGCCGCGGCGCGGGAAACACTGATCGACGCCTGGCTGGCGCTCGACCAGAACCAGAAGGTGGTCCTCAACGCGCGGAAGTTCATCTCCGAGGACCCTCTCAACGAATCGATGCGCGCACGGCACATCATCGCCCTCCAGCGCATGGGCCGGCACGCCGAGGCGAACGAGGCCTACCACGACGCCGAGACCGTGCTCAGCCGGGAACTGGGCATCCGGCCCGGCAGCGAACTACGGGCCACGTCCGACCCCGTCGCCCCTTACACCCTTCCCGCTCCACGAAGGCACCGGGACCGCATCATGTCCGGCCCGCCGGCCCAGGCCGGCGGGCCGCACCGTGCGGGGCATGCGGACCCGGCCGACACCATCCGAAAGGGACGACCCAGTGGAGGCACGAGAACGGCACGACGGCGCGGCCGCCGACGCCGGCCGGGCGGCGGCCCCCGTCGAGTACCGGGCGGAGGAACTGGCCGGGAAGCAGGGATCACCGTGCCACGCCGCACAGGCGGACCCGGATCGCCTGCGCGGCGTGGCCCGCAGCGTGGTGGAGGCCGAGTTCTCGATGGCCCTGGACCGCAGACTCTGCACCGACGGCCGACCCTTTCAAATACATACAATCGACCGTACTCTTTGTTTATGACTTCGACTCACCTCACCGAGGAGTCCGACCCGTTCTGCCTGCCGCCCCTGGACGCCGCGGCGCTGCTCTACGACGCGCCCTGGCACCGGTTCGCCGTGATCGGCGACAGCCTGTCAGCGGGCACCGGGGACCCGAGCCCCGGCTACGAGGACAAGGGGTGGCCGGACCGGTTCGCCGACATCCTGCGCCGGGTACGGCCGGACCTGGAGTACCTGAACACGGCCGAGATCGGGGCGACGACGGCACAGACCCTCGAGAAGCAGATGGACCGCGCGCTGGAGTTCGCCCCGGACCTCCTCCACCTGCCCTGCGGCGCCAACGACCTGGTGCGCCGCCGGCCCGACTTCGAGCAGATCGAGAGCCGGCTGCGCCACATGTACGAGCTGGCCTCGGGGACCGGCGCCCAGCTGACCACCTTCACCCTGGGCAGGGCCTACGTCGTCCCGGCCTTCCCGGACTGGAGCGAACGGGTGGCCCGGGTCAACGACATCACCCGGGGCCTGGCCGCCGCGTACGAGGCCGTCGTCGTGGACATGTGGGACCACCCCGTCAACACCCGCGCAGACCTCCTGAGCGAGGACCGCATCCACTTCTCCACGTCCGGCCAGGCCGTCATGGCCACGGAGGTGGCCAAGAGGCTGGGCCACCTCCTCACCCGCACCTCCCGCATCTGAACGCGAACGGCGAAGGGGCCGAACCCACCAGAAGCTCGGCCCCGAACCGGCACCCCGGACGCCACCGAGCCACCGAGCCACCGAGCCACCGAGCCACCGAGCCACCGAGCCACCGAGCCACCGGCAGACTGTGCTCGGGCGGGACGAGCCGGTGCTGTCATGCGGGGCGTTTGCGGGGGGTCGACTTCTTGGCGGTTGCCTTTGCCGTGGTTTTTTTGGCTGCGGGCTTTTTGGGGGTCGCCGTCTTCCCGGGGGTCGCCTTCTTCTTGGGCGGGGTGGGCTTCTTGGCCGGGAGGGGGGTCACCTCCGCCGTCTCGCCCCTCGACTCCTTCGCCGCCCGCACGCTCTTCTCCAGGGCCGCCATCAGGTCGAGGACCTTGCCGCCCGGGGCGGGGGCCGGGGATTCCGGTGGGGACTCGCCGGCCGCCTTCGCGGCGATGACCTCTTCCAGGGCCTCGCGGTACTCGTCGTGCAGGTCGTCCAGGTCGACCTCGCCGAGGGTGTCCATCAGGGCGTCCGCCAGGTCGAGTTCCTTGTCGCGGACCGTGACGTCGGCGTCGGGGGCGACGCCCTCGGGGGCGCGGACCTCGTCGGGCCAGAGCAGCCCGTGCATGGCGATGGCCTCGCCGACCACCCGGAGCATGCCGAGGCGTTCGCGGCCGCGCAGGGCGTACTTGGCGATGGCCACCTTGTTGCTGCGCTTGAGCGCCTCGCGGAGCAGGGTGTACGGCTTCGCCGCCGGGGCGCCCGAGGCCGCCAGGTAGTACGCCGCGTCCATCTGGAGCGGGTCGATCCGGTCGGCCGGCACGAAGGCGACGATCTCGATCGTGCGGGCCGTGGGGATGGGCAGGCGGGACAGGTCGTCGTCGCTGATCGGGATCATCGAGCCGCCGGCGTCCTCGTACGCCTTGCCGATCTCCGACTGGGTGACCTCACGGTCCTCCAGCTCGCAGAACTTGCGGTAGCGGATACGGCCGTTGTCCTCGGTGTGGACCTGGCGGAAGGAGATCGAGTGGCTCTCGGTGGCGTTCACCAGCTTGATCGGGATGCTGACCAGCCCGAAGGAGATCGCGCCGTTCCATATGGATCGCACCTGCGGCTTCCCTCCGTCCGGGTATCCGGCTTCGTATGAGATTGTCATGGTATGACGCCGATCACAGAGGTGGACGGGCGAAGGGTCGCGCTCAGCAATCTGGAGAAGGTGCTGTATCCGGCGACCGGGTTCACCAAGGGCGAGCTGCTGCACTACTACGCGACGACCGCCGAGGTCCTGCTGCCGCATCTGCGGGACCGGCCGGTGTCCTTCCTGCGCTATCCCGACGGCCCGGACGGCCAGGTCTTCTTCACCAAGAACGTGCCGCCCGGTACGCCCGACTGGGTCACGACCGCCGAGGTGCGGCGGTCGGACGGGCCCGCGCGGATGGTGCTGGTGCAGGACCTCGCGAGCCTGATGTGGGCGGCGAACCTGGTCACCGAGTTCCATACGCACCAGTGGCCGGCAGGGGCCCCGAAGGAGGCGGACCGGCTGGTGTTCGACCTCGACCCGGGGGCGCCGGCGACGGTCGTGGAGTGCTGCGAGGTCGCCCTGTGGCTGCGGGAGCGGCTGGCGGCGGACGGCATCCGGGCGTACGCCAAGACGTCCGGGTCCAAGGGGCTGCACCTGCTGGCGGGGGTGCGGGGGGCGGGCAGCGAGCGGGTCGGCGAGTACGCGAAGGGGCTGGCGGTGGCGGCGGAACGGGCCATGCCGCGGCTGGTGGTGCACCGGATGACGCGCAGTCTGCGGCCGGGGAAGGTGTTCGTGGACTGGAGCCAGAACGCCGGGCGCAAGACCACGGCCGCGCCCTACACGGTGCGGGCGCGGCGGGAGCCGACGGTGTCGGCGCCGGTGACCTGGGAGGAGGTCGCCGGGTGCCGGCGGGCGGAGCAGCTGGAGTTCCGCGCACCGGACGTCACGGTCCGCGTGCAGCGGCACGGGGACCTGCTGGCACCGCTGCTGGACGCGGGGCGGGCCGCCGAGCTGCCGTAGAAGCGGCTTCGGGGACAGCAGGAAGAGGAGACAGCAGAAAGAGCGGGGCGGGGGCTACACCCTCGCCCAGGTGCCGCGGTCTCGGGCCATCGCGTGGAGGGCCTCGACGTCGGCCGGTTTGAGGACTCCGCCGAGGCGGGTGAAGCCGGTGACGTCGCGGTCGCGCAGGACACGGACCTCGCGGGGCGGGCACGTGAACCTCACGTCCGCCGGGTCGGTCAGGGCCAGCACCGGGTGGACCTCGGCGGTCAGGGCGTAGGAGGCACGGTCGGCGTTCGCGCGGACCCGGCGCAGCAGGGGCCGTGGCTCGCCGCGGCCCAGGGTGACCATCGGGTCGGCGACCAGGACCCGCTGCTTGCGGGCGTACACCGCGTGCACGCAGAAGATGCCGCCGGGGCCGATCAGCAGGTGGTGCAGGCGGTCGCCGCCGGGCAGCGGGACGGAGTGCAGGACGTGCCAGCCGGCGCCGTCCAGGGAGTCCAGGGCGTCGCCGACGGTCTGCTCGGCGGTCAGGGCGCGGCGGCGCGGGTCGGGGCGCAGCCGGTGGGCCGGGCCGGGGTCGCGGTCCAGGGCGACCAGCAGCGCCTCGCCGGGGCGGTTGGGCGCCAGGTCGTCGTCCGGGTGCAGGGTCAGCCGCGCCAGTTCGGCGGGTGTGGGCACCGGGGGCGGGCCGATCGTGACCGGGCCGGTCAGGAAGGGCTCCAGGACCTCCAGTACGTCGTCCTCGCGCTCCTCGCTGAGCAGGTTGACCCGGCCGGCCTCGCGGTCGTACCAGGCGATGTTCCTGCCGTCCGTGAGGCAGACGTACAGCCGCTCCTGGCCGTGGCGCCAGGCCGGCACGACGCGCAGTCCGTTCATACGTCATCACCCCTCGTCCATGGGAACAGGCGGGGTGCTCCAGGGGCAAGAACCCGGCTACCTTTGACAGGGGTTGGCGCACGCAGCGGGGAGGCGCCGGTGCGGATCCGTGGGGAACGGTACGAGGTCCCGGCTCCGGACAGTCCGTGGAGCGAGGTGCTGCCCGGGCTGTGGATGGGCGGCCATGAGTTCCGGGGCCGTTCGGGGCGGCTGGAGCCGGTCGTGGCGCGGGACGAGTTCGACCTGGTGCAGAGCCTGGTAAGGCTGCCCGGACACGGTCCGGACACCGGCGTCGAGCACCATGTGTGGCCGATTCCGGACGGCCCGCTGGACGGCACGCAGCTCGCCGGTGTGATGCGGCTGGCTCGGGCGGCGGCCGAGGCGCTGGACGCCGGGCGGTCGGTGCTGGTGCGCTGCTACAGCGGGTACAACCGGTCCGGGCTCGTGGTCGCGCAGACGCTCGTGCACCAGGGGTGTACGGCCGAGGAGGCGATCCGGCTGGTGCGGGCCCGGCGCTCGCCGTGGGCGCTGCACAACCAGCTGTTCGTCGCCTACCTGCGGGCCGGTCTGTCCACCGCCCGGCTGCTGGAGGAACTGGCCGAGTAGCCTCTCCCGTGCACCGGCCGCCCCCGGTCGCTCCCCCGGCCGTCCCGAGAGGGGCAAACGGGACTTCCCTGCGAAAGCGTGAATAAGGTGTACGGGGCCGTCCGCCCGTGGATCCACGGCCCCCCGAGCCCAGGAGCAGTGTGCCGCCCCGTCGCCCCGCCCGTGCCGCCCTCGCCGCGGCCGCCGCAGCGCTGCTGTCGGTGACCGCGGCGGGCTGTGGCGACTCGGGCGGGCTGGTCGCGGCCGGGGCGACCCCGACCGCGGTCAGTCCGGCGAGGCTCTGGCCGGACCTGCGGCCGGCGTCCAGCCCGGCCTGGCCCTACGACGAGGGCAGCACCCGGACCGTCAGGGGCGTCACCGTTCCCGGCGACGACATCCGCGCGGTGGACCCGCTGGCGGTGGTCCGCGCCGAGATCGCGTCGGACGCGGCCGACTACGGGTCCAAGGGGCCGTACCACGAGACCGCGAACCGGGTGGAGCGGTGCACGGCGGGCGGCGGCGGGGCGCGCTGCCCGCTGCTGAAGCCGTACTACCGGGACCTCACCGGCGACGGGCGCGACGAGCTGACGCTCGGCTTCCGCCTCTACCCGACGAACCAGACGGCGCTGCGCGTCTACACCGTCGAGAAGCACCGGCTGGTGCAGGTGCTCGACGACAACGACGCGATCATCGGCGTCGAGCTGGCCGGGCGGACGGTGATCGTGCGCTCGCCGGCCGGGATCAGCGGTTACGAGTACCGGACGACCTGGGCGTGGGACCCGGAGCAGCGGTCGATGGTGTTCTCGCGGGACGAGTTCCTGCGCACCGGCGGACACCGGCACACCCGCACCCCGTCCCCGGGCTCCGCACCCACACCCTCCCCCGCGCCCTCGTCCGCCTCGTCCTCGGCGGCGGCGCGATGAGGCTTCCCCGCTGGGCCGGGACGCTCGCGGCCAAGTCGGCCGCGTTCATCACGGTGATGTGCTGCGCGCTGGCCGCGCTGCTCGGCGTGCTGGTGCACGTGTCGGTGACCGACCAGACCGTCGCACACGCCCGTGACCAGGCACTGTCCCGGCTGGCGGAGGCGACGGGCGACTTCGAGGCCGGGGACACGCTGGTGCCGGAGGCCAGGATCGACCCGCGGGGGCTGCCGTCGCCGCTGCGGGCGCTGGCGCTGGCCGGGGAGCGCGGCACGATGGTCGCCGGGGAGGGCGGCCGGCCGACGATGTGGGCGGCGGGCCCGGCCGACCGGCACCGGGTGCTCGCGGTGGCCGTCGACTACTCCCAGCAGGCCCGCACCATCGCCGCGCTCGACCACTCCATCCTCTGGTCGTCGGCGCTGGCGATCGGGGCCACCCTGCTGGTCGGCGCGTTCGCGGTGACCCGGGTGTCCCGGCGGCTGCACGGCACCGCGCAGGTGGCCCGGCGGATCAGCGCCGGGGACCTGGACGCGCGCGTCGGCGACCCGCGGACGCGGGATCAGAGCCGGCCGCAGGACGAGGTGGCCGCGGTCGCCGCGGCGCTGGACGGCATGGCCGCGTCGCTCCAGAGCAAGCTGCTGAGCGAGCAGCGGTTCACGGCGGACGTGGCGCACGAGCTGCGCACGCCGCTGACCGGGCTGCACGCGGCGGCGGAGCTGCTGCCTCCGGGGCGGCCGACGGAGCTGGTGCGGGACCGGGTGGCGGCGCTGCGCACGCTCACCGAGGACCTGCTGGAGATCTCCCGGCTGGACACGGGCCGCGAGCGGCTGGAGACCGACGCGGAGGCGCTGGGCGCGCTGGCCGAGCGGGTGGTGCGGGCGTCCGGGACGGAGACCGAGGTGAAGGTCGTCCGGGACGTGTGGGTGGAGACCGACCGGCGGCGGCTGGAGCGGGTGCTGGGGAACCTGGTCGCCAACGCGCACCGGCACGGCCGGGCGCCGGTGGTGCTGACCGTGGAGGGCAAGGAGGTCACCGTGCGGGACCACGGGGGCGGGTATCCCGAGTACCTGGTGGCGCACGGGCCGCAGCGGTTCCGGACGGAGGGCGGGGCCAGGGGGCACGGGCTGGGGCTGACGATCGCGGCGGGGCAGGCGGAGGTGCTGGGGGCGCGGCTGGTGTTCGCCAACGCGATCGGCGGCGGGGCCGTGGCCGTACTGACACTCCCGTAGGGGCGGCGAACGCCGGTGACTCGGCCGCGGGTGCGTCGTGGCTTGTCGCGCAGTTCCCCGCGCCCCCAGGAAAAGGTGGGCCCGGCCGACTTGCTTCGAGGGGCGCGGGGAACTGCGCGACAAGCCCCCACCGGCGCGCACGCCACGCTGGCACCGATCCACACAACACACATCTCACGTCATTTAGGTAAGTTCCGGACATGACCAAGGCCGGAACCACCCTCACCGCGGCCACGACCCCCACCTCCGCCGTCCGCCTCCCCCGGCGCCGCGGCATCGAGCTCGCCCTGATCGTGCTGGCCGTCCTGCTCTCCGTGTACGGCTACTGCGCGGTCGGCCTGGCGAAGACCGGCACCGTCCCGCCCGGCGCCGCGGGCTACGGCGCCGGCCTCGGCGTCCTCGCGCTCGTCGCCCATCTCGCCGTACGCCTGCGCGCGCCGTACGCGGACCCGCTGCCGCTCCCGATCGGCGTGCTGCTCAACGGACTGGGCCTGGTCCTGATCTACCGGCTGGACCTGGAGACCCCGGGCGACCGGGCGGCCCCCGCCCAACTCGTGTGGTCCACACTGGGCGTCGGCCTGTTCATCATGGTCGTGCTGATGCTGCGCGACCACCGCGTGCTCCAGCGCTACGCGTACGTCAGCGTGGCCGCCGCCCTCGTGCTGCTGCTCCTGCCGATCCTCTTCCCGGCCGTCAACGGCGCGCGGATCTGGATCCGGATCGCCGGATTCTCCATCCAGCCCGGCGAGTTCGCGAAGGTGCTGCTCGCGGTGTTCTTCGCCGCGTACCTCGCGGCGAACCGCAGCGCGCTCGCGTACGCCGGCCGCCGGGTGTGGTTCATGCAGTTCCCGACGGGCCGGGTGCTCGGCCCGATCGTCACCATCTGGCTGGTCAGCGTCGGGGTGCTGATCCTGGAGCGCGACCTGGGCACCTCGCTGCTCTTCTTCGGCCTGTTCGTGGTCATGCTGTACGTCGCCACCGGGCGCACCGGCTGGATCGCCGTCGGCCTGGTGCTCGCCGTGTTCGGCGCGGTCGCCGTGGGCCGGCTCGAACCGCATGTGCACGGCCGTATCGAGGACTGGCTGCACCCGTTCGCGTCGATCGAGGCGGGCCAGGGACCCAACCAACTCGCCCAGTCCCTCTTCGCGTTCGCGGCCGGCGGGATCCTCGGCGCCGGGCTCGGCCTCGGCCACTCCGTGCTGATCGGCTTCGCCGCGAAGTCGGACTTCATCCTGGCCACGGCGGGCGAGGAGCTGGGCCTCGCCGGGCTGTCCGCGATCTTCCTCCTCTACGGCCTGCTGGTCGAGCGCGGCTACCGGGCCGGCCTCGCCCTGCGCGACCCCTTCGCCCGGCTGCTCGCGGTCGGGCTCGCCTCGATCGTCGCCCTCCAGGTGTTCGTGATCGCGGGCGGGGTGACCGGGCTGATCCCGCTGACCGGCATGGCGATGCCGTTCCTCGCCCAGGGCGGCTCCTCGGTCGTCACCAACTGGGCGATCGTGGCCCTGCTGATCCGGGTGAGCGACTCGGCCCGCAGCCAGTACGACGGACGGGTGGCCCCATGAGCCGACGCCAGGGAACCGCCGCGTACGTCGGCCGGGCCCGCGCCTTCTGCGCCCTGCTGCTGCTCGCCCTGCTGGTCAACGCGGCCCGCGTCCAGGTCGTCCGGGGACGGGAGTACGACGACAGCCCCGCCAACCGCCGCGCCACGATCGCCCGTTACAGCCTGCCGCGCGGCGACATCCTGGTCGGCGGCGAGCCGGTCACCGGCTCCCGGGACAGCCGCGAGCAGCTGCGCTACGAACGCACCTACCGGGACGGCCCGTTGTACGCCCCGGTGACCGGCTTCGCCTCCCAGAAGTACGGCACCACGTTCCTGGAGCACGCCGAGGACGGGCTGCTCTCCGGCACCGACCCGATGCTGTCGCCGTTCCCGCTGTGGAACGACGTGAGCCGGTCCCGCAACCCCGGCGGGGACGTGGTGACGACCCTGGACCGGGCCGCCCAGGAGGCCGCCTACCGGGGGCTCGGCGGGCGCAAGGGCGCGGTGGCCGCGATCGATCCGGCGACCGGGCGGATCCTGGCCCTGGTCTCCACCCCGTCGTACGACCCCGCGGAGCTGTCCGGCAACAGCGAGGCGGTGACCTCGGCCTGGGCCCGGCTCAACGGCGACCCGGAGAAGCCGATGCTCAACCGGGCGGTACGGCAGACGTATCCGCCGGGGTCGACGTTCAAGGTGGTCACCGCGGCGGCCGCGCTGGACGCGGGCGTGATCACCGACCTGGACGCGCCGACCGACTCCCCCGACCCGTACCGGCTGCCCGGCACCACGACCCGGCTGACCAACGAGGGGGACGGCTGCGGGGACGCGTCGCTGCGGACGGCCTTCGAGTGGTCGTGCAACACGGTCTTCGCCAAACTGGGCGTGGACGTGGGGGTCGCGAACATGACGGCCACCGCCCAGGCCTTCGGCTTCAACGACACCCGGCTGCGCATCCCGTACTCCGCCGCGCCGAGCACCTTCGACACGACCGTGGACAAGGCGCAGCTGGCGCTGTCGTCGATCGGGCAGTACAACACCCGCGCCACGCCGCTTCAGATGGCGATGGTCGCCGCGGCGGTGGCCGACGGGGGGCTGGTGCGGCCGCCGTACCTGGTGGAGCGGACGGTGCGCGGCGGCGGCGAGACGGTGGCCACGGGGGGTTCCGGTCCGGCGCGGCAGGTGATGAGCCCCTCGACCGCGGTGCGGATGAAGGAGCTGATGGTGGACGTGGTGCGGGAGGGGACCGGCGCGAACGCGGCGATCCGCGGCGCCACGGTCGGCGGCAAGACCGGCACCGCGCAGCACGGCCTCGGCAACTCCGGGGTGCCGTACGCCTGGTTCGTGTCCTGGGCGCAGGCGGACGCCGACCTGGAGCCGAAGGTGGCGGTGGCGGTGGTGGTCGAGGACGCGGCGGCCGACCGCGGGGACATCAGCGGCGGCGGCGACGCGGCGCCGATCGCCAGGGCGGTGATGCGGGCGGTGCTCGGACACTGAGCGCGCCGTACCGGGGCGGGCCCGGGGTCAACAAGTCGTGCGCAAGGGATTGACGGCCTTGCTGACAGGCAGTCTCATAAGAGGCGGACGATGACGTACCCCGGGTAACAAGGTGAGGAAGCCATGACGACCCTGACGGAAGCCGACGCGGTCGACGGACTGCGGGACGCGCTCGGTCTGCTCAAGGACCGCGAGCAGGTGGCCGAACGGCTGCTCGTCTCCTCCGCGAAGCACTCCTTCGACCCGGACAGGGAACTGGACTGGGACGCGCCCTTCGAGGACGGCAAGTGGTTCTGGCCGCCGGAGCTGGTGTCGCTGTACGACACGCCCCTGTGGAAGCGGATGGGCGAGGAGCAGCGCATCCTGCTGTCGCAGCACGAGGCGGCGGCGCTGGCCTCGCTGGGCATCTGGTTCGAGCTGATCCTGATGCAGCTGCTGGTGCGGCACATCTACGACAAGTCGGCGACGAGCGCCCACGTGCGCTACGCGCTGACCGAGATCGAGGACGAGTGCCGGCACTCGAAGATGTTCGCGCGGCTGATCGAGCGCGGTGACGCGCCCTGGTACCCGGTGAGCCGGGCCCACCAGAACCTGGGGCGCCTGTTCAAGACCATCTCCACGACGCCCGGTTCCTTCACGGCCACCCTGCTCGGCGAGGAGGTCCTCGACTGGATGCAGCGGCTGACCTTCCCGGACGAGCGGGTGCAGCCGCTGATCCGCGGGGTCACGCGGATCCACGTGGTCGAGGAGGCCCGGCACGTGCGGTACGCCCGCGAGGAGCTGCGGCGGCAGATGCTGACGGCGCCGCGCTGGTCGCAGGAGTTCACCCGGGTCACCTCGGGCGAGTTCGCGCGGGTCTTCTCCGTCGCGTTCATCAATCCCGAGGTCTACACGAACGTGGGGCTGGACCGGCGGGAGGCGCTGGCCCAGGTGCAGGCGAGCGGGCACCGGCGGGAGGTCATGCAGTCGGGGTCGAAGAAGCTGACGGACTTCCTGGACGAGATCGGCGTGCTGCGCGGGGTGGGGCGGCGGCTGTGGAAGAGCTCGGGTCTGCTGGCCTGAGGTCCGGGTGCGGACGGGGGCCGGCGCACCGCTCAGGCCGCTCAGGCGGGCGGGGCGCCGAGGCCCTCGTCCGTCCCCCGCATCGCCGCCTCCGGGACGGCCGGGGGTGTGTAGCCGGTCAGCGGCCGGGCGTCCGGGTCCGGGCGTACCGCGCCGAGGATCGGGTTGGCCGCGATCGGGGAGACCTTGATCCTGGCGCCGGGGCGGGGGGCCTGGACCACCTGGCCGTGCCCCAGGTAGAGGGCCACGTGGGTGGCCTCGGGGAAGTAGACGACCAGGTCGCCGGGGCGGAGCCGGTCCAGGGGGACGTGCGGCAGGTCGGCCCACTGCTCCTGGCTGGTCCGCGGGATGGGCCGGCCGGCGTGGTCCCAGGCCTGCGAGGTCAGGCCCGAGCAGTCGTAGGCCCGCGGGCCCTGCGCGCCCCACTCGTACGGCTTGCCCAGCTGCCCGACCGCGTAGCGGACCGCGCGGTCGCCCTCCCGGGAGGGCGGCGGGGTGGTGGCGCTCAGCGCGCCGGAGGTGGTCAGCGCGCGCTGGGCGTCGGCCGTGTCGGCGCGTTCCCGGTCGGCGAGGGCGGTGAGCTGGTCCGGGGTGAGGGAGGCCAGCATCCGCTCCACGTCGCCCAGCCGGGCCTGAACGTCGTCGCGCTGCTTCCTCTGCTCCCCGGCGAGGGTGAGCTGGGTGTCGAGGGCCTTGCGGGCCTTGCGGGCCAGCCCGGCCCGCTCCTTCTCGTCACCGGCCAGCCGGCCGACGGTCCCGGCCCGGTCGCGCGCCAGCCGGCCGATGAGACGGCCCTCGTCGAGCGCGTGCTGCGGGTCGCGGGCGAGGAGCAGCCGTACGTACGGGGAGATGTCGGCGGTGCTGTTCTGGTACTGCTGCCTGGCCAGCCGGCCCGCCTCGGCCCTGCTGGTGTCCAGGGAGAGCCGGGCCCTGGCCAGCAGGCCGTCCAGCCGGGCCACCTCGGCGCGCTGCCGGCGCAGCCGCTCCTCGGTGGCGTTGTAGGTCTCGGTGGCCTGTTCGGCCTGCCGGTACAGCCGCTGGAGGTCCGTCAGCAGCTGGACCACCGGCCGCTGCGGGTCGGGGGCGGCGAGCGCGGGGGCGGGTGCGGCGAGCGCGGGGGCGGGTGCGAGGACGGCTTGGGCCGCCACCGCGGCCGTACAGGCCATACGCAGGAACCTTCCTGACACGTCATCACCTCCGGTGCGGGACGGTCCCTCCGTTCCGCACCGCGATAATCGGACATGCAGACATGATTCCCGCAGCAGGTGTGAGCGGTTCGGCGTAAGCCTGTCACCCCTGGGGGTCTCCGGGCTCCGGTTTGGTCCACGGCCACTTGGGCCGGTCCGCACCGCCCTTGCCCGCCGGGTCGTACACGTACTTCCAGCCCTGGTTCAGCCCCAGGCGCCTGCTCCGGCCGCGGGGGACGCGCCGGTAGTACAGGACGGTGGCCGGGCCGCCGTCCGGGTCCGGGACCGGGATGCGGTACGTCTTCGGGGGGTGGCCGGTCATGCCGAGCAGCACCGGCAGCACACGGCCGTCCAGGGGGCCGCCCTCGAAGGGGGTGTCCTGACTCTTCACGGCACCAGTCTCAGCCATCCACCGCGAGGGCGGCGACGAGGCCTGCCGTCTGCGGGTCGCGCTGCGCGGTCACGCTGAGCACGGCGACGAACTGGTCCACCAGCCAGTCGCGCAGTTCGTCGACGGGCGGCTGCTTGTCCTCGTCGAGCCAGATCAGCGAGGCCGCCTCCACCGCCGTGATCCACATGCGGACGGTCATCCGCAGCCGGGGGCCGGCGTCGGCGACCTCCAGGTGGCTGAGGATGTGCTGCGCGGCGGCCCGCCGTACGCCGTCCACGATCGCCGTGGTCCGCGAGGTCTCCACCACGCTGCCGCCCTGGAGCAGGGCGGTGAAGCCGGCGTCGTGCTGGTCGACGAAGGCGAGGTAGCGGTCGAGGGCCCGGGCCAGCCGGAGCAGCAGCGGGCCCTCCCGGGGCTCGTCGAAGCAGTGCTCCAGCTCCTCGGCGGCGGACCTGAGCGCGGCCTCGTAGAGCTGCTGCTTGCCGCCCGGGAAGTACCGGTACACCAGCGGACGGGAGACCCCGGCCGCCTCCGCCACGTCGTCGAGGGAGACCTCCTCGGGCGCGCGGTGCGCGAACAGGGAGAGAGCCGCGTCGAGCAGCTGGCTGCGCCGCTCCTCGACGCTCAGCCTGCGGTAGGCGGGGGTGGCGGCCTGGGGGGTCATGTGTGCAGGGTATGTGTTCGGCCGAGGGCGCCGCGATGGGGCGGCGGTCGGGTGCGGCGCCGTCGTGGCCGAGAACAGGCCTGATCAGACGGCGCCGGCCACCGAGGTCAGGTAGGCGCCGGTCTTCTCCGGGTCGTAGAAGAAGTTCTCGAAGTCGGAGGGGTCGTTGAAGGCGTTGGCGAAGCGGTCGGCCACCGGCTGGAGCTGGCCCGCGGCGCCGATCAGGTTGAGGATGTGCTCCGGCGGCGGGGCCAGCATCGCGTTCGTCCACTTGGTGACGTGCTGGGCCGTGTCCCAGTAGCGGTCGAAGGTCGCCTGCATCCAGGTCTCGTCGAACTCCCGCTCGCCGTGTTCGAGGATCGAGGCGAGGTAGGAGGCGGCGCACTTGGAGGCCGAGTTGGAGCCCTGGCCGGTGATCGGGTCGTTGGCGACGACCACGTCCGCGACGCCGAGGACCAGCCCGCCGCCGGGCAGGCGGCCGATCGGGTTGCGGACGGTGGGGGCGTAGCGGCCGGCGAGGGTGGCACCCGCGTCGGTCAGCTCGGCCTTGGTGGCCCGCGCGTGCTCCCAGGGCGTGTACCGCGCCATGAGTTCCAGGGTCAGGGAGAGGTGCTCCGAGGGGTCCTTGACGCCGTTGAAGACGTCCAGCGGGCCGCCGGGCACGCCCTCCCAGAAGAGGATGTCGGCCGGTCCCGAGGTGGTGAGGGTCGGCATCACGAAGAGCTCGCCGACGCCCGGGACCAGGTTGCAGCGGACCGCGTGGAAGTCCGGGTGCTCGGGGCGGGGGCCGAGCCCGTGCACGTAGGCGACGGCCAGCGCCCGCTGGGGCTCCGTGTAGGGCGAGCGGGAGGCGTCGCGGCCGAACATCGAGACGAGTTCGCCCTTGCCCGCCGAGACCAGGACCAGCTCGTAGGCGCGGGCGAAGTAGTCGAGGTCGCCGACCGCCGCGCCGTGGATGACCAGCTGGCCGCCGCGCTGGGCGAAGGTCTCCATCCAGCCGGCCATCTTCACGCGCTGGTCGACCGACTGCGCGTACCCGTCGAGCCTGCCCACCCAGTCGATGGCGCGGGCCGCGGGGCCCTCGCCCCAGGAGCCGGGGGCGGCGACCGAGACGCCGAGTCCCTCGATCTTCGGGGCCTGGGACTCCCAGAAGTTCAGCTGGAGATCGCGCTCGTGCTGCAGTGCCGTGTGGAACATGCACTGCGTCGACATGACCCGGCCGGAGCGGATCTCGTCCGAGGTCCGGTTCGACATCAGGGTGACCTCGTAGCCGTGCGACTGGAGGCCGAGGGCCAGCTGGAGACCGGACTGGCCGGCCCCCACGACGAGTATCTTCCGCATACGGGGACCGCTCTCCTACTCGGGGGTTTCGTCCAGCGCGTGGGCGACCAGGGACAGCAAGGTCTCGATCACCGACATACGACGGCGGGCGTCCATGATCATTACAGGGATGCGCGGCGGGATCGTCAATGCCTCGCGCACGTCCTCGGGGTCGAAGCCCTCGCTGCCGTCGAAGTGGTTGACCGCGACGACGTACGGCAGCCCGCAGCTCTCGAAGTAGTCGAGCGCCGGGAAGCAGTCCTTCAGGCGGCGGGTGTCGGCGAGCACGACCGCGCCGATCGCGCCGCGCACCAGGTCGTCCCACATGAACCAGAACCGCTGCTGGCCCGGCGTGCCGAACAGGTAGAGCACCAGGTCGTCGTCGAGCGTGATGCGCCCGAAGTCCATGGCCACGGTGGTGGTCAGCTTGCCGGGCGTGGCGGTGAGGTCGTCGGTTTCCGCGCTCGCCTCGGTCATCAGCGCCTCGGTCTGCAGAGGCATGATCTCCGAGGCGGCGGTGACCAGCGTGGTCTTGCCGACGCCGAAGCCGCCCGCCACGACTATCTTGGTCGCGACGGGGGCCCGGGAGCGGTCCGTCTGCCAGGACCGCAGGTGCTCCTCGTCCTCGAGGAGCGGGTCGACACCGGTGGCGTCAGAGACGGCGTAGTCCACTCAGCACCCTTTCCAGCAGAGCACGTTCCGGGCGGCCGACACCGTGCCCGGTACCGGTTCCGTACACTCGGATCTTTCCCTGGTCCGCGAGGTCGCTGAGCAGGACCCGGACCACACCGAGCGGCATCCTCAGCAGCGCGGCGATCTCGGCCACCGTGCGCATACGGCGGCACAGTTCGACGATGGCCCGCATCTCCGGCATGACCCGGGTGCTGAGGGAACCATTCGTCAGTTCCTTGCGCTCCTCCGGGGCCTCCAGCGCGGCCACGAAGGTCTCCACCAGGAGGACGTGACCGAAGCGGGTACGGCCGCCGGTGAGCGAGTAGGGGCGGACGCGGGCGGGCTTGCGGTCGCCGCCGCGTACCGGGAGGTTCGTCTTCTTCTTCGGCGCGCTGGTCATCGGCCGCTCCTCGTCGCGTCTTCCTCCAGGGATTTTCGAAGCTCGCTGCGGAGTTCGGGGGTCAGGACGTGGCCGGCGCGGCCGACGAAGAGCGCCATGTGGTACGCCACCACGCTCATGTCGCACTCCGCGCTGCCGTGCACGCCGAGCAGCGAGCCGTCGCTGATCGACATCACGAAGAGGCTGCCCTCGTCCATGGCGACCATCGTGTGCTTGACCGTGCCGGAGTCCATCAGCTTGGCGGCGCCGATGGTGAGGCTGCCGATGCCGGAGACGATGGTGGCGAGGTCGGCGGCGGAGCCGCGCGGGCCCCTGCGCTTCTCCTTGGTCTCGCGGGCCTCCTCGTTGCGGCCGGGGTCCGAGGAGAGCAGGAGCAGTCCGTCGGAGGAGACCACGGCCACCGACTGGATACCGGGCACCTCCTCGACGAGGTTGCTCAGCAGCCAGTGCAGGTTGCGGGCCTCACTGCTCAGTCCGAAGGTACTGGGCGCGGTCAACTGCTTGCCTCCTCGACTGTGCCCCCCGTGGCTTCTTCGGACACTGCTGTGCCGGATCCGGCCGGTGCGCTGCTCGGCACCTGGTTCTGCCCGGTCTGTTCGGCGATCTCCACCGCCACGTCACGGCGGCCGGCGTCGGCGCCGCTGCGGAATCCGCCGAGTCTGCGGCGCAGGGCCTCGGCGTCGATACCGCCGCCGCGCTGACGGGGCGGCGGGGCGGGCGCGGTGATCTTGGGGGTGCGTTTGGGGAGGCCCTTGCTGGTGACCTCGTCCGCGTCGTCCGCGAGGGTGTCACCGCCGGTACCGGGTGCGGGCAGGGCGCGCGCGTGCTCCGCGGCCGCGCCGTCGTCGTCCGCGGCGGGCTGCGGGCGGGTGGCGGGTTCCGCGTCCGCGGGGTGGGTCCGGCCCCCGGGGACGGCGGCGCCCGGCTGCTCCCCGGCCGGCCCGGACTGCGCGGCCGGCCCGGACTCCGCGGCCGGGTCCGGGAGCAGCAGCTCCATCGTCGTCTCGGCGAAGGTCTCCGCCGGGGCCTTCGGGCGGGCGGTGGGCTCGGGGTCCTGGGCCCTGGGCGGGGCGGACTGCTCGTGCGCGGGCTGTTCCCCGGCCTCGCGCACGGCCTTCTCGGCCAGCTGGACCAGCGGGTCGGCGGTGGCCGAACGGCCGGGCAGGACGTTGGAGTTGACCTCCGCGGCCGCGCCGGGCAGGGAGACGCCCTGGGCGCCGCCGGAGGCCGTGCCGTCCGACGGCACCGCCGCCGCGGGGGCCGAGGCCAGCAGTGGCTGGGGCAGGACGACGACCGCCGCCACCCCGCCCTGCTTCTGCTCGCGCAGCTGGACGCGGATGCCGTGGCGGTGGGCCAGGCGGGCCACCACGTACAGGCCGAGGCCGAGACCGTCCTCGCCCTCCTGGTCGTACGGCGACTCGGGGTCGAACTCGGCGAGGCGGCCGTTGAGGCGGACCAGCCGGTCGGCGGTCATGCCGATGCCCTCGTCCTGGACGGAGAGCATGACCTCGCCGCTCTCCAGCAGCCAGCCGGAGATCTCGACCGGTATGTCGGGCGGGGAGAACGAGCTGGCGTTCTCCATCAGTTCGGCGAGGACGTGGGAGAGGTCGTCGGCCGCGAAGCCCGCCACATGGGCGTGCGGCGGCAGGGAGGCGATGCGGACCCGTTCGTAGCGCTCGATCTCGCTGACCGCCGCCCGGACCACGTCCACCAGCGGGATCGGGCCCGCGTGCTGCTGGACGTGCTCGGTGCCGGCGAGGACCAGGAGGTTCTCGCTGTGCCGGCGCATGACCGTGGCGAAGTGGTCGAGCTTGAAGAGGGTCGCGAGGCGGTCGGGGTCCTGCTCGCGCTCCTCCAGGCCCTCGATGACGGCCAGCTGACGTTCCACCAGGCCCAGCGTGCGCAGCGCCAGGTTGACGAAGGTGCCGCCGATGCTGGTGCGCAGCCGCTCCAGCTGGGCGGAGGCGTCGGTGAGTTCGGAGCGCAGCTCCTCGCGGGCGTCGGCCATCTTCTGGCGCTGGCCGACCAGGTGCTTGCGGTCGGTCTCCAGGGTGGCGATGCGCTCGTGGAGCTCGACGGCGTGCGCGTGCAGGGCGTTGACCGAGCGGACGACCTGGGCGAACTCGTCGTTGCGGCCGGTGAAGGTGATGGGCTCCTCGGCGCGCGGGTCCTCGGCCCCGGCGAGCCGGGCCGAGCCGCGGCGGAGCACGGAGAGCGGCCGGGTGAGCGTGCGGGCCATCGCGGTGGCGACGCCGACGGCGACCAGCATCAGGACGCCGAGCACCGCGACCCGGATCTCCAGCGCGGTGACGTCGTCGTCGCGGAGCTGCGCGAGTTCCTTGGTGCGGCGGTCGTAGAGCGCGGACTCCGCGCCCCGCATCAGCTCGACCCGGGCGGAGAGCGCCGCGTCCAGCTTCTTGGTGCCGGTGGCGAGGTCGTCGTCGGACAGGACCGGCTGGTCGGTGAGGGCGGCCAGGTACTTCTCGGCGCTGTTGACGTCGCTGCCGGTGACCGTGGAGTCGTACGAGTCGACGGCCGGCTTGGGCGCGGTGTCGCGGAAGTCGGCGAGGGCCGCGTCGGCGCGCAGCCTGGCCTGCTGGGCGGCGGCGGTGAGCGCGTCGCGCCGCTTCTTGTCGGCGCCGGTGGTGGCGGTGCTGGTGACGGGCAGACCGGTGATCGGGCTGATCGTGGTCACGGTGGTGCTGGGGATGTTCAGGGCGGCGAGGAGCAGGCCCCGGGCGGCGGCGGACTGCTGGACGGCGGAGTCCAGTTCGGCCAGCGCGTAGGCGCCGGAGCCGGCCCTGGGGGGCATCTGCTCGGCCAGCTGCTCGGCGAGCCGGTGCAGTTCGCCGATCGTCTGCGAGTAGGCCTCGTGGGCTTCGATGGCCGTGCTCGTGCCCGTGAGCGCGGACCGGCGGACGGCGGCGATGCCGTCCAGGTCGGTGCGCAGCCAGCCGGGGATGCCGGTGTCGGCGCGCAGGTCCTCGACCTGGCGGTCGACCCGGGCGCCGCGGTCCTGCGAGGGCGCCTTGGACTTGGGGCGGCCCGCCGCGACGTAGGAGGTGACCTCGTCACGCTCGTCGGCGAGCGAGTTGGCCAGCACCAGCGCGTCCTGGGTGCGGGCGGCCAGGGTCGCCAGGTCCTGGGAGTCGCTCAACTGCCCGGAGGCGGTCAGCAGGGCGGGTGCTCCCGCTCCCGCGATCGCGGCGGCCACCACGGCCACGGCCACGATCAGGCGGGTCCGCACGTGCTTGGCCCGGCCGGTCCCGACGGGGGCCACGGCGCCCGTTTCGGAGGCCGTCTTCTTGCCTGTGCGCCGAGGCCGCGTCTTCTGCACCGGTGCTCGCATTCCTGAACTCGTGTGTCCAAGGGGTTGGGTGGCACCCCGTCATGGTTCCCGGCATTTCTTGCCAAGTGGTGCGTGCACCCGACGCATGCACCGATATGTCGGTCCCCGACCCTCCCAGCGCCGGTGGGCGGTGTCTCGCATCACCTGACCCGCCACTCGAAGGAGTGAACATCGGAGGGGAGTTGCCGGGCAAGTTCCTCCGGACTGTGCAGGGTCCTTTTCCGGCGGGCCGGTTGGACGCGGAGGGCAGGCTTTGGCAGGATTCGCCACCACGCCTTCCCGGAGTGCGCTATTCCAGCCCAAAACCGGCGCCTGACCTGCGAGACCGCCCGAATTGCCAGGCGGTTGCCAGCCTTTGGCGGAGATCGTGAAGAGGTCGTGCAGACTGGCCGAATGCGTACTGAAGTCGTTTCGGAGCCCGGCGCCCCCGACCGCCCCAACGAGGACTTCGCCGGTGTCGGACTTCCCGCCTCCGGGCAGGGGGGTTGCGTGATCGTCCTGGACGGGGTCACCCCGCCGGCGAACGGCGCCGGGTGTCTGCATTCCGTCCCCTGGTTCACCGCCCTGCTGGGCGGCGCGCTGACCGAACTGACCGTTTCCACACGAGATCTGACGCTGCCGGAGATCCTCGGCCGGGCGATCCGGCGCACAGCCGACGCACACTCCGAAACCTGTGACCTTTCTCACCCGCGCACGCCCCAGGCGACGGTCGTCCTGGCCCGCTGGTCCGAGGAGGCCGTGGAGTACCTGGTCCTGTCCGACTCCACGCTGCTGCTGCTCGCCCCCGACGGCACGGTCACCGCGGTGCTGGACGACCGGCTCGACCGGGTCCCCCGGGCCTGTCTGGCCTCGGACGCGATCGCCGACGCCACCGTCCGCAACAAGGAGGGCGGCTTCTTCACGGCCGCCGCGGACCCCTCGGTCGCCGCCCGCGCGGTGACCGGGACCGTGCCCCGGCGGGAGGTGCGCGCCCTGGCCGCGCTCACCGACGGGGCGACCCGCTGGACGGAGACGTTCCGCGAGGGCGACCGGCCGGCCCTCCTCGACGTCGTCCGCAAGGAGGGCGCGCGGGCGCTGGTGGACCGGGTGCGCGAGCTGGAGGAGGCCGACCGGGAGGAGCGGGCGTTCCTGCGGCGCGGCAAGACGCACGACGACGCGACCGTGGTCTACGTCGAGCTGTAGCGCCCCCGGCGGTGCCCGGGGGCGCGCGGGCCGCGGCTACTTCTCCATGACGCCGTTCAACTGGTGCAGCAGCCGGGCCAGTTCGGCGACCTCACGGCGGTCCCAGTGGGCGAGCTGGCTGACGTAGCGGCCGCGGCGGGCCTCGCGGACCCGGCCGACCCGGCGCCGGCCCTCCTCGGTGAGGGCGACCAGCCAGGCCCGTCCGTCGGCCGGGTCGGGCTCGCGGGCGATCAGGCCGAGCTCCTCCAGGGCGCGCAGCTGGCGGGACATGGTGGCCTTGCCGACGCCGATGTAGGCGGCCAGCTCGGTGGCGCGCCGGCCGCCGTACTCGTCGAGCCGGACGAGCAGCCCGTACGCGGCGGACTCCAGGTCGGGGTGGACCTCCCGGGCCATCTCCCCCTGGCTGGCCCGGGCGCGCCGCAGCAGGACCGTCAGCTCGCGCTCCAGAGCCAGGAACTCCTGGTCGGCGCCGCTCGGCGTCAACGCGGTGGCGGCACGCCGCTCGTCGCCCTGTTCGTCCTCGTGCACGTCAGTACCCCTGATCGGTTTCGCAGTCCTGAAAGTTTCCGTCAAACCCCGTCATCACCGAGACCGCCCAGTATTTCGCAGGCCCGGACCGGTGGCAGCCTCCGGACCCCCCTCCCGGCGTCTTCCGCGTCACGTGTCGTGTCGCACCGTGCCGGACCGGTCACCTCTGGCATATCTGACACATCGGGGACCCCACCTCACCCCACGGAGGAATGTCATGCCGTCACGCAGACCCACCCCCACGCTGCTGACCGCCCTGCTCACGGCCCTGCTCGTCACGCTCCCCCTGACCCCCGCCCACGCCGGCGCGTCCGTCCCGGACCGCGGCTCGGCGTACATGGGCATGGGCGTCGTGGCCCACGACGGCCGGGGCGGCACGCCCAAGGCCGCCGACGCCACCCAGACCGAGGGCGTCGACGTCGCCGGCTGGCAGGGCGACGTCGCCTGGGCGACGCTGCTGGCCGGCGGGGTCAGATGGGCGTACACGAAGGCCACGGAAGGCACGTACTACCGCAACCCCTACTTCGCCCAGCAGTACAACGGCTCCTACGACGTCGGCATGATCCGCGGCGCCTACCACTTCGCGACCCCGGACACCACGGGCGGCGCGGCCCAGGCCGACTACTTCGTCGACCACGGCGGCGGCTGGTCCCGGGACGGCCAGACCCTGCCCGGCGTGCTCGACATCGAGTGGAACCCGTACGGCGACGCCTGCTACGGCAAGTCGAAGAGCTCGATGGTCACCTGGATCACCGACTTCCTGAACCGGTACAAGGCGCGCACCGGCCGGAACGCCGTCATCTACACCGCCACCAGCTGGTGGACCGACTGCACCGGCAACCACGCCGGCTTCGCGGCCGCCAACCCGCTGTGGATCGCCCGGTACGCCTCCGAGGCGGGGACGCTGCCGGCCGGGTGGAAGGCGTACACCATGTGGCAGTACACGTCGTCGGGCCCGACGGTCGGCGACCACGACCGGTTCGACGGGACCCTGGACAAGGTCGTCGCACTCGCCAACGGCTGACGGACGGCCCGCGCGGGTCGAGGGCCCGGCCCCTCGCGGGACCGGGCCCTGTGTCCTCCGGCAGCTTCCGTCACGCCGCTGCCGGAACCTCCGGCGCCGCCCCGCTGACGGCGGGCGCGAGCGCCAGCTCCAGGACCTGGCGGACGTCGGTCACGGCGTGGACGTCGAGCTTGTCCAGCACCTCGGCCGGGACGTCGTCCAGGTCGGGTTCGTTGCGCTTGGGGATGACCACGGTGGTCACCCCGGCGCGGTGGGCGGCGAGCAGCTTCTGCTTCACGCCGCCGATCGGCAGCACCCGGCCGGTCAGCGAGACCTCGCCGGTCATCGCCACGTCCGTGCGGACCAGCCGCCCGGAGAGCAGCGACGCGAGGGCCGTGGTCATCGTGACACCGGCGCTCGGGCCGTCCTTGGGGACCGCGCCCGCCGGGAAGTGGATGTGCACGCCCCGGTCCTTCAGGTCGCCGACCGGGAGTTCCAGTTCGGCACCGTGCGAGCGCAGGAAGGACAGCGCGATCTGCGCGCTCTCCTTCATCACGTCGCCCAGCTGGCCGGTCAGGGTCAGTCCCGCCGCGCCCGTCTCCGGATCGGCCAGCGACGCCTCCACGAAGAGGACGTCACCGCCCGCTCCGGTGACCGCGAGGCCGGTGGCCACGCCCGGCACCGCCGTACGCCGCTCGGCCGGGTCCTGGGCGGACTCGGGCACGTGGTGCGGCCGGCCGATCAGGGCGCGCAGGTCCTCGTCCCTGACGGTGAACGGCAGCTCCCGGTCGCCGAGTTCGTGCTGGGCCGCGATCTTGCGCAGCAGCCGGGCGATCGACCGCTCCAGGGTGCGCACGCCCGCCTCGCGGGTGTACTCGCCGGCGAGCCTGCGCAGCGCGCTCTCGTCGAGCGTCACCTCGTCCCCGGCGAGGCCCGCCCGCTCCAGCTGGCGCGGGAGCAGGTGGTCACGGGCGATGACGACCTTCTCGTCCTCGGTGTAGCCGTCGAGGCGGACCAGCTCCATACGGTCGAGCAGGGCCTCCGGAATGGCTTCCAGCACGTTCGCCGTGGCGAGGAACACCACGTCGCTCAGGTCGAGCTCGACCTCCAGGTAGTGGTCGCGGAAGGTGTGGTTCTGCGCCGGGTCGAGGACTTCGAGCAGGGCGGCCGCCGGGTCGCCCCGGAAGTCGGACCCCACCTTGTCGATCTCGTCCAGCAGGACGACCGGGTTCATCGAGCCGGCCTCCTTGACCGCCCGCACGATCCGGCCGGGCAGCGCGCCGACGTACGTACGGCGGTGGCCGCGGATCTCCGCCTCGTCCCGCACCCCGCCGAGGGCGACGCGGACGAACCTGCGCCCCATCGCGTGCGCGACGGACTCGCCGAGCGAGGTCTTGCCGACGCCGGGCGGGCCGACCAGGGCCAGCACGGCACCGCCGCGGCGCCCGCCGATGACCCCGAGGCCCCGGTCGCTGCGGCGCTTGCGCACCGCCAGGTACTCGGTGATCCGCTCCTTCACGTCCTCCAGGCCGGCGTGCTCGGCGTCCAGGACCGCCTTGGCGCCCTGGATGTCGTACGCGTCCTCGGTGCGCTCGTTCCACGGCAGTTCCAGCACCGTGTCCAGCCAGGTGCGGATCCACGAGCCCTCGGGCGACTGGTCGCTGGACCGCTCCAGCTTGTCGACCTCCTTGAGGGCGGCCTCGCGGACCTTCTCGGGCAGGTCGGCGGCCTCCACGCGGGCGCGGTAGTCGTCGGACTCCTCGCCGTCGCTCTTCTCGCCGTTCAGCTCGCGCAGTTCCTTGCGGACGGCTTCCAGCTGGCGGCGGAGCAGGAACTCGCGCTGCTGCTTGTCGACGCCCTCCTGGACGTCCTTGGCGATGGTCTCGGCCACGTCCTGCTCGGCGAGGTGGTCGCGGAGCTGCTGGGTGGCGAGCCCGAGGCGGGCGACCGCGTCGACGGTCTCCAGGAGCTCGACCTTCTGGTCGGTGGTCAGGAAGGGTGAGTAGCCGGAGTTGTCGGCGAGCTGGGACACGTCGTCGATGGCCTGGACGCGGTCCACGACCTGCCAGGCGCCGCGCTTGCGCAGCCAGGCGGTGGCCAGGGCCTTGTACTCCTTGACCAGTTCGGTGACATGGCCGGGCAGCGGCTCCGGGACGTTCTCGTCGATGCGGGTTCCCTCGACCCACAGGGCGGCGCCGGGGCCGGTCGTGCCGGCGCCGATGCGGACGCGGTAGCGGCCGCGGATCAGCGCGCCGGGGTCGCCGTCGGCGAGGCGGCCGACCTGCTCCACGGTGCCGAGCACGCCGGTGCCCGGGTAGGCCCCGTCGACCCTTGGCACCAGCAGCACCCTGGGCTTGCCGGGCTCGTTGCGGGCGGCGGCCTGCGCGGCCTCCACGGCGGCGCGCACATCGGGATCCTTCAGGTCCAGCGGGACCACCATCCCGGGCAGCACGACCTCGTCGTCGAGCGGCAGCACAGGCAGGGTGAGTGATGCGGACGTCGAAGCCATGATCTCCCCTTCGGCAGTCAACTTGAGCTATGCCGACTCAATGTCGAAGCCCCCCGGAATGTTCCCACCCCCGTGTTCGCTGTCAGCGATCCCCACCTGACCTGGCCAAACAGGGGCGTGCAGGCGAGAACAGCGGGGGGTGAGGGCACATTCCCTTCGACCCCGGGGGCGTCCTCACGGGGGGTGGGCATCTCCGCCGCCACGGCGCCCAGCCCCCAACGGCGCAGCCCGGCGGCGCCGAGCCCGCGGGGCGGGCCGCCGTTGCGTGGTGCGGGTGCGTCGCGGCTGGGCGCGTGGGCCCTCGCGCCCCTTCCGCGGCCGATCCGGGCGTGGGGCGCGGGCGGTGGGGTGGGAAAAGGTGTGGGGCGGTGACCGTATGGTGGGGTGCCGGGATTCCCCGAAGGCATTGCCATGACTCCGCAAGGCCACCGCTACATCACTGCAACGCAACTCACAGGAAAGCAACCGAAACTGCCAGCTGGTTCACAGTGAACGGGGTGCGCAAACGGGGACTTGGGGGGATTCATGGGTGAGAAACCGATGCGTGGGCCGGGACGGCGGGCGGTACTCACCGGCGCGGCCGTGGTCGCGGCAGGCGCGGCCGTCCCACTGGCCGTACGCGCCGCGGACGACACCGACCACGGCACCCCCACCCCCGGCCGCACCGCCTCCGCCGCCCCCGTCGCGAGCCGCCCGCCCGCCTCCCCCCTCCCCCGCACCGACCCGCGCCCGAACATCCTCTTCGTCCTCACCGACGACCAGCCCAAGGAGACGGACTGGGCGGTCCGCCGCACCGCCGACTGGCTGGGCGGACAGGGCGTGACCTTCGCCCGCGCGCACGCCAACACCCCGCTCTGCGCGCCCTCCAGGTCCACGATCATGTCGGGGCGCTACGCCCACAACCACGGCGTCCTCGACACCCGCCACCCCTACCACCTGGACCAGCACACCACCGTCCAGCGCCAGTTGCACGAGGCCGGCTACCGCACCGGCCTGTTCGGCAAGTACCTCAACTTCTGGCACACCGGCGACAACCCGCCCCACTTCGACGAGTGGCTCCTCCAGGAACCCGTGGCGTACTACGACGGCCACTACAACGACAACGGCACGGTCCGGAACATCCCCGGCTACAACACCACCGTCATCCGCGACCGCACCCTCGCCTTCATCGAGCGGTCCCGCACCGACACCCGGCCCTGGTTCGCGTACGTCGCCACCCGCAGCGCGCACGAACTCAACATCCCGGAGCGGAAGTACGCCCGCACGAGCGTCCCGGACTGGCCCGGCCGCCCCTCCGTGTTCGAGAGCGACAAGAGCGACAAGCCGCCGTTCCTCCGGAAGTCCGAGCACACCTACGCCCAGGGCAGGGCGCTGCGCACCCGCCAGTTGCGCACGCTGCTCTCGGTGGACGACGCGATGCAGGACTTCCACGACAAGCTGCGGGAGCTGGGCCAGCTGGAGAACACCCTCGTGGTGTACACCAGCGACCACGGGCTGTGCTGGGCGGACCACGGCTGGCTGCGCAAGTCGGTGCCGTACCGGCCGAGTCTGGAGGTGCCGTTCTGGCTGTCCTGGCCGGCGCACGGCCTCGGCGGGGGCACCGTCGACGACCGTCTCACCGGCCATGTCGACATCGCCCCGACCTTCCTGGACGCGGCCCGCGTCACCCCGGACACCCCGCACGACGGCCACTCGCTGCTCGACGCCCGCAACGACCGCGAACAACTGCTCGCCGAGTGGTGGTGGAACCGGCAGGACCAGGAGCCGATCCACACCTGGGCCACCCACATCGGCAGGACCACGCAGTACACGGAGTACTACCGCACCCGCCTCGACAACCGGGGCCGCCCCACCCAGGGCGACGGCGCCGTCCTCTTCCGCGAGCTGTACGACCTGAGGAACGACCCCTACCAGCTGACCAACCGGCTCCACGGCGCGACCGCCGGGCAGGAACGTGCCCTGGGCGCAGCCGGGTTGGCGAAGGGTCTGGCGGCGGCGCGCGCCGCCTGAGCCGCTACCGCCGCGCGGGCGTCCGGCCGGCGCCGCCGGGGTGACGGTCGGCGCGCCAACGGCGCACCGCCGGCCAGAGCGCCGTGCCGACGGCCAGGGAGATCAGGTGGCCCCAGTCGGTCATCGGGTCCCGGAAGGCGATCAGGTCCGCGAGCAGGCCGGAGCCGACCAGTGCGAGCAGGGGCCAGCGCAGCCAGGGGGCGAGCAGGCCGCAGAGCGCGCCGATGCTGGCGGCGACGCCGAAGCTGATGCCGTAGTCGAGGCGGTGCAGCGAGGTGCCGGGGAGGTGGCCGGCCAGGACCGCGAGGCCGACCGGGACCTCGGTCGCGAGGGTGGCCAGGACGTGGCCCGCCAGGAAGACGCAGATCGCGCGGGCGCCGCCTATCCGCCGTTCCAGCGCGGTCAGCACCAGCACGAAGGCGAGCGCGTACGGGGACAGCAGCCCCCCGGCGATCCACAGCGCGCTGGCCAGCAGGACGAAGACCGGGGTGCGCACGAGGTGGGCGACGTCGGTGCTGGAGTCCTGGTGGACCGCGTCGAGCAGGGCGGGGCTGGCGTAGACGGCGAAGAGCGAGGTGAGGGCGAGGAGCGCCGTGTAGGCGAAGGTGACGGGGGTGCCGGCGGGGCTGGGGAGCAACCGCCAGGGGCGCAGCCGGCGGACCGGGGCGGCGCGCCGTACGGCGGACGCGGCGGCGGGGACCCGCTGGCGGGGCATGCCCTCCAGGAGGGCGGGGCCGGGAAGGGGCGGGGCCTGGGTGACGTCGGCCGTCGCGGCGGGTTCCACGGTGGGGCGCTCCTTCCGTTCCCGCCCAGCCTTCGGCTCCGCGGGCGCCGCTGTCTATGACCGACGCCACCGCAGAGCCGATTCACAGCAAGCTCTCATCCTTGTGGCGCGCCCCGGCTCCCCTGCCTCAGATCCCCTCCGGCAGCCCCGTCCCGGCCACCGTGATCGCGCGCAGCAGCCGGTCGGCGTAGCGGTGGAAGGCCGTGACCATGTCGAAGCCGCCCGGGTCGAGCACGTACTGGATCTGGAGGCCGTCCATCACGGCCGCCGTCTCCTCCGAGACCGCGACGACGTCCGTGCCGGGCCGCAGCTCGCCGCTGTCGACCGCGCGGCCCAGGGAGTCCGACATGGTGCCGACGAGCTCCGCGTACCGGCGGACGAAGTACGCGTGGGCCGGGTGGCACCGGTCGCCCGCCTCGGCGGCGAGGACGTTGAACATCCGGGTGCGGCCGAGCCGTTCGGCGTTGTACCGGGTGAGCCGGAGCAGCCCCGCGTAGCAGTCCGCGGCCGAGGCGTGCCGTTCGGCGAGGAACCTCCTCTTGTCCTGCTCCTCGGTCCGCTCCAGGACCTGCACCAGCAGGTCCTCCTTGCTGCGGAAGTGGTGCAGCAGGCCGCCCTGGGTGATCCCGACGTCCTTGGCGATGCGGGCCAGCGAGGAGGCGTGGAAGCCCCACTGGGCGAAGTGCTCGACGGCGGCCTCCAGGATGCGCGAGCGGCGCTCGTCGCCCACGGCGTACGTGCCGCGGCCGCCCGTTCCTCTGGCTGCCCTGTGCGTCTGATGCGACTGCTCCATGCCTGTCACCCTAAACACCCTTCCGCGCGCACTCTCCTGCCGCCGCCACAGCCTGGCCACAGCTCGCTCCAGGGTGCGTCGGTTGCCATGGGTTACACGAGTAAGCGAACCCTTCTTTCAAGCCGTGCGCAGCGTGATTCTGGCCACGTGAGCAAAACCTAGTACCTACTCGGTTTTACTGCTTCCCTGGTCGAGCCGGTGCGGCGAAGAGGCCGCCCCCGTCCCCCATGGAGAGTCGCCCATGGCCCTCAGCCAAGACGCGCCGCTCGACGAGACGTCCGCTCCGTCCGTCGAGACCCCCACGCCGTCCGCCCCCGCCAAGCTGGTGTTCGGACTCGTGTTCGCCCAGTTCGGCGTGTACCTCGCCGTTCTCACCCCGGTGATGGTCACCCTCGCCCTACGGGTCGCCCAGATCGTGCCGGAGGCCGACCGCGGCACCGCGCTCGGTCAGGTGCTGTCCGTCGGCGCCCTGCTCGCGATGATCGGCAACCCGGTCTTCGGCGCCCTGTCCGACCGCACCACCAGCCGCTTCGGCCGCCGCCGCCCCTGGCTGCTGGGCGGCATGCTGGCCGGCTTCGCCGGTCTGCTGGTGGTGGCCTTCGGCAGCAGCGTCCCGGTGCTGATGTTCGGCTGGGCGGTCGCCCAGCTCGGCGTCAACGCCTCCCTCGCCGTGCTCACCGCGTCCGTCCCGGACCTCATCCCGCCGCACCAGCAGGCCCGGGTCTCCGGCCTGGTCGGCAGCATGATCTCGGTGTCGATGGTCGGCGGCTCGGCGCTGGCCCAGCTGTTCAGCGGCTCGCTCGCCCTGGCCTTCCTGGTGCCCGGCCTGATCGGCATCGGCTCGGTCGGCTACCTGGCCGCCGTGATGAAGGACCGCCCGGCCCGCCCTGGCTCCTTCCCGCGCTACTCCCTGCGGGAGTTCCTGCGCAGCTTCTGGGTCGACCCGCGCCGGCACCCCGACTTCGCGTGGAACTTCGCCGGCCGCTTCCTGGTCTTCACCGGCGCCGCCTGCGTCACCAGCTACCAGGTCTACTTCCTGATGGACCGCCTCGGCTACGACGAGGACCAGGTCACCGGCAAGGTCCTGGTCGGCACCCTGGCGATGGTCGTCGCGACGATCCTCGGCTCCCTCGTCGGCGGCCTGCTCTCCGACCGCTCCGGCCGCCGCAAGCCGTACGTCCTCGGCTCCTCGCTGGTGATGGCCGTCAGCCTGGCGATGATCGCCTCCGCGCAGAACTTCGGGATGTACGTCGCCGCGCTCGTCGTCTTCGGTCTCGGCGAGGGCCTCTACCTCTCGGTCGACCTGGCGCTGGCCGCGGCCGTGCTGCCCAACCCCGAGGAGTCCGCGAAGGACATGGGCGTGCTGAACATCGGCAACGCCCTCCCCCAGTCGCTGGTCCCGATCATCGCCCCGGCGCTGCTCGCGATCGGGGGCGGCGGCAACTACGGCGCGCTGTTCCTGTTCGGCGCGATCGCCGCGGTGCTGGGCGCGCTCGCCGTCCAGTTCGTCCGCTCGGTGAAGTGAGACCCGCGGGTCGCGACGGCGCGTCGCGACCCGCGGTGAACCCCCCCAAGGCAAGGAAGTCAGTCGAGGATGACCACCCCCGCGTACCGTGATCCGAACCGGCCCGTCGACGAGCGCGTCGAGGACCTGCTGTCCCGTATGACACTGGAGGAGAAGGCAGGCCAGCTCTTCCACACCATGCTCGCCATGGGCCCGGGCGGCACCTTGGCCGAGGAGGCCGGCTCGTTCCTGCGGTACGGCACCACCGATCTGGTCGCCGACCGGCATCTGAGCCACTTCAACCTGGTCGGCCAGGGCAGCGCCCGCGAGATGGCCGAGTGGGTCAACCGGGTCCAGGAGCTGGCCGCCGGCACCCGGCTCGGCATCCCGGCCACCCTCTCCACCGACCCGCGCCACGCCTTCACCGACAACCCGGGCGCCTCCTTCCTGGCCGGTGACTTCTCGGCCTGGCCGGAGCCGCTGGGCCTGGCCGCGATCGGCGACCCGGAGCTGGTGGAGCGGTTCGCGGACACCGTGCGCCGGGAGTACCTGTCGGTCGGCTTCCGGGTCGCCCTGCACCCGCAGATCGACCTGGCCACCGAGCCGCGCTGGTCCCGCCAGTCGGGCACCTTCGGCTCGGACGCCGCGCTGACCGCCGAGCTGGTGCGGGCGTACGTCCGCGGCCTCCAGGGACCGGTGCTCGGCCCGGAGTCGGTGGCCGCGATGGTCAAGCACTTCCCGGGCGGCGGTGCCCAGAAGGACGGCGAGGACCCGCACTTCCCCTACGGGAAGGAGCAGGTGTACCCGGGCGGGATGCGCGAGCACCACCTGGCGCCGTTCGCCGCCGCGGTCGAGGCCGGCTGCTCGCAGATGATGCCGTACTACGGGCAGCCGGTCGGCACCGACTGGGAGGAGGTCGGCTTCGGCTTCAACAAGGACGTGCTGACCGGCCTGCTGCGCGAGCGCCTCGGCTTCGAGGGGATCGTCTGCACGGACTGGGGTCTGCTCACCGACGCCGAGATCATGGGCGAGCCGGCCGAGGCGCGGGCCTGGGGCGTGGAGCACCTGAGCGTGGCCGAGCGCGCGGCCAAGGCGCTGGACGCGGGCACGGACCAGTTCGGCGGCGAACAGTGCCCCGAGGTGATCGTGGAGCTGGTCCGCTCCGGCCGGATCACCGAGGAGCGGATCGACACCTCCGTACGGCGGGTGCTGCGCGAGAAGTTCGCGCTCGGCCTCTTCGAGAACCCGTACGCCGATCCGGACCGGGCCGCCGGGACGGTCGGCGCGCGCGAGTTCACCGCGCTCGGCGAGGCGGCCCAGCGCCGCTCGCTGACCGTGCTGGCCGACCGGGAGCTGCTGCCGCTCTCCGGCCGCCCGAACCTGTACGTGCGGGGGGTCGGCGAGCAGACCGCGTCGCAGTACGGCAACGTCGTCGCCGACCCGGCCGACGCGGACGTGGCGGTGCTGCGGCTGCGGACCCCGTACGAACAGCGCCCCGGCGCCTTCGAGTCGTTCTTCCACGCGGGCTCGCTCGCCTACCCCGAGGACGAGCTGAAGGAGATCCTGGGGCTGCTGGAGACGGTGCCGACGCTGGTCTGCGTGACCCTGGAGCGGCCCGCGGTCCTGCCGGAGATCGCCGAGCGGGCCGCGGCCCTGCTGGCCGACTTCGGCGCCTCGGACGCGGCCCTGCTCGACGTCGCCTTCGGGCGGGCCCGGGCCGAGGGCCGGCTGCCGTTCGAACTGCCCAGGTCGATGGCCGCGGTCGAGGCCTCCCGCCCCGACGTGCCCAACGACACCGAGGACCCGGTCTTCCCCTACGGGCACGGCCTGGACCTCTGAGAGCGCGGGGCGCCCGACCGCCCCGCTCCGTCCGGGGCCCGGTCCGTGGGGGGCCGGGTCCCGGGACACCCGCTCGCCCTTCGAACGGGCGGTGGTCGCGACGTCCTCGATTCCCGTGGCCGAGAGCCCGGGTTGGTGCAGGATGAAGCCATGACCGCCTGCGACGAAACCCCCGTGGTCCTGGACCGGCGTGACGGCCCGTACGGGGAGGTGGTGCTGCGCAGGCACGGCGAGTTGCTCCAGATCATCGCCAACGGCTGCTTCCTGATGGACACCTCGGACGGCCGCTCGGAGCGGCTGCTGGTGGACGCCGCGTACCGGGCCCTGGACGGGCGGGCGGAGCCGGCGGTGCTGATCGGCGGGCTGGGGGTGGGGTTCTCGCTCGCACACGCCGCGGCCGATCCCCGCTGGGGACGGATCACGGTCGTCGAGCGGGAGCCGGCGGTCGTCGGCTGGCACCGGGACGGCGGGCCGCTGTCCGCGCTGTCCGCGGCCGCGTTCGCCGATCCGCGCACGGCGATCGTGGAAGCGGACCTCGTGGGACACCTAGATGAGACGTGCGACACGTTCGACGCGTTGTGCCTGGACATCGACAACGGGCCGGGCTGGACCGTCGACGAGGACAACGAGGGTCTCTACTCGCCGGCCGGACTCACAAGCTGTGCAAGGGTGTTGAGACCGGGCGGGGTACTGGCCGTATGGTCGGCGCAACCGTCGGCGGAATTCGAGGGATCCTTGTGGAATGCCGGGTTCCAGCGGGTGCGTACCGAAGAGATCCCGGTTGCCCGGGGCGTTCCGGACGTCGTGCACCTTGCCGTCCGCCCTGGATAGCGAGTGCGCCTCCTGTCCCCGTAATGTGCATCCCTGACGCGGATCATTCAAGCGTCAATCGCAGACATGGGATCACCCCACTGGTTCCGGAAAGCACACAGGGGCGGGCGATGGAGCAGACACACACCTCCCACAACGGCGCGGCGACGGCCACACCGGGCGCCCAGCGCCGCGTTCTGGTCGTCGAGGACGACCCCACGATCGTCGACGCCATCGCGGCCCGCCTGCGCGCCGAGGGATTCCTCGTGCAAACAGCGGGTGACGGCCCGGCGGCCGTCGACACCGCCGAGGCCTGGCAGCCCGACCTGCTGATCCTCGACATCATGCTGCCCGGCTTCGACGGCCTGGAGGTCTGCCGCCGGGTGCAGGCCCAGCGCCCGGTGCCGGTGCTCATGCTCACCGCGCGGGACGACGAGACCGACATGCTGGTCGGGCTCGGCGTCGGTGCCGACGACTACATGACCAAGCCGTTCTCCATGCGGGAGCTGGCGGCGCGCGTGCACGTGCTGCTGCGGCGGGTGGAGCGGGCGGCCATCGCCGCCTCCACGCCCCGCTCCGGCATCCTGCGCCTCGGCGAGCTGGAGATCGACCACGCGCAGCGCCGGGTGCGGGTGCGCAGCGAGGACGTACACCTCACGCCGACCGAGTTCGACCTGCTGGTGTGCCTGGCCAACACCCCGCGCGCGGTGCTCTCCCGGGAGCAGCTGCTGGCCGAGGTGTGGGACTGGGCGGACGCGTCGGGCACGCGGACCGTGGACAGCCACATCAAGGCGCTGCGGCGCAAGATCGGCGCCGAGCGGATCCGTACCGTGCACGGCGTGGGTTACGCGCTGGAGACACCGACGCCATGAGCGGGGGGCGGGAGGCCGCACGGAGGAGCCCCGGGGAGGACCCCTGGGGCGGCGTACGCCCGTTCTCGATCAAGACCAAGCTGGGCGCGCTCGTCGTCATCTCGGTCCTGATCACCACCGGTCTCTCGATCGTCGCGGTGCACACGAAGACCGAGCTTCGCTTCATCACGGTCTTCTCGATGATCGCCACACTGTTGATAACGCAGTTCGTGGCCCATTCACTCACCGCGCCGCTGGACGAGATGAACCTGGTGGCCCGCTCGATCTCGCAGGGCGACTACACCCGCCGGGTCCGGGAGAACCGCCGGGACGAGCTGGGCGACCTGGCCGAGACGATCAACGTCATGGCCGACGAGCTGGAGGCGCAGGACCGCCAGCGCAAGGAGCTGGTGGCGAACGTCTCGCACGAGCTGCGCACGCCCATCGCGGGCCTGCGGGCCGTCCTGGAGAACGTGGTCGACGGGATCGCCGAGCCGGACACCGAGACCATGCGCACGGCCCTCAAGCAGACCGAGCGCCTCGGCCGGCTGGTGGAGACCCTGCTGGACCTCTCCCGTCTCGACAACGGCGTCGTACCGCTGCGCCAGCGCCGTTTCGAGGTGTGGCCGTACCTCTCGGGCGTGCTCAAGGAGACCAACATGGTCACCGGGGCCCGCGGACTCGCCTCGAACTCGGGCAGCCACACGCGTACGGACGTCCATCTGCACCTCGACGTCTCGCCGCCGGAGCTGTCCGCGCACGCCGACCCGGAGCGCATCCACCAGGTCGTGGCGAACCTCATCGACAACGCGGTCAAGCACAGCCCGCCGCACGGCCGGGTGACCGTGAAGGCGCGGCGCGGGCCGCAGCCGGAGTCGCTGGAGCTGGAGGTCCTGGACGAGGGCCCGGGCATCCCGCGCTCGGAGTGGCACCACGTCTTCGAGCGCTTCAACCGGGGCGCCGTGCGCCGGCCGCACGGGCCGGGCAGCGACGGCGGCACGGGACTGGGGCTGGCGATCGCCCGCTGGGCGGTGGATCTGCACGGCGGCCGGATAGGTGTGGCCGAATCCGACCGGGGTTGCAGGATTATCGTCACTCTCCCGGGGCTCTCATCCGTTCCAAGTTGACGTAAAGTTCGATCCGGAGCCTCAAGATCCATCTGTGGTCGGCACAGCCGTCGGCGCAGTCCGACACGTGTGATCAGGTGTGGCCTTCGCGCACCTCGCGCCGGGGTTCGGCGTGAGGTGATCTCCGGTGTGGCGGAGCCATGCCCGGTTCGGTCCTCGCACAGCGGAACCACGGTTGTTTCCCGCCATTTCAAGCCCCGAAACACACTTTCTGATGTGACTTACGCGACGATGAACCGGCCCGACCTGACCTTCGCGCTCTTGGAGGCGTAGCCTTTATTCCCGCTGTCCATCACCTTGTGAGAAGCGGAAGAGGGCGGTTGCCGCCGTGTCGCCACAGTCCCCCAGTAACTCGAGCATCTCGACCGACGACCAAGCCGGGAAGAACCCCGCAGCCGCGTTCGGTCCCAACGAGTGGCTCGTCGACGAGATCTATCAGCAGTACCTCCAGGACCCGAATTCGGTAGACCGAGCCTGGTGGGACTTCTTCGCCGACTACAAGCCGGGTGCGGCCGCCGCTCCGGCTCCGGCGGGTACCGCGGCCGCGGGGGCCGCGGGCACCACCTCGGCGCCCGCGCCGGCCCAGCCGACGGCCCCGGCCGCTCCGGCTCCGGCCGCCCCGGCTCCGGTCCAGGCGGCTCCCGCCGCCCAGGCGCCCGCCGCGCCCGCCCCGGCGCCCGCGAAGCCCGCCGCGGCCGCTCCGGCCCCGGCCGCCGCCAAGCCGGCCGCCGCCGCGAAGCCCGCTGCCGCCGCCCCGGCCACCGAGGGCCCCGAGCTGATCACGCTCCGTGGTCCCGCCGCCGCCGTCGCGAAGAACATGAACGCCTCGCTGGAGCTGCCGACGGCCACCTCGGTCCGCGCGGTCCCGGTGAAGCTGCTCTTCGACAACCGGATCGTCATCAACAACCACCTGAAGCGCGCCCGGGGCGGGAAGATCTCCTTCACGCACCTGATCGGCTTCGCGATGGTGCAGGCCATCAAGGCCATGCCGTCGATGAACTGGTCGTTCGGCGAGAAGGACGGCAAGCCGACCCTGGTCAAGCCGCCGCACGTCAACCTGGGCCTGGCCATCGACCTGGTGAAGCCCAACGGCGACCGCCAGCTCGTCGTCGCGGCCATCAAGAAGGCCGAGACCCTGAACTTCTTCGAGTTCTGGCAGGCCTACGAGGACATCGTCCGTCGCGCCCGCGACAACAAGCTGACGATGGACGACTTCACCGGCGTCACGGTCTCCCTGACCAACCCCGGCGGCCTCGGCACCGTCCACTCGGTCCCGCGTCTGATGCCCGGCCAGTCGGTCATCATGGGCGTCGGCTCCATGGACTACCCCGCGGAGTTCCAGGGCACCTCCCAGGACACCCTGAACAAGCTCGGCATCTCGAAGGTCATGACGCTCACGTCGACCTACGACCACCGGACCATCCAGGGCGCCGCCTCCGGCGAGTTCCTGCGCGCCGTCGCCAACCTCCTCCTCGGCGAGAACGGCTTCTACGACGACATCTTCGAGGCCCTGCGCATCCCCTACGAGCCGGTCCGCTGGCTCCGGGACATCGACGCCTCGCACGACGACGACGTCACCAAGGCCGCCCGGGTCTTCGAGCTGATCCACTCCTACCGGGTCCGCGGCCACGTCATGGCCGACACCGACCCGCTGGAGTACCGCCAGCGCAAGCACCCCGACCTGGACATCACCGAGCACGGGCTCACCCTCTGGGACCTGGAGCGCGAGTTCGCGGTCGGCGGCTTCTCCGGCAAGTCCCTGATGAAGCTGCGCGACATCCTCGGCGTGCTGCGCGACTCGTACTGCCGCACCACCGGCGTCGAGTTCATGCACATCCAGGACCCGAAGCAGCGCAAGTGGATCCAGGACCGCATCGAGCGCCCGCACTCCAAGCCGGAGCGCGAGGAGCAGCTGCGCATCCTGCGCCGGCTGAACGCGGCGGAGGCCTTCGAGACCTTCCTGCAGACCAAGTACGTCGGCCAGAAGCGCTTCTCGCTGGAGGGCGGCGAGTCCGTCATCCCGCTGCTCGACGCCATCCTCGACTCGGCGGCGGAGTCCCGTCTGGACGAGGTCGTCATCGGCATGGCCCACCGTGGCCGCCTGAACGTGCTCGCCAACATCGTCGGCAAGTCGTACGCGCAGATCTTCCGCGAGTTCGAGGGCAACCTCGACCCGAAGTCGATGCACGGCTCCGGCGACGTGAAGTACCACCTGGGCGCCCAGGGCACCTTCACCGGCCTGGACGGCGAGCAGATCACGGTCTCGCTGGCCGCCAACCCGTCCCACCTGGAGACGGTCGACCCGGTCATCGAGGGCATCGCCCGCGCCAAGCAGGACATCATCAACAAGGGCGGCACGGACTTCACGGTCCTGCCGGTGGCCCTGCACGGCGACGCGGCCTTCGCGGGCCAGGGCGTGGTGGCCGAGACCCTGAACATGTCGCAGCTGCGCGGCTACCGCACCGGCGGCACGGTCCACATCGTCATCAACAACCAGGTCGGCTTCACGGCCGCCCCGGAGTCCTCGCGTTCCTCCATGTACGCGACGGACGTGGCCCGCATGATCGAGGCCCCGATCTTCCACGTGAACGGCGACGACCCGGAGGCCGTGGTCCGCGTGGCCCGCCTGGCCTTCGAGTTCCGTCAGGCGTTCAACAAGGACGTGGTGATCGACCTCATCTGCTACCGCCGCCGCGGTCACAACGAGTCGGACAACCCGGCCTTCACCCAGCCGCTGATGTACGACCTGATCGACAAGAAGCGCTCGGTGCGCAAGCTCTACACCGAGTCCCTGATCGGTCGCGGCGACATCACCCTGGAAGAGGCCGAGCAGGCGCTCCAGGACTACCAGGGCCAGCTGGAGAAGGTCTTCACGGAGGTCCGCGAGGCCACCGCGCAGCCCGCCGCCGGTGACGTCCAGGCCCCGCAGGACGGCTTCCCGGTCGCCGTGCCGACGGCGATCTCCTCCGAGGTCGTCAAGCGCATCGCCGAGTCCCAGGTCAACATCCCCGACCACTTCACCGTCCACCCGCGGCTGCTCCCGCAGCTCCAGCGCCGGGCGGCGATGATCGAGGACGGCACGATCGACTGGGGCATGGGCGAGACCCTCGCCATCGGCTCCCTGCTGATGGAGGGCACCCCGGTGCGCCTCTCCGGCCAGGACTCCCAGCGCGGTACCTTCGGCCAGCGCCACGCGGTCCTCATCGACCGCGAGACGGGCGCCGACTACACCCCGCTCCTGTACCTCTCCGAGGACCAGGCCCGCTACAACGTCTACAACTCGCTGCTCTCCGAGTACGCGGTGATGGGCTTCGAGTACGGCTACTCGCTCGCCCGTCCGGACGCGCTGGTGATGTGGGAGGCGCAGTTCGGTGACTTCACCAACGGCGCCCAGTCGGTCATCGACGAGTACATCTCGGCCGCGGAGCAGAAGTGGGGCCAGCTCTCCGGCGTCACGCTGCTGCTGCCGCACGGCTACGAGGGCCAGGGACCGGACCACTCCTCGGCCCGTATCGAGCGCTTCCTCCAGCTCTGCGCGCAGAACAACATGACGGTGGCCATGCCCACCCTCCCGTCGAACTACTTCCACCTCCTGCGGTGGCAGGTGCACAACCCGCACCACAAGCCGCTGGTCGTCTTCACCCCGAAGTCGATGCTGCGCCTGAAGGCGGCGGCCTCGAAGGCGGAGGAGTTCACGAGCGGGCAGTTCCGCCCGGTCATCGGCGACGCGTCGGTCGACCCGGCCGCCGTCCGCAAGGTCGTCTTCTGCACCGGCAAGGTCTACTACGACCTGGACGCCGAGCGGCAGAAGCGCGGTGTCACGGACACGGCGATCATCCGGCTGGAGCGCCTGTACCCGCTGCCGGGTGCCGAGCTCCAGGCCGAGATCGCCAAGTACCCGAACGCCGAGAAGTACCTGTGGGCCCAGGAGGAGCCGGCGAACCAGGGTGCCTGGCCGTTCATCGCGCTCAACCTGATCGACCACCTGGACCTGGCGGTCGGCGCGGACATCCCGGCGGGCGAACGCCTGCGCCGCATCTCCCGCCCGCACTCCTCGTCCCCGGCGGTCGGCTCGGCCAAGCGCCACCAGGCCGAGCAGGAGCAGCTGGTGCGCGAGGTCTTCGAGGCGTAACCCTCCAAAACACCCCGAAGGGCCCGGCTCCCGTCACGGAAGCCGGGCCCTTCGGCGTACCCGCCCCTCAGCTGGCCTGGGGTTCGAAGTCCCAGTAGGGGCGGTTGCGGGCGCGGGCGGAGATGGTGTGGACGTGCTGCTTGCCGAGGGTCGCCTCCAGGTCGGTCAGCGCCTCCTGCTCGGTCTTCTCGGCCTGCTGCCGGGACCGCAGTCCGCGCAGGTCGGCCGCGTAGGCGACCCGGGCCGAGAGGGTGAGCGGGTGGGTGCGGCCGAGGGTCTCGGTGGCCCGGGCGATGGTGACCCGGCTCAGTTCGGCGGCGGACTCCGTGTCACCGACGAGGTTGCGCAGGGCGGCGGCGTTGACGGCGCAGCCGAGCGTGTAGGGGTGGCTCTCGCCGACGGCGTCCGTCAGCTCGGCCAGCGCCTGCTCGATCAGGACGTGGGCGGCCTCGCGCTCACCCACGTTGCGCAGGACCAGCGCCTGGTTCGCCCGTGCGCCGAGGATGAACGGATGCCCCTCCGGGAGCAGTTGCTCGTAGCGGGCCAGGACGGACTCGCTGGTCTCACGGGCCAGGTCGATGTCACCGTGCTCGCGGTTGAAGCAGCTGTGGCTGACGGCGGCGGACAGTGTACGGAGGTGGTTCTCGCCGAGTTTGCGCTCGTACCCCTCCAGCACCTGGGTGAGCAGCGGACCCGCCGTGCCGCGGTCCCCGCCCCGCAGCTGGCAGAGCGCCAGGTTGAGCTGTGCCCGCAACGCGTCCGGGCTGTCCAGACCGCCGACGTTCTGGTACTCGCGGACGTTCCGCAGATGGATGGACTCGGCCTCCGCGTAGCGGCCCAGCAGCCTCAGGTCGATGGCGTAGGAGACCTCGGAGAAGAGGGTCATGAGGTGGCGGCCCGTCAGCACGAGGCGACGTGTCTCCATGGTCTGCCGGTCGGCCTCCATGGCCTCCTGGTACCGGCCCATGAGCCGCAGCGTGTACCCCTTGTTGTTCAGGGCGTTGAGGGTCCGGGAGTCCTGCTCGGTCAGGAGCTCCCCGTAGGCCGGGTAGAGCCAGTTGTCGAGTTCGAGGGCCTCCTCGTAGCGGGCCAGTTCACGGAGGTCGGCCCCCAGCCCGTTGGCCGCCCGGAGGTACTCCAGGGACCGCTCGCCGCCCCTGCGCAGGTGCTCCATGGCCTCCCGGTCGATCGCCTCGGTCTCCTCGAACCGGCCCGCCGACCGGAGCAGGTTGGCGTAGTGGTGCGTGGCCTCCCACACCCGCGGATCCGACTCGCCCAGCAGCTCGCGCCAGGCGTTGACGGTCCGCCTGCCGAGTTTCCAGCCCGAGGTGTACTCGCCCGCCCACCACATGTACCGCAGGCAGTTGAGGACCAGGTTCTGTACCTTGCGGTCCGTGCTGTTGAGGACGTCGGCGTACTTCAGGTGCGGCACGAGCTCCGCGTACACCTCCCAGTTGCGGGTGTCGGTCGGCCGGCCGGGATCGGCCTCGGCCAGCGCACGCCGCACCACGTCGATGAACTCACGCCGCCGCTCCTCCGGCATGTCCTTGCCGACGATCTGGTGGACCATCCGGTGGAGGTACACCGCCTCACCGGGGGTGGGGATGTCCTCCGAACCGGCCTCGTGGGACTCCAGCCGGACCACGGAGTACTGCCGCAGCTGGTTGATCGCCTTGTTCCACAGCAGCGGATCGTCGAACAGCCGGGTCAGCTCCTCCGGCAGGTCGTCGGTCGACATCTCGCGCAACAGGCGTACGGGGATGAAGCCCGGAGCGAAGAACGTGCACAGGCGCAGCAGGTCGACCGACTCCGGAACGGTCTCGCGCAGCTTGTTCAGCAGTATCGCCCACGCGGTCTGGAAGGCCAGCGGGAAGTCCGCCGACACCTTGACGACGTCCGGGTCGACGCCGTCCTCCAGCAGGGCGATGTAGTCCTCGACGGAGAGGTCCGAGTCGTTGAGCCAGCCCGCCGTCTGGTCCAGCAGCAGGGGCAGGTCCTCCAGTGCCTCGGCGAGCCGGTCGGCCTCCGGCTCGCTCAGCCGCGGTGCGCGGCGCCTGATGAAGGCGACCGACTCGTCGCGGTCGTAGACGTCCACTTCCAGCAGCTTGCTGTTGTGCTCACCCCACTCCGGGTTGCGGGAGGTGATGATCACGTGCCCGGAGCCGGTGGGGACCAGGTCCCAGATCTGGTCGGGCTCGTCGGCGCCGTCCAGGACGAGCAGCCAGCGGGAGTACGGATTGCCCCGTCGCAGCGAGTCACGGACGGCACGCAGCCGCTCCCCGTACTCGTCGCCCGTGGAGAGACCGAGTCTCGAGGAGAGTTCGGCCAGCACGCGGCGGTAGGTGACCCTGCTCTCCGCGTTGACCCACCACACCACGTCGTACTCGGAGTTGAACCGGTGGACGTACTCGGCGGCCAGCTGGGTCTTGCCCACCCCCGGCATGCCGTACAAGGTGAGGACGCCCGCGCCCGGATCGCTGCCCTGGAGCAGGTGATACGCGTCGTTCAGCACCGGCTCCCGGCCGGTGAAACGGGTGTTGCGGCGCGGCACGCCGCCCCACACCTCGGGCAGCGCGGCCGGGAACCGCGGGCTGCGCGCGCCTTCCCGCGCCGGCCGGGCGTCGGTCGGCAGGTCCAGCCGGTCCAGCAGTCGCCGTTCCGCCTCGTCCGCGCCCATGTTGGTCAGGTCGACCGGGCCCAGTACCGCGATCGCCGCGGGGACCTGGGTGTTGGTGACGGACACCGCGGCGAACTTGGCCGGGTCGGGGCCGACCACCTCGCGCAGCGCCGTGTTCCACTCCTCGAAGGTCCGCGGGCCCAGCTGGAAGTACCGCTCGCTGACCAGGATCAGGATGCGGCCCTCCGCGAGGGCGAGGCCGCGCAGGAGGTCCACCAGGGTCTCCTCCGCCGGGGAGTCCCAGCGCACGTAGGAGACGCGGACGCCCCGCCGCTCCAGTCTGTCCCCGATCCACGCCGCCCAGGCCCGGTTGAACCCGGCGAAGCTGATCGTGACGGTCTGCCGCGCGGCCCCCTTCTCGGTCGGCCCGACCGGCGTACGAGTTTCAGACATGCGACGGCCTCCACGCGTAGTCATAAAATCCTAGAACCTCGGTGCGGCTCTGGGGAGTCCGGCGACTTCGGAAGCAACACCTCGACTCTTCGATCTTTGCGCAGCACGGCCTGAGAAGTCGTCATTTCAGTGCGATTCCCTACGGGGCTGACGCTGTGTCCACAGGGTGCGCACTGCCTCCACGTACGCCTGCGCGCGCGCCGCGTGCCCCCGGGGCGCGGGATGCGCGGCGAGCCGTTCATGGGCGGCGGCCATCTCGTCCACGAACCGCCGGCCCACCGCCGTCAGGTCGGACGAGGCGACCAGCGCGGGCAGGGCCGCCCCGACCTGGGCGTGGTAGCGGGCGTACTGCGCCCACGCGCCCTCCCCGCGGGCCGGGTCCGCGGCGAGCGCGCGGCGCTGGAAGAAGTCGGCGAGGGCGAGATGGGAGTAGGCGCCCTGGAGGAGGCCGTCGTACGGGCGCGGGTCCGGGCGCCAGGGCGCGAAGTACCGGGCCGCCGGTCCCGCCCGGTGCAGTTCCACCCGCTCGCTCAGCGCCGCCAGCTTGGTGTGCTGGAGTTCGTGGACGAGGGTCGCGGCGAAGGCCGGCGGGGTCACCGGGGCGCTGCTGAGCAGCGCCCCGAACGCCTCGCGCCGGGTGCCGCTGCAACTGCCCCGGCCGGCCGCCCCCGGCGGCATCTCCAGCGGCACCAGACAGCGCAGCAGCACCCGTGCCTCCATGAGCCGCCCCTCACCGCCGGTGCGCAGTGCGGCGGCCGCGCCGGACCAGCTCTGCAGCCACCGCTTGCGTTCGGCTTCGTCCGCTCCCGCCGGGCCGCTGAGCGCGTACCGGTCGGGTTCGCGGGGCGGGACGCGGTAGGGGTCGAGGTCGTCCAGCGGCATGGGGGCGTCGCCGGGGACCAGGCCCGGCAGCGTGTAGGCCGACGTCCAGTCGCGCGAGCCGGACCAGGCGCCGCTGCCGCTCTCCAGGAAGACCGTCGTCCCGCCGAGCGTCATGCGCCCGTTCCCGTACGACACCCGGACCCGGTCGTCCGCCGTGCGCAGCGCGCCCAGCGAGGGCAGGACCAGGATTCCGTCCCGTGCGGTGAGTTCGGTCCCGAACGCCAGCCCGGCGCGGGCCGCGGCCACCGCCGCCACCGCGCTGAAGTGGGCCAGATCGAAGGCGAGTTCGCGGCGCTGCCCGTCCGTCGGGGGGCCGGTGCGCGGATCGAGGCCGGTCAGGCAGTGGCGGGCCCAGGGGCCGAGCAGCGGGTGGCAGAGCCTGGCGCGGGCCGGGGAGTCCGGGGCCCCCGGTGCGGTGGTCCGGTCCGCCGCCGTCAGGAGTGCCCAGTCCTCCCGCAGCCTCGTCTTCGCCGACGGGGGACAGAGCGCGGGGTCCGCCGCCTCCGCCGCGTCCAGTACCGCGCGCAGCAGGAGCAGGCGCCGGGTGTCCTGGTCGCGGACCAGGAACGCGAGCGTGTCGGCGCCGCCCTCGGTGCGCCCGAGTTCGGCGAGGGCCGCCGCCGGGACCGCCGGGAAGATCACGGGGTGCCCCCTTCGCGGGCGGCCGGTGCGGGTGCCGCGTCCACGGCGAGCCGGCCGGCCACATGTCGGATGAAGCGCTGGAGGTCGGCGCAGTACACCGAGGGATTGCGGAAGCCGTGCCCGGCCCGGTAGCGGTGGGCGTAGTGGCCGCCGCCGCAGACCGTCAGCAGCGGGCAGGACCGGCAGGCGTCGGCGAGGGCCGCCGCGCCCGCCTGCCGGGCGGCGACCCCGGGGTGCCCGAGCGCCTCGTCGAAGGGGTGCCGGAAGACGTCCAGGCCGGTCCGGGCGGCGCCGTCGTACGCCGACTTCAGGGAGTCGACCTGCTCGATCGACCCGTCCGTCTCCACGACGAGCGCGTCGAAGGGGGCCAGGCCGAGCGACTCGGTGGCCGCCGGCAGGCCCAGCAGCAGGGCCAGGCACTCCTCGAAGAGCCGGATCCGGGTCGCCCGCCGGCCGGCCGACCACCAGCGGTCGAAGACGGCGCAGAGCCAGTCGCCGTACCGGGTGCCCTCGCGGTGCGGCGGCGGCGACGACCAGTTGCCGTGCGGCAGGAGCAGGTCCAGCGCCGGCGGCCCGAGTTCGAGCAGGCTGTCGTAGGTCGCCAGCGGATCCAGGGTGGGGTCCACGACGGTCAGGACACCGGCGTACGACCGCGGGAAGCGGTCGGCGAGCAGGCGCGCGCCGCGGGCCGCGGCGGGCCAGGACGGGCGCCCGGCGTGGTCGACCCGGCGTGCGTTGTGCTCGGGACGGCCGCCGTCGAGGCTGACGCCGACCTGGACGCCGTGCCGGGACAGGACGGCCAGGCGGTCCTCGGTGAGGAGGGTGGCGTTGGTCTGGACGGTGGCCCGGACCGTGCAGCCGGCGGGCACGCGGGCACGGACCGCGTCGGTGAAGCCGGCCAGTGTGTCCGCGCCGGCCAGCAGGGGCTCTCCGCCGTGCAGGACCAGGGAGAGCGTGGTCAGCGCGTGGGCGCGGGCGTGTTCGGCGATGCGGTCGGCGGTGCGGTCCAGGACGGCGGGCGGGGCGGCGGCCGGGCGGGTGCGCCAGGTGCGGTCGGGGCCCTCGTAGAGGTAGCAGTAGGTGCAGGCCAGGTTGCAGCGGCCGTGCATCTTCACGATGAACTGGCGGAAAGGGTGACCGGTCGTGGACACTCCAGCACCCCCATGCCCATCCCTGAGTCCGTTCCTGAGTCCGTCCCTGAGTCCATTTCCGACTCCATTTGACCGAACGCGACCGCCTTTCACTGCGCCATGTGGCTCACAACGCGCCCTTCCGGTTCGCGGCACACGGCTCACATCGCGTTGTTGAAGCCCCAGAGCATCTCGCTCGGCCGCTCCGCGCGCTCGCGCAACCCCTCCAGCACCTCGCGCAGGACCGGGTGCCGCACGGTCCGCAGCTCCTCCAGATCCAGCTCCAACAGCGCCGGGAGTGGCGGGAGTTCCGGGAGTACCGGGAGTACCGGCGGCTGCGGCGACTCCGGCCGCCCCAGGCGCTCCGGGTGTTCCAGGTGTCCCGGTCCCGGGTGTTCCGGGTGATCCGGGTGATCCGGTCCCGGGTGTCCCAGACGCTCCAGGTGATCCAGGTGATCCAGGTGATCCGGTCCCGGGTGTCCCGGGTGTCCCAGGCGCTCCAGGTGATCCGGGTGATCCGGTGGTGCCTCGGTCGGCACCCGTGCGGCCTCGTCCCGTCCGCTCATGTCCCCGTTCCTCTCCGTCGGCCGTCGCGTGGCCGCGCTCATCCCAGTGCCGCGAGCCGCTCCGCCGTGTCGGCGGCCGTCGGCTCCCCCGGGCCCAGCGTGCCCTCGGGCAGCCGTGACCACTCCGTGCGGGCGGCCCGGTAGGCCTCGCGGGCGGCGCGCGGGCGGGCGGCCGCCTCGTAGGACATACCCCGCCAGTGCTGCGCCTGCGCGCCCAGCACCACCGCTTCCTGGCGGCGCCGCTCGGTGCGGGCCTCCTCCTCCGCCTCCCGGGCCGACTCGGCGGCCAGCCGGAACGCGTCCACCGCCTCGTCCAGCCGGGTCGGACGGCCCAGGCTGCGGTAGGCCTCGTACTGCGTCCGCCCCAGCTCCAGCCGGCAGCGGGCGGCCAGCAGCGGGTCGTCCGCCGCGCTCGCCGCGAGCCCGAAGAGGTACTCCGCCTCCCGCAGGTCCACGCGGTCGCCGCGCAGCCGGTAGCGCAGGATCAGGGCCCGGCCGAGCAGCAGCAGGCGGTGGCCGGTCTCGCGGTGCCCGGCGGGCGTCTCCCGGCGGCAGTCCCGCAGCACCCGGACCGCCTGCGACAACGGCGCCCAGGCGCGCTCCCCGCCCTCCGACGCGGCCCGGCGCAGCAGCGCCTCGCCCCACTCGGCCAGGACCCGCGAGTACTCGGGGTCGTCCCTCGGCATGTCGGCCGCCGAGTCGGCGAACGCGGCAACGGCCTCCCGGAGTTCACGCGGGTCTCCGGTCTCGGCGTACCGGGCGACCCGGATGCGCCCGGAGCGCAGGTGCAGGGCGGCCCGCCGGCCGCGCCTGCGGGTGACCGCCAGCGCCTCGTCGACCCGGTCCTGGGCCTCGTCGAGGGCACCGCCCGCGCGCAGCAGGGCGTCCACCAGGTCGAGCCGCACCCTGACCCGGTCCGGGGGCTCGGGGTCGGCCTCCAGGGCGTCGCGCAGCGAGCGGGACGCCTGCTCGGCGTAGCCGCGGGCCTGCTCGGGGTCGCCGGTCGCGCCGGACAGCCGCAGCAGGATCCGGCCGTGGGCCAGCGGCAGTTCGGGCGGCCGGTGGCGGCGGTCGGGCCAGGCGTCGGCGAACGCCTCCAGCATGCCGACCGCGCCCTGGAGCAGCGCGCTGTCGCCGCCCAGGCTCCACTGCGCCTCCAGCGCGCCCACCCGCTCCAGCGTCAGCCGCAGCGCCTCGCGCCGGTCGAGGTCGGGAGCGCCGCAGGCCACCGCGTACTCCCGGTCGGCGCGGCGCAGCAGGTCGAGGGCGCCCGTCCGGTCGCCGCGCCGCCTGCGGTCGGTGGCGCCGGCCCGCAACACCTCGGCCAGCACGGCCCGTTCCCGGCGCGCGTGCGGGTGCGCCACCGCCCGCTCCGCCGCCTCCTCGGCCTCGCGCAGCAGGTCGGCGCCGCCCTGCACCTCCCACAGCCGCAGCGTGCAGTGCGCGTACTCCGCCCACAGCTCCGGGTCCGCCCCCGCGGGCCGCTCGTGCTCGGTGGCCCCGCGCAGCAGCTGCACGGCGTCGATGACGTCCTGCACCATGCCCTCGGTGTCGAACCGGGCGAGCAGCGCGCGGGCCCGGCCGACCGCCTGGTGGGTGGGGCGCTCGCCCGGCCGTGCGGCGGTGTCGCGGCCGCCGAAGAGCCGGAACTGCTCGGGCAGCGGCATGAAGCGCTCCAGCACCCGGGCGGCGACCTCGGCGAAGGGCTGCGGAACGAGGGTCGCGTCGCCGTTGTCGCCGCCCGGCACCGGGTAGCCGGCGCCCGGCGGGGTGTACGGCCGTCCGGAGCCGCCGTCGCCGAGCTGGGCGAGGGCGAGCGCCGGGAAGTTGGGGCCGCCCTTGCCGAAGCGGTGCTCGATGTACTCGGAGCAGTGCTTGAGGACGAGCAGCGCCTCGTCGCGGCCGAGGGTGTCGAGCAGGGCGCCCTGGACCTCCGGCTCCATCTCGTACCACTGGGTGCCGTCCGAGCCCTGGCCGCCGTGGTCCTGGCGGGCCCGGGTGACCAGGCCGCCGAGCAGCACCTCGGCGAGTTCCGAGGGGCCCGAGTCGGGCAGCATGGTCCGCTGGACCAGCTGCATCACGGGCAGCGAGAGCGGAGCGGCGGCCAGGTAGACGGCGAGCCGGCCGGCGCTCGGGGAGGCGACCGCCTGGAACCTGCTGACCCGCTCGACCGGCGACAGCGGGCGACCCACCCGGACGCCCTGCGCGGGCGGCTGGTCGGCGCGCACCCAGCCCACCGCGCCCGCCACCGGTCCGGCGCCGATCCCGGACAGCAGCCTCGCCCACGCGCCGAGCGCCACCGGCTCGGGCGGCAGCACCGGTACGGGTACGGCGCCGCGCGGGCCGCCCGCCGCCGCGCCGTCCGGGGTGCGCACACGCAGCGCGGTGGCCCCGCCCAGCGTCTCGCCACGGCTCAACTCGCCGTACGTGACGGGCAGTCGGGTGCGGCTCCACATCCGCTGCGGCAGCGGCTGGAGCACCGCGACGGGGGCCTGCCGGGACAGCTGGTACAGCAGCCGGTGGGCACGGCCGCCGCGCCACAGCGGGCCGGCGCAGTCGCTGACCAGGAGGGTGATGCGGCGTCCGGTGGGGTCGCTGAGGCGGTCCGCGGTGTGCAGCGGGGCCGCGTACACGTCGGCGCTGCGGCTGACCGCCGCCTCGCCGTCCGGCCCGGTGTGCAGATGGCTGATCTGGATGTCCCCGAAGGCTCCCAACTGGCTGAATACCTGGATCAGTTCGGAGAACATCCGGTCCCAGATCCGCATCGAGGGGGAGGCCTCCAGGACCAGTTGCAGCCGGGCGTCGCCCCGGGTCACCGCGCGGTACACGGGCAGGATCAACCCGCCCGCCCTGGCGCTCTGTTCGGCCGTCTCCGTCTCGTCCAGCTCGGTGCGCAGGGGTGGTGCGGCGCTGCGGTACGCCTGCAACGGGCGCAGAGCGCGCTGGAGTTCGAGTGGCGCGGGCAGGGTGGGGGCGGCGGGCACCCCGACCGGCAGCCCCGCGATCCGCCGGGCGGCCCGGCCGTGGCCGCCGCCGTGCTGGGGCACGGGGTAGAGCGAGGCCCGGCGGCCGGCCCCGACGGCCTCGGGCCCGGGGGGCCCGGCCGGTGCGGCCGGCCCCGCCTCGGCCGCGGCCGACGGGTTCCCCGGCGGCTCGGGCACCGGTACGGCGGCCCCGGCCGGCGCGCCCGCGCCGGAACCGGCGACCGGCGGCTCCTCCTCCGCCGCGCCGGCCGACCGGGCCCACCCGGCCAGCCACAGGGCGTCGCTCAGCCCCTCGGTGTCCGGATCGAGCCCGACCTCCCGCAGCCTCCGCACCAGCTCGGCCAGGGGGTCGGCGGCGGGCGCCGCGGGATCCCGGGAGGCCCCGGGGGCCCCGGGATCCCTGGGGGCCCCAGAAGCCCCGGCGGTCCCGGCGGCCCCGGCGTGCGGCGTCGCGTTCGCGGCGTCGACCGGGGTCGGGTCCGAGGCGGGGTCCGAGGTGGGGTCCGGGTCGGGTGGGACCGGGCCGTGTCGCGGGGCTGCGTCCGGCATCAGCGGCTCACCTACCTCGGGCGGTCGAGCCGCTGGATGAGCAGGTCGGCGAGGCGGTCACGGCTGGGCGGCGCGGCCGCGTCGGTGAGGTAGATGGCGTTCAACAGCTGGTCGGCGGCGAGGAGTTCGCTGCGGGAACGCTCCAGGAAGCGGTTGATCAGGTCGTCGCCCGCGCGGGCCGCCTCGTCGCCGAGGTGGGCGCGGACGAAGGTGGCGAGCCGGTTGTGGTCGGGGCGGTCCAGCTGGAGGTGGATGCAGCGGCGCATCAGCGGCGCCGGGAAGTCCCGCTCGCCGTTGCTGGTGAGGACCACGAACGGGAAGGCCCGGCAGCGCACCCGGCCGTCGCGGACGCGGACCTTGGTGCCGTCGGCGGTCAGCACCTCGGCCTCGCCGTCAGGCAGCCGGTCGGCGATGCGCTGCAGCTCGGGTATCTCGAACTCGCCCTCCTCCAGCACGTTCAGGAGGTCGTTGGGCAGGTCGATGTCGCTCTTGTCCAGCTCGTCGATGAGCAGCACGCGCGGGGTGTCGGAGGCGAGCAGGGCCGTACCGAGCGGGCCGAGCCGGATGTAGCTGCCGATCGCCTCGACGGCCCCCGGCCTGCCGCCCGCCGCGCCGTACCCGCCCTGCGCGGCGATCTGCACGTCCTGGAGCCGGGCGATCGCGTCGTAGTGGTAGAGCCCGTCCTTGAGCGTGGAGCGGCTGACGATGGACCAGCGCAGCACGTCACCCAGGCCCAGTTCGTACGCCACCGAGTGCGCGAGGGTGCTCTTGCCCGCGCCGGGGCTGCCGGTGACCAGGAGCGGACGGCGCAGGTACAGCGCCGCGTTGATCATCTCCAGCTCCTCGGCGCCGGGCCGGTGCAGCTCCGCCAGGTGCCGGTGTGCGCCGAGCCTGCGGTCGCGGGAGCCGTCGCCGCCGTCCGCCGCGTCCCGTCCCGAGAAGTCGCGCCAAGGGGGCGGCGGGGGCAGCCGGTTCATGCCGTCGTGGGGTTCCCCGGCACCGCGGTAGATGAGCCACTCACTGGATTCGGTCATGTCCGGTCCTCGTCGTCACTCGTCGTCCCGTCCCCACGGCAACCGTCGAACGTGCCTCACGTTATCGACCCTCAGGAGCCCGTGTAAGGGACTCACACAGGGCGCGTGAGTTCACGGTGCCTCCAGCAAGTCGTCAGCACCAGGCAGGGGTTGGTACGGGTCGTCGTACAGGAGAGCGATGTCCTTGGACCAGAACGCATCCGTGAGCCCCTCGCGCACCTGTTTGCGCAACCCGTGCACCAGTCCGGGCAGCTCCCCGGCGCCGGCCGCGTCGTAGACGGTCATCCGGACACCCCGGTGGAACTCCCCGCACACGGAGTCGGACGGCCCCTGCCGACGCCACAGGGCCACCCCGTAGCCCGCGCGGACGAGACGGCCGAGGGCGGTGGCGTCGTCCTCGTAGCGCCGGTCGCCCTGGCGGCACAGCACCGGGACGGTCCCGTGCGCGAGGCCGCGCAACACCGCCGCCTGCGGTACGGGCCGGCGGACCCCGTCGTCGCAGTCCAGTATCTCGGCGCGGACGCGGGGCCCGGCCGGGTCGTGCCGTCCGTGCACCCGGCGCCAGCGCTCCCGCGCCTCGGAACCGGCCGGATCGGCTTCACCTTCGTATCCGTGGCCACCGCCGTATCCGTGGTCACCTCCGTATCCGTTGCCCTCGCCGTATCCGTGTCCGCCGCCGTATCCGTCCTCCTCGCCGGGCAGTTGGCCGCGGTCCTTGCAGCGGACCAGGACCGGCCGTTCGACGCCGAGCGGGTCCGCGCCGGCCCGCACCCGCCACTCGTCCACGGGCAGGTCGAGCAGCAGGTGGGGCAGGGCGACGAACAGCGGTACGGGCCGATCGGGTTCGTCGCCGCACCGGAAGGCCTCGGTGAGCGGCCCGGCGACATGGGCGGCGAGGTCGGCGAGCGGGGCGCCCTGTCCGCCGGCCAGCGGGACCGCCGTACCGTCGGGCCGGACCACCGCGACCGACCAGTCGCACTGCCCGCGGTTCCAGGCCAGATGCTCCACTTCGAGCAGGACGGACTGGTCCTGCCCGCCGCCGTCGCGCCCGGGTCCGCGCGCGGGCGGATGCGCCGGGGCCGGCTCCCCCGCCGTGCCCCCGACGCGCTCGGCGGCGTCGAACGGCCGGGCCCCCAGGTACTGGGCGCGTCTGCGGGCGAGTTCGCTGCGGAAGTCGCTGTCCAGGCGGGCCGACGCCTGTCTGATCCACTCCCACAGGGCGCGTTCGGCGTCGAGCACGAAGGGGGTGGCCGGGCGCGGGGCGGTCATCACCCGCATCGCGTACTCGACGACGAGCCGGAGCACACCGTCCTGCCGCGCGTTCTCGTAGAGCGCGCCGAGGCCGTCGCGCCAGCCGCGCGGCGCGGGCGACATGGCCGGCAGCCGGAAACCCGGCAGCGTGTGGAGGATGTCGAGCAGGGCGCGGGTGCTGTCCGGGGGCGGCAGATCGGCGAGCCGGCCGAGCAGGTCGACCCGTTCGTCGGGGCTCAGCGTCCGGCCCGGACGGGTGCCCAGGTCGCCCTGGAGGTCGGCCCAGGTGGGGCGGCCGGAGTCGGAGGGCTGCTGACGGTCGCGGTGGTGGCGGTCGTGGGCGTGGAAGACGGCCTGGTAGAGGTCGTGCTGGTACGGGTCGTGGTGGCGCAGGCCGTGCCGGTACAGGTCGTGCCGTCCGTCGCCGGGCGCCACCGGCAGGGTGCGCAGCCGCTCGATCCCGATCGACGTGCCGCCCGTCCCGTGGTCCGAGCGCGACTTCAGCACGCCGACGACCTCGCCGCGCACCGGGTCGATCACCGGGCCGCCGGAGACCCCGAGCGGCAGGTCGTTCTCACCGAGGCGCATCTGGGCGCCGGTGGACCAGCCCCCGATGGTGCCGTGCACGGTGAGGAAGCCGTCGAGGAGCTGCGGCCGGCCCTGGAAGGGGGCCCAGCCGGCGTAGAACACCCGTCCCTCGGTGTAGTGCGGCAGCGGCCGCTCGGAGACGTACACGCACGCGTGGTCGACGGGCTCGCGGAGCCGGACGAGGGCCAGGTCGGGTGCGGGCCAGCCGCCCCGCACCGGGCCCTCGACGTGCTCCGGGAGGGCCGCGGCGACCTTGCCGGGAACGGCGCACGGCTCCTCGAAGGGGCCGGGCTGGTAGATCACGGTGACCTCGCCGCCGGCCCCGCCGTGGATGACATGGGCGCAGGTCAGCACCCAGTTCGGCGCGATGAAGAAACCGCTGCCGAGGAACGCCCCGGACTCGTCCGGGGCGTATCCGACTCCCGTTCGGTGGATCCGTACGGTGGCCGCCATCACCAGCTCCCGCAGCGCGTGATGGGCCGGATCCCAGCCGCCGGCCACGCCCCCGTCGTACCGCTCCGTCATCCCGCACCTCCGACCCCGCGCTCCGGGTCACCGGGGGCGGCGCCGGGGCTCAAGGCCGTGGCCGTGGCCGGGTCCGGGGCCGCTCGGTCGGGGGCTGCTCGGTCGGGGGCTGCTCGGTCGGGGGCTGCTCGGTCCGGGGCCTGGTCCGGGGGGCCGGGGCCCTTCCAGGTCAGGGTCACCGTGATCGCCGCTTTCGCCTCGCCGTCCGCGAGCAGCCCCACGACCTTCCCGGACTTCGCGGTCAGCTCGATGCCGAACTCCACGCTCACCTCGTCGGGCCGCACCGCGCGCAGCGGCTCGGCGAGCGAGCGCGCGACCCCGTTCACCAGCGAGCCCAGGCTCTCGACGCTCGCCTCCACCCGGTCCGTGAGCCCGGTGTCCGTGTACGACAACTCCCCCGACGGCGCGTCCAGTTCCCCGGCCCCCGAGATCCGCGCCCACACCGGCGTACCGTCCGGCAACCGCACGCGCGCTATCCGCGTAGCGTCCCGCTCCATCGCGTTCCCCCGTTCCCCCGAGCCCCGTGTGCTCCCTACGCCGTGCCCTTCGTGGATTCCCGCCCTTCCCGCGCGGGAAGACGCCGTCGTTTCCATGCCACGGGGAAGGACTCCTTCCCTCCGGAGGCGGGCCCTACCCTTCAGCGACGGCACACCTTTGCCGTCCGCCTAGGCTGGTAGGCGCCCGGCACGGGCAACCCACCCACGCAGGTACGCAGCAGGAGAGCGACTCATGTACTTCACCGACCGGGGCATCGAGGAACTGGAGAAGCGGCGCGGCGAGGAGGAAGTCACCTTCGAGTGGCTCGCCGAGCAGCTCCGCACGTTCGTCGACCTCAACCCCGACTTCGAGGTCCCGGTGGAACGCCTGGCCACATGGCTGGCCCGCCTGGACGACGAGGACGAGGAGTAGGGCGACCGCGAAGGGGCGCGGGAGCGAAGGGGCGCGGGAGCGAAGGGGCGCGGGAGCGACGGGGCGCGGGAGCGACGGACCCCGGCCGGTCAGTCCCGCGGCAGCAACGTCTCGTACGACAGCTCCAGCACCCCGTGCACGACCAGGGCAACGCCCGCCACGGCCCACGCCGCCCGGCGCCGCCGCATCCCCCACACCGCGACCGGCACCCCGACCGCCACCTCGGCGAGAGCCGGCCGCACGGCACCACCCCACAACCGCTCCCGCCCCACCACGCTCCGCCCACCCCGGAAACCCCCGGCACCCCCGATGCCCCCGGCACCCCCGGCACCCTCGGTGAGCCCGGCGCCCTTGGCGGTCCCGCTGTTCCCAGCGCTCTCGTCACTTCCGGTGCCCCCTGAAAGCTCGGGGCTCCCGGCACCCCCGGCGCTTCCGACCCCCTCGCCGCTCCCGGTGCCGCCGTCATTCCCAGCCCGCCCCGCAGCCCTGGCGCTTCCCGCGCACCCGGCACTCCCCGTACACCCGGCACTCCCCGCGCCCCCGGCACTCCCCGCGCTCCCGGCACTCCCGGCACTCCCGGCACTCCCGGCACTCCCGGCACTCCCGAGATGCCGTACGTCCGTCCCCTCGCCGGCCGCCGCGCGCAGGCGGTCCGCCGACGCGCCGGGCGTCAGCCCCTCCCGCAGCTCCACCCCCGTCCGCTCCAGCACCGCGATCAGCCCGCTCAGGCGCGTACACGCGTCGGCCGTCGGGTCCGGCGCCGTCAGCCGGTCGAGGGACCGCACGTCCCGCACCGGGTCCAGCCCCAGCGCCGCGGCGATCGTGTGCAGTGCCTCGGTCTCCCCCGCCGGCGTACCGTCGGCCAGCCAGACGTACCCGACCGGGCGCCGGAAGCCCGCGGCGAGGGTGCAGCCGGCGCGGTCGGCGTCCCACCACAGCGCGAGTACGGGCCGCTCGGACCCCACGGCGAGCGCCGCGGCCCAGCCGGCGAGGACGCGGTCGACGGGCTCGCCCCCGCGGAGGAACGGCGCGCCCTCGGGAACGAGCACGCTCCACCCGCCGGCCCCGGTCAGCAGCATCCGTTCCCGCAGCAGCGGCACGAGCGGGGCGACGGCGTCGGGAGCGGCCCGGCAGAGCAGCAGGGCACCGGGGGCGGCGGGCGAGGACATGCCCACACGCTAAGCAATCCCTCCCCATATCGCCCGCTGTACAAGCCCCTGGGCCGCCCCCGATCCGGCCCCCGAGGCGACCCCCGGCCCACCCCCGAGTCAACCCTGATCCTGGCCCATCACCCATAAGAGTGTCTTGACTTCCCATCGCCACGATATATCGTGTTTCACGGAAGACGCGATATGGCGCGAACGTGCATGAGCGTCCCTGTACAGCCGTCGTGCCAGGCCGAGGGAGGTCCGCAGCATGTCCGAGTGGTCCGTAGCTGAGCCCAGGAAGCTCACCTTCGACACCCCCGTGAGCGATCTGCACGTCCGTATCGTCAACGGAACAGTCAACGTCGTGGGTACGGACGAGGGTTCCGCCCGCCTGGAGGTCTCCGAGATCGAGGGCCCGCCCCTGATCGTGACGCACGAGGGCGACACCCTCACCGTGGCCTACGAGGACCTGCCCTGGAAAGGCTTCCTGAAGTGGCTCGACCGCAAGGGCTGGCGGCGCAGCGCGGTCGTCTCCCTCGCCGTCCCGGCCGACACCCGCGTGGAGGTCGGCGTGGTCGGCGCCGCCGCGGTCGTCTCGGGGATCGAGGGCACCTCGGTGGTCAAGGGAGTCACCGGTGACACCACCCTGGTCGGCCTCTCCGGAGAGGTCCGCGCGGACACCGTGTCGGGGAACCTGGAGGCCCAGGCCGTCACCGGGAACCTGCGGTTCAACTCCGTCTCCGGCGACCTGACCGTCGTGGAGGGCTCCGGCTCCGCCGTGCGCGCCGACTCGGTCAGCGGCTCCATGATCATCGACCTGGACCCGGACGGCCCGACCGACGTCCGCCTGACCAGTGTCTCCGGCGAGATAGCCATCCGGCTGCCGCACCCGGCCGACGCCGAGGTCGAGGCCAACACCGCGAGCGGCACGATCTCCAACGCCTTCGACGGACTGCGGGTGCACGGCCAGTGGGGCGCCCACAAGATCACCGGCCGGCTCGGCGCGGGCAACGGCAAGCTCCGGGCCACCACGGTCTCCGGCTCCATCGCCCTGCTGCGCCGCCCTCCCAAGGAGGACGACGACGACAAGGCGGCCTGGGAGGCCGAACCGCCGTCGGCACCGCAGCCGACCGCGCCGCCCGCACCTCAGCCGGCCCCGCCGTCGACACCTCCGCCGCCAGCGCAGTCGGCCCCGCAGCCGACGCCGCCGCGCGACGAACCGCCCGCCGGCGCGGGCCCGCACAGCGAACCGGGGGACAATGCCGACGCCGACCGGAAGGAGGCCGCCGCGGACACCGCGCCCGAACCGGCGGACTCCGCAGACCCGGCCGACGGCACGACCGACAAGAAGGTGCTCTGACATGCCTCCCGTCTTCGCCCACGGCCGCCTCCGCCTCTACCTGCTCAAGCTGCTGGACGAGGCGCCGCGCCACGGCTACGAAGTGATCAGGTTGCTCGAAGAGCGCTTCCAGGGCCTGTACGCACCCTCGGCGGGCACCGTCTACCCCCGCCTCGCCAAGCTGGAGGCGGAGGGCCTGGTCACGCACACCACCGAGGGCGGCCGCAAGGTCTACGCCATCACGGACGCCGGCCGCGCCGAACTGGCCGACCGCAGCGGTGAACTGGCCGACCTGGAGCTGGAGATCCGCGAGTCAGTCGCCGAACTGGCCGCCGAGATAAGGGCCGACGTGCGCGGCGCGGCCGGTGACCTGCGCCGTGAGGTGCGGGCGGCCGCCTCCGAGGCCCGGCGGGGCAGCGGCGCCGGGGCCTCGGCCGGGGAGTTCGGCGACCTCGGCGACCTCGGGGACAAGGAGGCCTGGCGGGCCGCCAAGGAGGAGATGCGCCGGGTCAAGCAGGAGTGGAAGGAGCAGGCCCGCCGCGCCAAGGACGAGAGCCGCCGGGCCCGGGACGAGGCCCAGCGGGCCCGCCGTCAGGCCCAGGAAGCCCAGGCCCGGGCACGGGCCCAGGCCCAGGAGGAGATGCAGCGCATCGCCCGCCGGGTGCAGGACCACGTCCAGGACCACTTCACGCGCGGCGACTGGCCGACCGGGGTCCGCGAAGGGCTGACCGAACTCGCCAAGGAATTCGGGGAGTTCGGAAAGGACTACGGCAAGGAGTTCGGCAAGGACTTCGGCTTCGGGCGCACCGGACCGGAACCGGGGACCGGCCCGGACCTGACCAAGCCCGCCACCGCACCGGAACCCGGAGCCGGGCCGGCGCCGGAGTTCTCGGACACCCCCGAGGACTTCCCGGCGCGGTACGCCCCGGCGTGGGCGCACGGCGACGACTGGGACACCGGCGACCCGGCCCGTGACCTGGACCGGCTCCTGGACCGCTTCCGCGACGACATCCGGGACGCGGCCCGCGACCACGGGGTCACCCCGGACCAGTTGCGGGACGCCCGCCACCACCTGTCGACGGCGGCGGCCCGCATCGCGGCACTGCTGCACCAGCCGAAGCCCTGAACACCCGCTAGCGCTCCCGTTCCCGCACGAGCACCCGCACCCGCACCCGTTCAGGAGTTGGTGAGCACGATCTTCCCGAACTGGTCGCCGGACTCCAGCCGTTCGAAGCCCTCGCGGGCACGGTCCAGCGGGAGCAGCTCGTCGATGACGGGGCGTACTCCGGTGGCGGCGCAGAAGGCGAGCAGGTCCTCCAGCTCGTCCTTGGTGCCCATGGTCGAGCCGACGACCTTCAGTTCGAGGAAGAAGATCCGGGTCAGCTCGGCGTGCGAAGGGCGGTCTCCGCTGGTGGCGCCGGAGATGACGACGGTGCCGCCGGGCCGCAGCGACTTCACGGAGTGGGACCAGGTGGCGGCGCCGACGGTCTCGATGACGGCGTCGACGCGCTGCGGCAGCCGGGCCCCCGGCTCGACCGCCTCGACGGCACCGAGTTCCAGGGCCCGCTTGCGCTTGGCCTCGTCGCGGCTGGTGGCGAAGACCCGCAGCCCGGCGGCCTTGCCGAGCACGATCGCGGCCGTGGCGACACCGCCGCCCGCGCCCTGGACGAGGACCGAGTCGCCGGGGCGGACGCCCGCGTTGGTGAAGAGCATCCGGTACGCCGTCAGCCAGGCGGTGGGCAGGCAGGCGGCCTCCGCGAAGGAGAGCTCCTTCGGCTTGGGCAGGATGTTCCAGGTGGGTACGGATACCTGCTCGGCGAAGGTGCCCTGGTAGCGCTCGGTGAGGATGGAGCGGGGCTCGTCCGGCCCGACGCCGTGACCGGACTGGCCGATCACCGAGTGCAGGACGACCTCGTTGCCGTCCGCGTCGACACCGGCGGCGTCACAGCCGAGGATCATCGGCAGCCGGCCCTCCGGGAGGCCGACGCCGCGCAGGGACCAGAGGTCGTGGTGGTTGAGGGAGGCGGCCCTGACATCGACGGTGCTCCAGCCGGGCCGGGCCCCGGGGGCGGGACGGTCCCCCAACTCAAGGCCGGAGAGCGGCTGGTCGCGGTCGATTCGGGCGGCGTAGACGGCGAACATAGGGCCGACGATAGGTTCCCCGGCCCGAGGGCGAAACCGGGGGCCGCTGTGACACATCCCCTCTTGCGCACGACACCCCGCACTCAACACCCCGCATGCAGCGCCCCCGCCCCGCAGGGGGCGCGGGGAACTGCGCGCCCGGCCCCCACCCACCGCCGCCCGAAGGGGGCCCCGACCGGCACCACGGTCACCTCACCTCGTGAGCACTCGTGAGCACTCGCGCACACCCGATCGGGTGGCCGGCCGGGCAGAGAAATGGCCCCGCCCGAGCCGGACGGGGCCATTCGGGTCACCGGAGGGTCACCGGCGGGCGACGCCCTCGGCGCGCGCGGCCGCGGCCACCGCCGCGGTCACCGCGGGAGCGACCCGCTCGTCGAAGGGAGACGGGATGACGTAGTCGGCCGCGAGATCGTCACCGACGACCGCCGCGAGTGCCTCCGCCGCCGCGATCTTCATGCCCTCGGTGATCCGGGAGGCCCGCACCTGGAGCGCGCCCGCGAAGATCCCGGGGAACGCCAGCACGTTGTTGATCTGGTTCGGGAAGTCCGACCGGCCGGTCGCGACGACCGCCGCGTACTTGTGGGCGACGTCGGGGTGGACCTCCGGGTTCGGGTTGGCCATCGCGAAGACGAAGGCGCCGTCCGCCATGGAGGCCACGGCCTCCTCGGGGACCGTACCGCCGGAGACGCCGATGAAGACGTCGGCGCCGGCCAGCGCGTCCTCCAGGGTGCCCTTGAGCCCGGCCTTGTTGGTGAAGCCGGCAACCTGGCGCTTGACCTCGGTGAGGTCGTCGCGGTCGGCCGAGATGATGCCCTTGCGGTCGGCGAGGGCCACGTCGCCGATGCCGGCCTCGACCAGCATCTTGGCGATGGCGACACCGGCCGCGCCGGCGCCCGAGATCACCGCCCGCAGCTGGCCGATCTCCCGGCGGCTGAGCCGCGCCGCGTTCCGCAGCGCCGCCAGCGTGACGACGGCCGTACCGTGCTGGTCGTCGTGGAAGACCGGGATGTCGAGCTGCTCCTGGAGGCGGCGCTCGATCTCGAAGCACCGCGGTGCCGAGATGTCCTCCAGGTTGACCCCGCCGAAGGAGGGGGCGAGCCGGACGACGGTCTCCACGATCTCGTCGACGTCGGTGCAGGCGAGGGCGATCGGGACCGCGTCCACGCCGCCGAACTGCTTGAAGAGGATGGCCTTGCCCTCCATCACGGGGAGCGAGGCCTCGGGGCCGATGTCCCCGAGTCCGAGCACGGCCGTGCCGTCGGTGACGACGGCCACCACGGACGACTTCCATGTGTAGTCGTTGACCAGCTCGGGCTGTTCCGCGATCGCGGTGCACACGCGCGCGACTCCGGGCGTGTACGCGAGGGAAAGGTCGTCCTTGTCACGGAGCGGCACGGTGGCCTGCACGGCCATCTTGCCGCCGCGGTGCAGCGCGAACGCCGGATCGAAGGAATCGAGGGGCTCCGCCCCGCCGTCCTGGTCCGTACTGCCCGGCGTGCTGTCGCTGCGAGGATTGACGATCTCCGCTGCCACTTGTCTTACCCCTTAGGTATGCATGGTTTGAGGGTCGGCCACTCCCGGTGAGGGAGTGGGCGGGCACCGCGCAGGGCCCGATCACTGATACGTACGAGTGGCACGTACGAGCACCTGCGCGACGGGCGCGCCGCACACGCGCCCTGAGCCCCGGATGAGGGGTGTAAAGAACCTTCTTACCGGACCGACGGCACCCGCGACGAGTCGAATAGGTGCAAGGTCACATCACGGATGTCGTAGGCAACCGACAGATGAGCAGGGAAGTGGCCGTCGGAGGCCCCCTGTCCGCATCGCGGCGTGAACCGGAGGTGAACCGAAGATTTTTCGGCCGGAAGGTCGGATTCCCGCAGATGCGCGGGAGGCGGCAGGTCAGAGAAGGACCGACCTGGCGCGTCTCGGGGGTCACCCGTTATCCGATTTTGACATGGCGGCACGCCTGAATGGAGCAATCCCAGTGGCAGGATGCCGTAAACCCACGAGGTCGCGACACCCGATGGTGTGTGTTTCCGTCGACCCATCGGCATATCGACATATCAGCCACATCGGTATATCGGCTTGTTCACCCCACCGCCGGAGGAACCCACCATGACCGCACGCTCCACCCGTCGTACCACCGCCTCGCGCTCCAGGATTGCTGCGTTCGGTGCGATCGCGGTCGCAGGCACCCTGGTCCTGACCGGCTGCGGTGACCAGACCAAGAAGAGCTCCAGCACGGAGAGTGACAACTCCGCTCCGCTCGCGAGCAAGCTGCCGGCGAGCGTGCGCAGCGCCGGTGTGATCAGGGTCGGTTCCGACATCGCGTACGCGCCCGTCGAGTTCAAGGACAGCTCCGGCAAGGTGGTGGGGCTGGACCCGGACCTCGCGGACGCCATGGGCAAGCAGCTCGGTGTGAAGTTCGAGTTCGAGAACGGCACCTTCGACGCCCTGCTCACCGGCATCCGGTCCAACCGCTACGACATCGCCATGTCCGCGATGACCGACAACAAGAACCGCCAGGACGGTGTCGACCCCGACACGGGCAAGAAGGTCGGCGAGGGCGTCGACTTCGTCGACTACCTGACCGCCGGTGTCTCCATCTACACCCGCAAGGGCGACACCGAGAACATCGCGTCCTGGTCCGACCTGTGCGGCAAGAAGCTGGCCGTGGAGCGCGGCACCGTCTCCGAGGACCTCGCCAAGCAGGAGACGAAGAAGTGTCCCAGCGGCAAGGCGATCACCATCGAGGCCTTCGACGACGACCAGCAGGCCCAGACCCGGCTGCGCTCCGGCGGTGCCGACGCGGCCTCCTCCGACTTCCCGGTCGCCGCGTACGCGGTGAAGACCTCGGGCGGCGGCAAGGACTTCGAGCTGGTCGGCGACCAGGTCGAGGCGGCGCCGTACGGCATCGCGGTCGGCAAGTCGAACACCCAGCTGCGCGACGCGCTCCAGGCGGCGATGAACGCGGTCATCAAGAGCGGCGAGTACGAGAAGATCCTCACGAAGTGGGGTGCCGAGGACGGCGCCGTGAAGGAGTCCGCCGTCAACGGCGGCAAGTGACCGGCTCCCCGAGCGGCCGCTGAAAGGCATCTCCCGTGACTGCTGACAACGACACGACGGCGGGCCCCGGCCCGCAGCCGGAGACACCCGCGGGCGGACCGGAGGCCATCAAGGCCATCCCGGTCCGGCACTACGGGCGGTACGTCTCCGCCGTCGTCGCGATCGCCGTACTGGTCGCGATCATCTACGCGTTCGGCCAGGGCAAGATCAACTGGCACGCCGTACCGGACTACTTCTTCGACGACCGCATCCTGACGGGTGTCGGCAAGACCCTGCTGCTGACGGTCCTGTCGATGCTGATCGGCATCGCGGGCGGCATCCTGCTCGCGGTGATGCGGCTGTCGAAGAACCCGGTGACGTCGTCCATCGCCTGGTTCTACATCTGGTTCTTCCGCGGCACCCCGGTCCTGGTCCAGCTGTTCGTCTGGTTCAACCTGGGCCTGGTCTTCGAGTACATCAACCTCGGTCCGATCTACAAGGACTACTGGTCGAACTTCATGACGCCGCTGCTGACGGCGCTGCTCGGGCTGGGTCTGAACGAGGCCGCGTACATGGCGGAGATCTGCCGGGCCGGTCTGCTCGCGGTCGACGAGGGACAGACCGAGGCGGCGCACGCGCTGGGCATGAGCCACGGCAAGACGCTGCGCCGGATCGTGATCCCGCAGGCGATGCGCGTGATCGTGCCGCCCACAGGCAACGAAGTGATCAACATGCTGAAGACGACCTCGCTCGTGGCGGCCGTCCAGTTCCAGGAACTCTTCCGCTACGCCCAGGACATCGGGCAGAACTCCGGTGCCCCGGTCGAGATGTACTTCCTCGCCGCGGCCTGGTACCTGATCATGACCTCCGTGCTGAGCGTGGGCCAGTACTACATCGAGCGGTACTACGCGCGCGGCTCCAGCCGCCAGCTGCCGCCGACGCCGTGGCAGAAGGTCCGGGCCCATCTGGGCTCCTTCTCCAGCAGGAAGGTGACGGCATGACCGACAAGCTCGACAAGGCCGGCGCCGCCGTCCCGCGCGACGCGTCCGTCCCGATGGTCAAGGCCGAGGGCGTGCACAAGTCCTTCGGGCCGGTCGAGGTGCTCAAGGGCATCGACCTGGAGGTGAGGTCCGGCGAGGTCTTCTGCCTGATCGGTCCCTCCGGCTCCGGCAAGTCCACGTTCCTGCGGTGCATCAACCACCTGGAGAAGATCAACGCCGGGCGGCTGTCCGTCGACGGCGAGCTGGTCGGCTACCGCCAGAAGGGCGACAAGCTGTACGAGCTCAAGGACAGCGAGGTCGCGCTGAAGCGCCGGGACATCGGCATGGTGTTCCAGCGGTTCAACCTGTTCCCGCACATGACGGCCGTCGAGAACATCACCGAGGCGCCGGTGCAGGTCAAGGGCGCGAACAAGAGCGAGACCAGGGACCGCGCGATGCAGCTCCTGGAGCGGGTGGGGCTGGCCGACAAGGCCGGCAGCTACCCCTCGCAGCTCTCCGGCGGCCAGCAGCAGCGGGTGGCCATCGCGCGGGCGCTGGCCATGGACCCGAAGCTGATGCTCTTCGACGAGCCGACCTCGGCCCTCGACCCGGAGCTGGTCGGTGACGTCCTCGACGTCATGCGCGACCTGGCCGAGTCCGGTATGACGATGATCGTCGTCACCCACGAGATGGGCTTCGCGCGCGAGGTGGGCGACAGCCTGGTCTTCATGGACGGCGGGGTGGTCGTCGAGTCCGGCCACCCGCGCGAGGTCCTGACCGACCCGCAGCACGAGCGCACCCAGGCCTTCCTGTCCAAGGTGCTCTAGCGGTACGACGGGGAAGGGGCGGTACGACGGTGTCGTACCGCCCCTTCCCCGTCCGTCCCCTACTTCAGCGCCAGCAGCAGGGTGTCCGAGGGCGAGCACCACACCGGCCGCGCCTCGGCGAAGCCCCGGGCCAGCAGCGTGCGCGCGTGCCAGGCCGCCGACGGGGTGTCGCCCTCCGCGTGCTCGCCGTAGATCTCGAAGCGGCGGGCCGTGGGTTGCGCCAGGACCGGGTCCCGGCCCGCCAGCTGCCACCACTCGGCCCAGTCCAGCGCGCCCGCCGCCTTGGCCTGATCCATGCGGCGGTGGCGCTGCGCGCGTTCGGCCGCGTTGATCCGGGGCGTGCTGTCGTCGATCATGTGGTCCGCGTTCATGAAGACACCGCCGTCGCGGACGAGTCCCGCGACCTGACCGTAGAGGGCCGCGAGGGGTTCGCTGTGCAGCCAGTGCAGGGCCGTGGCGGTCAGGACGGCGTCGTACGAGTCGTACGGCAGCCGTGCCGCCCACCGCGGGTCGGTGAGGTCGGCGGTGACGAACGTGACCCGGTCGTCGTCCGCGAAGGTGCCCTCGGCGATGGCGAGCAGGGCCGGGTCGAGGTCGACGCCGGTGCTCACCGCCGCCGGGAAGCGGGCCAGCAGCCGGGCGGTGATGCTGCCGGTGCCGCAGGCGAGGTCGAGGACCCGGGGCGCCGTACCGACGAGGGCCTCCACCAGGTCGAGCATGATCCGGAACCGTTCCTCGCGGTCCGGCATGTACCACTCCTGCTGCCGGTCCCAGCTCTCCTGCCAGGCACCCCAGTCGGCACCGGCCGCGGTCGCCGCAGCGTCCGTCATGACACCCCTCCACCCCGCATGTCGCGTAATACCCTGGAAGCACGACCGACTGTTACCCGACCGCACCACCGACCATAGAGCGCCCCCGTAAGGACTACAAGTGGAACTGGCCTATTACTCGGATTACGCCGTCCGTCTCGTCAACAGCGAGGAACCGGTGCGGGGCAAGGACTCCCTGACCTCGGTCGAGGCCGTCCGCGACCTGTTCGGCGGCAACCAGCAGGCGGCCCGGCGGGCCACCGAGGCCGACCTCACCCGCTTCCGCTCGGTGCGCGGCCGGCTGCGCGCGGTCTTCGAGGCCGCCGACAAGGACGAGGAGACCCTCGCCGTCGACCTGCTGAACTCACTGCTCCTGGAGTTCCCGGTCAGCCCGCAGATCTCCGGGCACGACTTCCGGGACGAGGACGGCCGCCCGCTGTGGCACATGCACCTGGCCGACCACCCCTCCAACGCCACCGCCGGCTACGCGGCCATCGCGGCGATGGGCCTCGCCTTCCACCTCACCGAGTACGGCGTCGACCGCCTCGGCCTGTGCGAGGCGCCGCCGTGCCGCAACGCCTACCTCGACACCTCCACCAACCGCTCCCGGCGCTACTGCTCGGACCGCTGCGCGACCCGCGCCAACGTGGCCGCCTACCGGGCCCGCAAACGCCTGGAGGCGGAGCGCCCGGAGAGCACCGGCCGCGCCGCGGAGAGCGCCCAGCGCACCAGCGCCAGCGGCGAACGCTGACCGGCCCGGCGCGGCCGCCAGCGGAACAGGGCCCGGCCGAGGATCAGCTCCTCCGGCACGGTCCCGTAGTCCGTGCTGTCCCCGCCCGCGTACGCGTTGTCCCCCAGCACCCACCAGCCGCCCTCGCGCGGCTCCACGGCGCGCTTGACGACCAGCAGGTCCTGCTGGAAGGGATGGCGCAGGACGACGACGTCACCGGCCCGCACCCGGGCGCCGTAGCGCACCAGGAGCTGATCCCCCTGGTACAGCGTGGGCACCATGGACGGGCCGGTCACCTCGGCCAGCCCGAAGGGCGCGGCGCCCCTCCCCCGCTCGGTCTCCTGCGACAGCTCCGGCATCCCCGGCACCTCCCCGGTCCGTTCCTCCACCAGTCCCAGTCTGACCCTGGACTTTTGTCCTAAGCCCATGGGGGCACTCGCGAAATCACGCTTCCCAGGGAGTAATGTCCCACCTGAGAAGACGATCACGAGGAAGGAATGCTCCATGCTTTCCCGCCTGTTTGCCCCCAAGGTCAAGGTCAGCGCGCACTGCGACCTGCCCTGCGGTGTGTACGACCCGGCCCAGGCCCGCATCGAGGCGGAGTCGGTTAAGGCCGTGCAGGAGAAGATGGCCGCCAACGACGACCCGCACTTCCAGGCTCGCGCCGTTGTCATCAAGGAGCAGCGCGCCGAGCTTGCCAAGCACCACGTGTCGGTGCTCTGGAGCGACTACTTCAAGCCCCCGCACTTCGAGAAGTACCCCCAGCTGCACGTTCTGGTGAACGACACCCTGAAGGCCCTGTCCGCCGCCAAGGCGTCCACGGACCCGAAGACCGGCGAGAAGGCCCTGGAGCTCATCGCCGAGATCGACAAGATCTTCTGGGAGACCAAGAAGGCCTGATCTCGCGTTCACTTCTGTTGCGAGGCTTTGTCGAGACCGCACCCTGCCCGACGGACCGCCGGCCACGGCGTCCCGGGGGCGGGGTGCGGTCTGCTTCGTTCAGGCGCCGGACGGGGCCCCGGCGGCCAGGCGGCCGAGGGGGTCGCCGGTGAGCCGGCAGATCCGCCACTCGTCCAGGAAGTCCACGCCGAGCGAGCGGTAGAAGTCGACGGCCGGCTCGTTCCAGTCCAGCACCCACCACTCGAACCGCTCGTAGCCGTTGCGCAGGCAGAACGCGGCGAGGTGGGCGAGCATCGCCCTGCCGTGACCGCCGCCGCGGGCGTGCGGCCGTACGTAGAGGTCCTCCAGGTGCATGCCCCGGGTTCCGGTCCAGGTCGAGAAGCGCGGGAACCACAGGGCGTAGCCGACGACCTCGCCCGTGGCGTCGTCCTCGGCGATCAGCGCGTGGGCCGCGGGGTGCTCCCCGAACAGTCCCTCGCGCAGTTGCTCCTCGGTGGCGCGGGCCTGCTCGACGGCCCGTTCGTAAGCGGCGAGTTCTCGGATCATCGCGCGGATCTCCGCGATGTCGTGCACGGTTGCGGCCCTGATCATGCAAGGGATCATGTGCCACCCCGCCGGTCCCTGTCCATCCGGGTCCGCACGGGCGCGGGGCGGCGGTGCTAGTGCCTGCCGCCGTGGTCGTCCTCGCCCGCCTCCAGGAGGCCAGCCGCCTCGCCCACGACCCGGGGGTCGGGGCTGCCGACGACGTCCGCGTCCTTGTCGGCGTAGTCGAAGCGGGCCAGGACGCTGCGCATGGCCTCGACCCGGGCGCGCTTCTTGTCGTTGCTCTTGACCACCGTCCAGGGCGCGTACTCGGTGTCCGTCTCGCGGAACATCGCGACCTTCGCGGCGGTGTAGTCGTCCCAGCGGTCCAGCGAGGCCAGGTCCATCGGGCTGAGCTTCCACTGCCGTACCGGGTCCACCTGGCGGATGGTGAAGCGGGTCCGCTGCTCGCTCTGCGAGACCGAGAACCAGAACTTCACCAGGTCCACGCCGTCGTCCACCAGCATCCGCTCGAACAGCGGGGCCTGGCGCATGAAGCGCCGGTACTCGTCGTCCGAGCAGAAGCCCATGACCCGCTCGACGCCCGCCCGGTTGTACCAGGAGCGGTCGAACATCACGATCTCACCGGCGGTGGGCAGGTGCTGGACGTAGCGCTGGAAGTACCACTGGCCGCTCTCGCGCTCGGTGGGCTTCTCCAGGGCCACGACCCGTGCGCCGCGCGGGTTCAGGTGCTCCGTGAAGCGCTTGATCGTGCCGCCCTTGCCGGCCGCGTCACGGCCCTCGAAGACGATGACGATCCGGCGTCCCGTCTCCTTGATCCAGCTCTGCAGTTTCAGCAGCTCGATCTGCTGCAGCCGCTTGTGCCACTCGTACTCCTTGCGCTCCATGCGCTGGGCGTACGGGTAGTTCTCCCGCCAGGTGTCGATCGGGGATCCGTCCGGGCGGATGAGCACGGGGTCGTCCGGGTCGCTGTAGTCGACCTTCAGGTCGGCCAGCTCGGACAGCAGGTCCGGCGTCGTCATCCAGTCCTCCTCAGCGCGTCGGCGGATCAGTGGAACTGCGGCACGATCAGGTAGATCCCGTACGCCACCACCGCCGCGCAGGCGAGGAAGCACAGCCCCGCCTGGGTGGCGCCGACGGCGCTGGTGCCGCCCTGCTCCCGGGCACCCTCGTACCGGGCGAGGCCGAGCACGCCGAGGGCGAAGACGACCACCACTGCGACTGTAACTCCGATGCTCACCGCGGTGACCTGGCCGAGCGCGGTCCAGTCGATGTCCATGGGAACTCTCCCTCACTCAGGCGGCGGTGCCGACGTGGGACGGCGGCGAGGTGCGGACGGCGACCTCGTGGCTGTCGTTGACGTTGTTCGCGTGGACGGGGTTGCGGCGGGCCAGCAGGACGATGCCCGCCGCGAGCGCGGCGCCGACCAGCGCGACCACGGCCGTGCCGAGGTTGCCGCCGTGCTTGACCGCGGCCGCGGAGACACCGCCGACCAGCGCGGCGCAGGGCAGCGTGATCACCCAGGCGGCCACCATGCGGCCCGCGACGCCCCAGCGGACCTCCGCGAGCCGCCGGCCGAGCCCCGCGCCGAGGATGGAGCCGGAGGCGACCTGCGTGGTGGACAGGGCGAAGCCCATGTGGGCGGAGGTCAGGATGACGGCCGTGGAGGCGGTCTCCGCGGCGAAGCCCTGCGGGGACTGGATCTCGGTCAGCCCCTTGCCCATGGTGCGGATGATCCGCCAGCCGCCGATGTAGGTGCCCAGGCCGATGGCGAGACCCGCGCAGGCGATGACCCAGACGGGCGGACCGGCGCCGTCCGGGAGCGCGCCGACGGAGATCAGCGTCAGCGTGATGACGCCCATGGTCTTCTGCGCGTCGTTGGTGCCGTGCGCGAGCGAGACCAGCGAGGCCGAGCCGATCTGCCCGAGCCGGAAGCCCCTGGTCACCGACTCCCTGCGGCCGCGGGTGGTGAGCCGGTACGCGAGGTACGTCGCGACCAGCGCCGCGACGCCCGCCACCACCGGCGAGGCGAAGGCCGGGAGGATGATCTTCTCGACGACCTTGTCGAAGTCGACCGCGCCGGACCCCGCGCCCACCCACACGGCGCCGATCAGTCCGCCGAACAGGGCGTGCGAGGAGCTGGAGGGCAGCCCGACCAGCCAGGTCACCAGGTTCCAGAGGATCGCGCCCACGAGCCCCGCGAAGATCATCGCCGGGGTCACCGCGGCGTCGTTCACGATGCCGCCGGAGATGGTCCTGGCGACCTCCGTGGAGAGAAAGGCGCCGACCAGGTTCAGCACCCCGCTGATCAGAACGGCCGTCTTCGGTTTGAGCGCACCGGTCGCGATGGACGTGGCCATCGCGTTCGCCGTGTCGTGGAACCCGTTGGTGAAGTCGAACGCGAGCGCCGTGACGATCACGACCGCCACGAGGAACGTGATGTGGTCCATTCCTCTATGCAAACAAGCGCTGATCAATTGCGCGAGAACCCGCGGCGAACGCCGCTCCAAGAACAGACCCGGTCCGTGTAGGCCCTGTGGGTGACATGCTGGTGCGGTGACGCTGGAGGACCTCAGACGGCTGCGCCGGGCGCGCGACCGCATGGACCGCGAGTACGCGGAACCGCTCGACATGGCCGAACTGGCCCGTACCGCGCTGATGTCGCCCGGCCACTTCCAGCGCAGCTTCCGCAAGGCCTTCGGCGAGACGCCGTACAGCTACCTGATGACCCGGCGGGTCGAGCGGGCCAAAGCGCTGCTGCGCCGCGGCGACCTCACGGTCACCGAGGTCTGCATGTCCGTCGGCTGCACCTCGCTGGGCTCCTTCAGCTCGCGCTTCACCGAACTGGTCGGCGAGACGCCGAGCGCCTACCGGGCGCGCGACCACGAGGAGAGCACGGTGATCCCGTCCTGTGTGGCCCGGACGTTCACCCGCCCCCGCCGCCGCCCGTACTGACCCCGCCCCGCAACGGCCAGGTCACTCCCCGCTCCCCGGCCGTACACTGGCCGTCACCGTCGACTCCGTTGCCGGACAAGGAATGTGCCGGGGAATGTGCAGTGGATCGGTCTGAACGCATCCGGGGGAACCGTGGCAACCGCATTCATCTCCGTCCTGAGCGCGGCGCCGGTCATGGACGCCGAGTCCCTGACCGACTGGCTCAGAGGCGAACCGACGCTCGCCGGCCAGGTCCGGCTGACCGGGGCCGCCCCGGCCGAGGGCCGGCTGGGCGTCCCGCTCGACACCGTGTCCGTGCTGCTGGGCGCGGGCGGCCCGCTCACCGTGCTCGCCTCCTGCCTGCGCGCCTGGATCACCCAGCCGCGCCGCAGCGACGTCCGGCTGAGCATCCGGCGCGAGGACGGCCCGGCCGTCGAGATCGACGCCCGCCGGGTCAGCGGCGAGGACGTCGAGCAGTTGCTGCGGCAGGCCCTGGAGCAGCGGGACGTACGGGAGTGACGTGCGCCTACCCGATCCCGAACGCTCCCGGGTCGTCCTGATCGGCGCGAGCCGTTACGCCGACCGGGCACTGCCCGACCTGCCGGTCGTCGCGCGGACCGTCACCGACCTCGCGGCGCTGCTCACCGACCCGTCGCACGGACTCGTGCCCGAGCGCCACTGCACGGTCCTGCTCGACGACGGCGACCTGCGCACGGTCGGCGACCGGCTGCGCCGCGCCGTCGCCGGCGCCGAGGACCTCCTGCTGGTCCACTACGCCGGCCACGGCCTGGTGGCCGGCCGCCGCCACGGCCTCCACCTCGCGCTGCCCGACAGCCGCTGGGAGGCGCCCGAGTTCAACTCCCTGGAGTACGACAAACTCCGCGACGCCGTCCTCGACTCCCCGGCCCGGACCAAGGTGGTCGTCCTCGACTGCTGCTTCTCCGGCCGGGCCGTCGGCGACTCGCTGGCCGGGGGCGGCGCGGCCTGGCAGCTCGGGCAGCTGGAGGTGGCGGGCACCTACGTCCTCACCTCCGCCGCCCGCGACCAGGTCGCCCTCGCCCTCCCCGGCGAGGAGCACACCGCCTTCACCGGCCGGTTGATACGGCTGCTGCGCGAAGGCGTGCCCGGCGGGCCGGAGTTGCTCACCGTCGACCACCTCTACCGGCAGCTGCGTGCCCTGATGGCGTCCGAGGGGTTGCCGGTCCCGCTCGGCCGGGGCGCCGGCACCGCCCCGTCCGTCGCCCTCGGCGTGAACCGCGCGTTCACCGCGGACACCGGCCCCGAACTGCGGCGACGGCACACCGCGGCCGTCGAGCGGGGCAAGGCCGGGGACTGGGCGGGGGCGGCCGAGCGGCTCCGCGGGACGGTCGCCGAACAGACCCGGGTGCTGGGCGCCGAGCACCCGGACACCCTGCGCGGCCGGCAGTCCCACGCGCACAGCGTGGGCGGCGCGGGCAGCCCCGCCGAGGCCGCCGGACTGCTCCGGCACCTCCTTGCCGACCAGCTGCGTCTGCTCGGCCCGGACCACGAGGACACCCTGCGCACCCGTCAGTTCCTCGCCGTCAACCTCGGCGAGGCGGGGCACCGCGAGGAGGCGGCCGGGATGCTCAGGGGGCTGCTGGCGGACCGGGGGCGGGTGCTCGGCGCGGACCATCCCCACACCCTGCGGACCCGGCATCTGCTGGCGCGGAACCTGGCGCTCGCGGGCGGCGGGCCGGAGGCGCTGGAACTGCTGCGGGAGGTGGTCGCGGTCCGCGAGCGGGTGCTCGGGGCCGACCATCCGCACACGCTGCGGGCCCGGGAGGATCTGGCGGGGGTGAGCGGTGTACGAGAGGTTCGATGACCGGGCGCTGCTGGTGGTGGAGACCGCCCGCAGCGCGGCCCGGCGGCTCGACCACTGGTACGTGGAGCCGGCGCACCTCCTGCTGGCCCTGCTGGACGTGGCCGAGGACGAGGTCGTACCGATGCTGGGCGTCCCGGCCGACGGGCTGCACGCGGATCTGGTCGCGGCCCTCGGGCCCGGCACGCTCCGGCCGCGCGACCAGCCACCGCTGACCGGCGAGAGCGCCACCGTGCTGGAGCTCGCCCCGCGGGAGGCCGACCGGCTCGGTCAACGGCCGGTACGGCCGCGGCACATCCTGCTCGCGCTGCTGTCGGCCGGAAACGTCCTGGTCGCGGACGTGCTCGCGGCACGGCGGGCCGTCCCCTGGCAGGTCCGGGAGGCCCCGGCCGCCCCGGACACCGCTACCGGCGCCGTCCCGCGCACCCCGCCCGCCGGCCACGACCCCTACATCTGGGCCATGAGCTGACCGGGCACGGCCGGCCGTTTCCTCCTAGCCTGACCCCATGGACGTAAAACTCGCGCAGTGTTTCATCGCCGTCGACGACCACGACAAGGCGTTGGCCTTCTACCGTGACGTCCTCGGTCTCGAGGTCCACAACGACGTGGAGTTCGAGGGGATGCGGTGGGTGACCGTGGGCTCGCCGCTGCAACCGGGCGTGGAGATCGTGCTGGAGCCGCCCGGCGCCAACCCGGACGCCTCCCCCGCCGACCGGCAGGCCATGGCCGAACTGCTCGCCAAGGGCATGCTGCGCGGGGTGATCTTCTCCACCACCGACTGCGACGCGCTGTACGAGCGGGTGCGGGAGTACGGCGGTGATGTGATCCAGGAGCCGACGGACCAGCACTGGGGCGTCAGGGACTGCGCGTTCCGGGACCCGGCGGGGAACCTGCTGCGCTTCACCGAACGCCGCGCGTAGCGGCCGCGTCTACCATCCCCGCATGACCATCCGCTGGACGTACGCCTTCGCCGACCGCCCCGCCGGCCGCCTCCGCGCGGCCCAGGACTTCTGGACGGCGGTCACCGCCACCCGGCTCTCCGCGCCCCGGGGCGGCGACGGCGAGTTCGTGACGCTGCTGCCGGACGGCGGGGCGGACGCCTGCCTCAAGGTCCAGGGGGTCGGGGCGGGTCCCGGCGGGGCGCACCTGGACCTGTGCGTCGAGGACGTGCCGGGGCTGGTGAAGCGGGCCCGGGACCTCGGCGCGCAGACGGTCGGGGAGCACGAGGGGTGGGCCGTACTGCGGTCGCCCGCCGGGCAGTTGTGCTGCGCGGTGCCCTGGCAGGGGGAGTCGGTGCGGCCGCCGGTCGTGGCGGGCAGCAGGCTGGACCAGGTCAGCCTCGACATCCCGCCGTCCCGGTACGAGGCGGAGACCGCGTTCTGGGCGGAGCTGACCGGCTGGGAGCTGCTGACCGGCTCGCTGCCGGAGTTCCGGGTGCTGCGGCCGCCGGCCGGGCTGCCCGTCCGCGTCCTGCTCCAGCGGCTGGACACCGAACGGCCCGCCGCCGCCCACCTCGACCTGGCCTGCGCGGACATCCCGGCGACCCGGGCCCGGCACGAGGAGCTGGGCGCCGTGCACGTGGCGGACGGCCGGCACTGGACGGTACTGCGCGATCCGGCCGGCGGGGTCTACTGCCTCACCGGCCGGGACCCGGAGACCGGCGGTCTGCCGGTCCGGGACTGAGGCCGGTCAGCCCCAGGGCTCGACGTCCACCACGGCCGCCACCGGCACCGGCCCGTACACGTGCGGGAACTCCTCGCCGCCCGGCTCCGCCGCCTCCCACCTCACCGGTACGCCGACCCGGGCCGGGTCCACGACCAGCACCACCAGTTCGTCCGGGCCGTCGTAGGAGCCGTACAGGAAGGCCGCGATGCGCGGGAGCTGCTCGCGGGTGGAGCAGTGGATGAAGCCCTCCTCCTGGAGCGTGCGGCCCCGGGTGGAGATCGCGTAGGCGCCCCGCGCGCGGGCCTGCTCCCACAGGGAGCGCTCGGTGATGTGCAGGATGTTCGGCAGTCCGGTCATGCGGTCACGCTACGGCGTCTCCCCCGGCCGCGACCGCGCGGTCGGCGGCTCGGCGGTCGGAGGCTCGGCGGTCGGAGGCTCGGCGGTCGGAGGCCGCGGTGCGGGCCGGCACGGTCCCGGGTACTCGGCGCAGTCGGGGTTGCGGCAGGGGCCGGGACCCCAGACCGGAACCCACGCGCCCAGCGTCTTGTGCCGCCGCACCACGCTCTCGACAGGCTGTCCGCAGACCGGACAGACCTGGTTCTGGCCGTCCATGTGCCCAGCGTAGGCCAGGGTCCGGGACCGCGCTCCCCGTCCGGCAGTGGCGGACGCGGGCGCCGGTTCGGCGGTCGGCGCGGACTCCGGTCCGGCGGGCGGCGGTCGGCGCGGACTCCGGTCCGGTGGGCGCCGGCTCCGGTCCGGTGGGCGTGCGACGGCGGGGCCCGCACACCGTGGGGCTGTGCGGGACCCGTCGGACCGGAGTCCCCGGGGTTCCGTGCGGGGTCAGGAGCCGCACGGTCCCGGGGACTCCGGGGTCTTCAACTGCTGCGCCGGGTCACGAACTCGGCGAGCGCGAGCAGGCCGCCGGCCGACTCGGGGTCGGGCACGGCACGGGCCAGCTCCTGCACCGCCAGGGCCATCCGGTCGGCGGCCTCGGCCTGCGCCCAGTCACGCCCGCCGGCCCGCTCCACGGCCAGTGCCGTCCGCGCGACCTCGTCGGCGTCGGCCGGCACCCGCGGTCCGGTGTACAGCCCGGCCAGTTCGGCCGCGGCCGGGGTGCCGGAGGCGAGCGCCGCGACGACCGGGAGGGACTTCTTGCGGGCCGCCAGGTCGGCGCCGGCCGGCTTGCCGGTGCGCCGGGGATCGCCCCATATCCCGATGACGTCGTCGATCAGCTGGAAGGCGAGCCCGGCCTGCCGGCCGAAGCCGTCGAGGGCGGCCACCCCGTCCTCGCCCCCGCCCGCGTACAGCGCGCCCAGGGCGCAGGCGCAGCCGAGCAGCGCGCCGGTCTTGGCCTCGGCCATGACGAGCACCTCGTCGAGGGTGACCTCGCCGGGGGCGCGGTCCTCCATGGCCGTGTCCGCGTGCTGCCCGGCGCACAGCTCCAGGACGCAGTCCGCGAGCCGGGCCGCGGCCGCCCCGGACACCGGGTGCGGGTCCTCGGCGAGCAGCCGCAGGGCCAGCGCCTGGAGGGCGTCCCCGGCGAGGATCGCGTCGGCGACGCCGAACACCGTCCAGGCGGTGGGCCGGTGCCGGCGGGAGGTGTCCCGGTCCATCACGTCGTCGTGCAGCAGCGTGAAGTTGTGCACCAGCTCCACGGCGGCCGCGGCCCGGACGGCGGCCGAGCGGGCGCCCGGGCCGCCGAGCGCCTCGGCTGCGGTGAGGACCAGGGCGGGCCGGATGGCCTTGCCCGCGTTGCCCGCCGCCGGGCTGCCGTCGGCGTGCTCCCAGCCCAGGTGGTAGCGGGCGATCCGGCGCATCGAGCCGGGTAACGAGTCGACCGCCGCGCGCAGTTCGGGGTCGACGAGTCTGCGGGCGTCCTCCAGTATGGCCGCGGCCTCGTGCCCGTCGAGCGGCTCGGCCCCCTCCGGCGCCGCTCCCGTGGAACTCTCCTGCCTCTCCGTCACGAACTCGGCCATGGCCTCCCCCTCGCGGAGTGCGCGTACCGGGGCGTCCGGGCCCCGGCTCGGCACGTGTCCCGAGGGTGTACCCGCCCCGGAGGGCGGGGACACGACCGCCAAGTGCGGAAACGTCACCTCCAGCGGCCGATCTCGACGTTCTCCAGCACGCCGAGAGCGTCCGGGACCAGAACGGCCGCCGAGTAGTACGCCGTGACCAGGTAGTTGATGACGGCCTGCTCGTTGATGCCCATGAAGCGGACCGAGAGGCTCGGCTCGATCTCGTCCGGGAGCCCCGACTGCCGCAGCCCGATGACGCCCTGCTCCGACTCACCGGTACGCATGGCGATGATCGAGGTGGTGCGGGCCTCGGTGACCGGGATCTTGTTGCACGGGTAGATCGGTACCCCGCGCCAGGTCGGGATGCGGTTGCCGCCGATCTCGACGGTCTCCGGGACCAGTCCGCGCTTGTTGAGCTCACGGCCGAAGGCGGAGATCGCGCGCGGGTGGGCGAGGAAGAGCTTGGTGCCCCGCCTGCGGCTGAGCAGCTCGTCCATGTCGTCCGGGCCGGGCACGCCGTCGTGCGGCTGGAGCCGCTGGTCGTACTGGCAGTTGCTGAGCAGGCCGAACTCCCGGTTGTTGATGAGCTCGTGCTCCTGGCGCTCCTTCAACGCCTCGACGGTGAGCCGCAGCTGCTGCTCGGTCTGGTTCATCGGCTGGTTGTAGAGGTCGGCCACGCGGGTGTGGATGCGCAGCACGGTCTGGGCGATGCTCAGCTCGTACTCGCGGGGCCGGGCCTCGTAGTCGACGAAGGTGTTGGGGATGTCGGGCTCGCCGCTGTGGCCGGCCGCGAGCGCCACCTCCCGCTCGCCGTACTTGTTGGTGCGCTGCTCGGGAATCGCGCGCAGCTCCCGCAGGTGCTCGCGCAGCGAGTCGGCGCGCTCGGCGACCTGCTCGAAGTCCTGCCGGGACAGGGTCAGCACGGTGCAGGCCGTGTCGGCGCGGGCCGTGAAGTCCCAGATGGCGTCCGGGTCCAGCAGGCCGTCCTCGCCGAAGTACGCCCCGTCGGCGAGGACACCGAGGACCGCGTCGTCGCCGTACGGGCCGGTGCCGATCTTCTCCACGCGGCCGTGCGCGAGCAGGTAGACCTCGTCCGTCTGGTTGCCGAACGAGGCGATGACCTCGCCGGGGGCGAAGTCCCGCTGCCGGCAGCGCTGGGCCAGCTCCCCCAGTACCTCTTCGTCCTCGTACGACCGCAGGACCGGCAGCTCGCCCAGTTCCGCCGGGATCACCTCGACGCGGTCGCCGGTCTTCAGGAACGTGATGCGGCCGTCGCCGACCGTGTAGGTCAGCCGCCGGTTCACCCGGTACGTACCGCCCTGGACGTCGACCCAGGGCAGCGTCCGCAGCAGCCAGCGGGAGCTGATCTCCTGCATCTGCGGCGCGGACTTGGTCGTGGTGGCCAGATTCCGCGCTGCCGCCGTGTCGAGTGACTGCTGCGGCTTGCCCTGATCCGTGCGGACCTCTTCGCCTACCGACATAAGGAAATGCCCTCCCATACCTGCACGGGCGCCGAACTGCCCGCGCATCGGTCTCACGGGCCACCCTGTCATCACGGAGCGTGCCGGGACCATTACCCGAAAGAGCGGGAATAGATCATCGGCCGCCTGGGCATGCCGAACGACCGGACGATCCAGCGCCCTTCGATATGCCGACTTGTCCTGATCGACTCGCACAGGATCCGAACTTGTCCCGGCGGGGTGGTCCGGGCCCGTCCGGCTTCTGTAGAAGTTCCGGAACGAGCCGGTACGAATGCGAAGGAGGCGGCCATGTCCCCACCCATGTCCGCGGGTGCTTTCCTCGACGCGCTGCGGGACGAGGGCGTCACGGTCGTCGAGGTCGGCGGCTGGCGGGAGCACAACCGGAACCACAAGGGCCCGTGGGGCCCCGTCCACGGCGTGATGATCCACCACACGGCGACCGGCGGCGCCGACCGCACGGTCCGGATGTGCCGCGAGGGCCGCCCCGACCTCCCGGGCCCGCTGTGCCACGGCGTCATCACCAAGGACGGCACGGTCCACCTGGTCGGCTACGGCCGCGTCAACCACGCGGGCCTCGGCGACGACGACGTGCTGCGCGCCGTGATCGCCGAGAAGCGCCTTCCCCGGGACAACGAGGCGAACACCGACGGCAACCGGCACTTCTACGGCTTCGAGTGCGAGAACCTGGGCGACGGCGAGGACCCCTGGCCCGAGGCCCAGCTGGCGGCCGTCGAGAAGGTGGCCGCGGCGGTGTGCCGGCACCACGGCTGGTCCGAGCGCTCGGTGATCGGGCATCTGGAGTGGCAGCCGGGCAAGGTGGACCCGCGGGGCGTCACGATGTCCTCGCTGCGCGAGCGCGTCCGGGACCGGCTGAAGTGAGCGTCCGGAGCAAGCGGCAGGAGCGACCGGCCGAAGTGCCCGGCCGAAGTGCCCGGCCGAAGTGAGCGTCCGCCCGGGTGCCGGGCGAGAATGGGGCCGTGACCAGCGCCGACATACTCGCCCCGCGGCTGCCCTCGCCCCTCGACGAGGTGAGCGACGACCGTTTCGCCCGCCACGGCGTCCGGCTCCTGCTCAAGCGGGACGACCTGATCCACCCGGATCTGATCGGCAACAAGTGGCGCAAGCTGGTCCCGAACATCGAGGCGTCCGGCGGCCGGCCGGTGCTCACCTTCGGCGGGGCCTACTCCAACCACCTGCGGGCGACGGCCGCCGCGGGGCGCCTGCTCGGCTTCCCGACGGTGGGCGTGGTGCGGGGCGAGGAACTGGCCGGCCGGCCGCTGAACCCGTCCCTCGCGCGGTGCGCCGCCGACGGGATGCGGCTGCACTTCGTCGACAGGTCGACATATCGACACAAGGCCGAACCCGGGGTGCTGGCCGGCCTGCTGCGGGCCGCCGCGGCCGAGGGCGCGTACGTGGTGCCGGAGGGCGGCAGCAACGCGACGGCGGTCCACGGGTGCCGGGCCCTCGGCGAGGAACTGCGGGGACGGGCCGACGTGGTGGCGGTCGCGTGCGGGACCGGAGGCACCCTGGCCGGGCTGGCCGCAGGGCTGGGGCCGGGGCAGCGCGCGTGCGGGTTTCCGGTGCTCAAGGGGGGTTTCCTGGCGGCGGAGATCGAGCGGCTGCAACGCGAGGCGTTCGGCGGGCGGCGCGGCGACTGGGCGCTCGACGAGCGGTTCCACTTCGGCGGGTACGGGCGTACGGCACCGGAACTCCACGCCTTCGCCGAGGACTTCGAGGAGCGGCACGGGCTGCCGGTGGAGCGCCTGTATGTCGCCAAGTTGCTGTACGGACTTGTCGAGCTGGCGGGCGAGGGGGCGTTCGGCCGGGAGACGCGGGTGGCGGCCGTGATCACGGCCTGAGCGGGGCCCAGGCGGGAGGCGCGGCGGGCCCCGGCGGCCCGCTCAGGCCGCCTCCCGGTAGGCCGCCGCCTCCTCCAGGTCCAGGCGGCGCAGGAGCGTGCGGAGCATCTCGTCGTCGATGTAGCGGTGGTCGCGGAGCCGGACGAAGACCTCCCGTTCGGCGCTGATCATCTCGCGGGAGAGCCGGCGGTAGGTGTCGTCGACGGACTCGCCGGTGACGGGGTTGGTCTGGCCGAGGCGCTCCCAGACCGCGTTGCGGCGGCGCTCCAGGACGGTGCGCAGCCGGTCGGCGAGCGGCGGCGGGAGTTCGTTGCGGTCGTCGGAGAGGAGTTCGTCGAGGCGGCTCTCGGCCGCGCGGGACGCCTGGGCCTGGGCGTTGGCCTCGGCGAGGGTCTCGGCCTGCGGGTCGCGGCCCGGGAAGCGCAGCCGGCGGATCAGCGGGGGCAGGGTCAGCCCCTGCACCACCAGGGTGCCGATCACCGTGGTGAAGGTCAGGAACAGGATCAGGTTGCGGTGCGGGAAGGCCCCGCCGCCGTGCACGGTGACGGGGATCGAGAAGGCGATGGCGAGCGAGACCACGCCGCGCATCCCGGCCCACGACGTGACGAACGCGCCCTTCCAGGTGGGGTTCGCCTCCCGTTCGCGGATCCGCGCGGAGAGGATCCGGGGCAGGAAGGTCGCCGGGAAGCACCAGGCGAAGCGGGCCGCGACCACCACCAGGAAGACGGCCACCGCGTACCAGGCGGCCTCGCCGCCCGCGTACTCCCCCAGTCCGCGCAGGACGATCGGCAACTGGAGGCCGATCAGCGCGAAGACCGCCGATTCGAGGATGAAGGCGACCATCTTCCAGACCGCCTCCTCCTGGAGCCGGGTGGCGAAGTCGACCTCCCAGGCACGGTGGCCGAGATAGAGGGCGACGACCACGACCGCCAGCACCCCGGAGGCGTGGAACTGCTCGGCGACGCCGTACGCCACGAACGGGATGAGCAGGGAGAGCGTGTTCTGCAGGAGCGGTTCCTTCAGGTGGGTGCGCAGCCAGTGCAGCGGCGCCATCATGAGCAGGCCGACGCCGACGCCGCCCACCGCCGCGAGCAGGAACTCCTCGATGCCGCCGGCCCAGGTCGCGCCCTCGCCGACGGCCGCCGCGAGGGCCACCTTGTACGCCGTGATCGCGGTGGCGTCGTTGAGCAGCGACTCGCCCTGGAGGATGGTGGTGATGCGGGAGGGCAGGCCGACCCGGCGGGCGACCGCGGTGGCGGCCACCGCGTCCGGCGGGGCCACCACCGCGCCGAGCACCAGGGCCGCCGTCAGCGGCATGCCCGGTACCAGCAGGTAGGCGGCCCAGCCGACCACGACGGTCGCGAACAGGACGTAGCCGACCGAGAGCAGCGCGACCGGGCGCAGCTGGGCGCGCAGGTCGAGATAGGAGCTGTCGGACGCGGAGGTGTACAGGAGCGGCGGCAGCAGCAGCGGGAGCACGACCTCGGGGTCGAGGGTGTAGTCCGGGACCCCCGGCAGGTACGACACCGCCAGACCCACCGCGACCAGCAGCAGGGGCGCGGGCACCGGGGTGCGCCGGGCCGCGGCGGCGATCGCCGCACTCCCCGCCACCAGCAACAGCAGTGGCATCACGTCCATGATCTTCGCCCGCCCTCATTTTCCGCGCGGCCACCCGCACACCCGTCGTAATCTGGCAATCATGAAACAGTGCACGCATGCCGGCGCGCTGCCGCACCCGGAACCCGGCCCCCTGAACGAGACCTGTCCCGAGTGTCTCGCCCAGGGCACCCACCCCGTGCAGCTGCGGCTCTGCCTGACCTGTGGCCACGTCGGCTGCTGCGACTCCTCACCGGGAAGACACGCCACGGGCCACCACACCCGGACCGGTCACCCGGTGATGCGGACCTTCGAACCGGGCGAGAACTGGCGCTGGTGCTTCGTCGACCACGTCCTCGTGTGAGACTGCACCACGGCTGCCGAAGAACGACGGTTCGACGGTCCGACGTCGGGGTACGTCAACCCGGCGCGCGCTCTTCCCAATTGGGAGACACAGCCCCCTAGACACGGAGCGTATACACAGGTTTACTGTGAGTGACGCCAGGGGGTTGGGGTCCCGGGGACAGAAAACTTCGGAGCGCGGTAGCGTCACCGCTGAACCACATAGTGCGTTACCCCGGGGGGCGACCCTCGGCCCCGAAAAGCTTGTACCACCATGGAGGTGAGGGTGTCCCAGATCGCAGGCGAGCCCGCGACCCAGGACTTCGTGGAAGTCCGGCTGCCGGCTGCGGGTGCCTACCTGTCGGTGCTTCGGACGGCCACGGCCGGTCTCGCCGCCCGCTTGGACTTCACCCTGGACGAGATCGAGGACCTGCGCATCGCGGTCGACGAGGCCTGCGCGATCCTGCTCCAGCAGGCCGTGCCGGGCTCGGTGCTCAGTTGCGTCTTCCGTCTCGTCGACGACTCACTGGAGGTCACGGTCTCCGCCCCGACCACGGACGGCCACGCCCCTTCGCGCGACACCTTCGCCTGGACCGTGCTCTCGGCCCTGGCGGGCAAGGTCTCGTCGGCCGTCGACGAGGACAAGACCGTGTCGATCAGCCTCTACAAACAGCGCGGCGCGGGACCCGGGCCGGCGTGAGGAACGGGGACGGGCCGGTGCGGGACGAAGAGCGCGGCACACGGGAGCTGTCGGCCGGGGACGAAGGCCCCCCGACCGGCTCCCGACGCATGGCTGACGGCATCGACGGCATCCCGGAACAGGCCAGGCCGCACCCGGAGGACGACTCCACGCGGCTCGGTCCTGACGGTGCCGTGCAGAGCGCTCCCCCGGAAGCACGGAACGGGGTCGCGGCCCCGGACCGCGGGGGTGCCCCCACTCGGGCGAAGTCGAGAGCGGGGGAGTCGGCGACGGCTCGCGAAAGGGCGACGGGCGGGACGATGAGCGAGCACGAGCGATACGCCGGGGACGAGGCGCTGGCCGCCGAGGTGGTGCAGACGCCCCAGCACGGGCCGCAGGACCGCAGCGGGGCGCGCGCCATGTTCGTCGAGCTGCGCACGCTCAAGGACGGCAGCGCCGAGTACGCGGAGCTGCGCAACCAGCTGGTCCGGATGCACCTGCCGCTCGTCGAGCACCTCGCGCGCCGGTTCCGCAACCGCGGTGAGCCGCTGGACGACCTCACCCAGGTCGCCACCATCGGCCTGATCAAGTCGGTGGACCGCTTCGACCCGGAGCGCGGCGTGGAGTTCTCCACGTACGCCACGCCCACCGTGGTCGGTGAGATCAAGCGCCACTTCCGCGACAAGGGCTGGGCGGTGCGCGTCCCGCGCCGGCTCCAGGAACTGCGGCTGGCCCTGACGACGGCCACGGCGGAGCTCTCCCAGCAGCACGGCCGCTCCCCCACGGTCCACGAGCTCGCCGAGAAGCTCGCGATCTCGGAGGAGGAGGTCCTGGAGGGCCTGGAGTCGGCCAATGCCTACTCCACGCTGTCGCTGGACGTCCCGGACACGGACGACGAGTCCCCGGCGGTCGCCGACACCCTGGGCGCGGAGGACGAGGCGCTGGAGGGCGTCGAGTACCGCGAGTCCCTCAAGCCCCTGCTGGAGGACCTCCCGCCCCGGGAGAAGCGGATTCTCCTTCTCCGCTTCTTCGGGAACATGACCCAGTCCCAGATCGCCCAGGAGGTCGGCATCTCCCAGATGCACGTCTCCAGGCTCCTGGCGCGGACCTTGGCCCAGCTCCGGGAGAAGCTGCTCGTCGAGGAGTAGAGGAGCAGCGAGCAGTAGCCAGGAGTGGCGAGGAACCGGCGGGGTCAGCTACTGCGCCCGGGCCCCTTGATCCCAAGGGCCTGGGTGGTAGCGGAGTTCACCAGCAGCACCAGCGAGGCGACCGAGACCACGGCCAGCGCGATCCCCACCGGAATCGCCACGCTGTCGGCCTGGAGCAGGTTGTAGGCGACCGGCAGCGCCATGATCTGGGTGATCACCGCCGGGCCGCGGCTCCAGCTCCTGCGCAGCAGCAGTCCGCGCGCGGCCAGCAGCGGCAGCAGCGCCAGCACGATCAGTGTGATGCCCCCGGTGACGGCCCCCGCCCGGTCGTCCGAGGACCCGGCGAGGCCGAGCACGAGCATCCACACCCCGGCGACCACCAGCGCGAGCCCTTCCAGCCCGCTCAGCGCTGCCGCGTACGTCAGCCGTCGCGGACGGGGTCCGTCGGTTCCGTCGGCCGCCACGGCCGTAGGCGCATGCTCACTGCTCACGCCAAGAAGGGTAGCCGTCGCCCTGCGGGCCACACCCCCGGCCCACGGAGACGAGTGTTCAGACTCACGCCTCTTTCTCTTACCCGATCCCTAACTCGGTCTGGGCCCGGTACTTCCCAGTAGGTACGCTGCAATCCATGCGTGCACTCCTCGTGGTCAATCCGGCGGCTACCACCACAAGCGCACGTAGGCGCGACGTCCTGATCCACGCCCTGGCGAGCGAGGTGAAGCTGGAGGCGGTCACCACCGAGTACCGCGGCCACGCCCGCGACCTGGCCCGGCAGGCGGCGGAGAGCGACGACATCGACCTCGTCGTGGCCCTCGGCGGCGACGGCACGGTCAACGAGGTCGTCAACGGCCTGCTGCACGGGGGACCCGACCCGGACCGGCTGCCCGGCCTCGCCGTGGTGCCCGGCGGTTCCACCAACGTCTTCGCCCGCGCCCTCGGCCTGCCCAACGACCCGGTGGAGGCCACCGGCGTCCTGCTGGACGCGTTGCGCGAGGAGCGCCAGCGCGTCGTCGGCCTCGGGCTGACCGCCGGCACGCCCGGCACCGTGGACGAGGCGGTGCCCTCCCGCTGGTTCACCTTCAACGCGGGACTCGGTTTCGACGCCGGCGTGGTCGGCCGGGTCGAGCAGCAGCGTGAGCGCGGCAGGAAATCCACGCACGCGCTCTACGTCCGCCAGGTGGTCCGGCAGTTCCTCGGCGAACAGCACCGCAGACGCGGAACGATCACGCTGGAACGGCCCGGCGCGGACCCGGTGGAAGATCTTGTCGTGGCGATAATCTCGAACACGTCCCCCTGGACGTATCTCGGCAATCGCCCGATGTACACGTCGCCTAAGGCCTCGTTCGATAAGGGCATCGACGTACTCGGTCTCAGCCGCCTGTCACCCGCCGCGGTTGCCCGATATGGCACACAGTTGCTCACTTCGTCCCCCGAGCGCGGCCCCCACGGCAGGCATGCGGTGTCCCTGCACGACCTGGACCAGTTCACCTTGCATTCGAAGGTGCCCCTCCCTCTCCAGATGGACGGCGACCACCTAGGACTGCGTACGAGCGTGACGTTCACAGGCGTACGCCGCGCACTGCGTGTGATTGTGTGAGTAGAACGGGCCAAAGTCCTTTCACTCGAACGTTTAGGCCAGGATCCACCCCATGGAAGTACGGCTGTGACCCAGTCGACACCGAGGAATCAAAAAAAACTTTCCGGAAGGGGTTGTATCCGCCGCTGAGGTTTGCGAGGCTCTACGTGGCGATCGGGACGGCCCGCAAGACCGGCCTCCACTGATCACCGGAATCCCCCTTCAACTCACAGGACCCCCGCCAGGGAACCTGGCGGTCGGCCCTTCACTTGTTGAGGGATTCGTGAAAGCGTTCACATTCACAAGCAACTTGCATGTAATACCAAGGAGAGGTAGCAGCCATGGACTGGCGTCACAACGCCGTTTGCCGCGAGGAAGACCCCGAGCTCTTCTTCCCCATCGGCAACACTGGTCCTGCGCTGCTGCAGATCGAGGAAGCCAAGGCCGTCTGCCGTCGCTGTCCTGTTATGGACCAGTGTCTGCAGTGGGCGCTCGAGTCCGGCCAGGACTCCGGCGTCTGGGGTGGCCTCAGCGAGGACGAGCGTCGCGCGATGAAGCGCCGTGCCGCCCGCAACCGGGCCCGTCAGGCCTCCGCCTGACCCGACCCACCCCGCTAGCCTGAGCTTGGCGGCGCGTACAGCGAGTACGCATCTCCCGCCCCCGAGCCGCAGCGCGCAGTACCCCCGATGCGCTTAGAGAACGAGCAGCAACGAGCGAGTGGCCCCGGACCCACAAGGTCCGGGGCTCTTTGCTGTCCGGGCGGCTTCGGGAAGCCGCCCGGACGAACCTACTTCTGCGCCCGCACCGGCAGGTCGAGGATCACCCGGGTCCCCCGCTCCGGCGCCGGCACCATGTCGAAGGTGCCGCCCAACTCGCCCTCCACCAGCGTCCGTACGATCTGGAGGCCGAGGTTGCCGGAGCGGTGCGGGTCGAAGCCCTCGGGCAGACCGACGCCGTCGTCCTGGACGGTGACCAGGAGGCGGGCCTCCTTGGTGGTGCCGCCGCGCACCGCAGTCACCTCGACCGTGCCGGTCTCGCCCTCGCGGAAGCCGTGCTCCAGGGCGTTCTGCAGGATCTCGGTCAGCACCATCGACAGCGGGGTGGCGACCTCGGCGTCGAGTATCCCGAAGCGGCCGGTGCGCCGCCCGGTGACCTTGCCCGGCGAGATCTCGGCGACCATCGCGAGCACCCGGTCGGCGATCTCGTCGAACTCCACCCGCTCGTCCAGGTTCTGAGACAGCGTCTCATGCACGATGGCGATCGAGCCGACCCGCCGTACGGCCTCCTCCAGGGCCTCGCGGCCGCGCTCGGACTCGATGCGCCGGGCCTGGAGCCGCAGCAGCGCGGCGACGGTCTGGAGGTTGTTCTTCACCCGGTGGTGGATCTCCCGGATGGTCGCGTCCTTGGTGATCAACTCGCGCTCGCGCCGCCGCAGTTCGGTGACGTCCCGGAGCAGCACCAGCGAACCGATGCGGACGCCCTTGGGCTTGAGCGGGATCGCCCGGAACTGGATCACGCCGTCCTCGGACTCGATCTCGAACTCGCGGGGCGCCCAGCCGCTGGCCAGCTTGGCCAGCGCCTCGTCCACCGGGCCCTTGGTCGGGGCGAGTTCGGCCGTGGTCTGCCCCAGGTGGTGGCCGAGCAGGTCGGCGGCGAGGCCGAGGCGGTGGTAGGCGGAGAGCGCGTTCGGGGAGGCGTACTGGACGACGCCGTCGCCGTCCACCCGGATCAGGCCGTCGCCGACGCGCGGCGAGGCGTCCATGTCGACCTGCTGGTTCGGGAACGGAAACGATCCGGCGGCGATCATCTGCGCCAGGTCGGAGGCGCTCTGGAGGTAGGTCAGCTCCAGGCGGCTCGGGGTGCGCACGGTCAGCAGGTTGGTGTTGCGGGCGATGACCCCGAGGACCCTGCCCTCGCGCCGGACCGGGATGGACTCGACCCGGACGGGGACCTCCTCGCGCCACTCCGGGTCGCCCTCGCGGACGATCCGGCCCTCGTCCAGGGCGATGTCCAGCATGGGCCGGCGGCCGCGCGGGACCAGGTGGCCGACCATGTCGTCCTGGTAGGAGGTGGGGCCGGTGTTGGGGCGCATCTGCGCCACCGAGACGTACCGGGTGCCGTCCCGGGTGGGGACCCACAGGACCAGGTCGGCGAAGGACAGGTCGGAGAGCAGCTGCCACTCCGAGACCAGCAGATGGAGCCACTCGAGGTCGGAGTCGTCGAGGGCGGTGTGCTGGCGGACCAGTTCGTTCATGGAGGGCACGTCTGTGAGCGTACCTGGCGGTATGTGGATGGCCGAAAAACAGCGGCCCGGAGAAGGGAGGAAGAGGGAGAAGAGGGGGAACGGCGGCGGACGGCCCCGGAAGCACCCGCGGGCCGCGGCGCCTGGGAGGGACCCTCAACCCTCCCGGCACCGCAGCCCGGAGCAGCAACGGCCACGGGGTGTGCGGTCCCGATCGGCCGAAGGTGAGGATCCGGGGCAGTCAGGGCAGAGAGCTCCGGTTCCTCGGTCCGCCTTCCTGTGCGGGGAAGACGGAAGAGTGCGACTGTGTCGTACGGCCCTGCCGTACTCGTTCAGCCCTCGTACGCAATTGTGGACTAGACCACGATGGGTGTCCATGCGTTGGAGAGTGTTCACAGTCGGTGCGCTGGAAGCGTAGCCCGCCCGGGTCGGCCGTGGGGATGGATGGCGGGGGCAATTTCGGCGACCGGCCGGGGACCTGCCGCGCCTCCGGCGAAGTTTTCCGTAATTCACCCCATCTGACGTATTCACGTAACCTCGCCCTTGTCCCCTTTCCGTGCGCCCGACCCAGCGGCGCCAGGGGCCGGTTCTGTTAGATTGGTCCCATCGGATTGGTCTAAACCACGTAGGCCTTCCGGACCCTCCAGCCCTCTTCAGAACGGCAGGCCCCAGCGTGGAAGTTGTCATCGTTCCGGATGCCGCCGCGGGTGGCGAGCTCATCGCCGAGGCCATGGCACAGCTGCTGCGACGCAAGCCGGACGCGCTGCTCGGGGTGGCCACGGGCTCGACCCCGCTGCCCATCTACCGGGCGCTCACGGCGAAGGTCGGCGCCGGTGACGTGGACACCTCCCGGGCACGCATAGCCCAGCTCGACGAGTACGTGGGGCTGCCGGCCGAGCATCCGGAGTCGTACCGCTCGGTGCTGCGGCGCGAGGTGCTGGAGCCGCTCGGGATCGGCATGGAGGCGTTCCTCGGACCGGACGGCACGGCCGAGGACGTCCGGGCGGCCTGCGCCGCGTACGACGCGGCGCTGACACGGGCCGGCGGTGTGGACCTGCAACTGCTCGGGATCGGCACCGACGGGCACATCGGGTTCAACGAGCCGTGCTCCTCGCTGGCCTCGCGGACGCGGATCAAGACGCTGACGGAGCAGACGCGGGTCGACAACGCGCGGTTCTTCGACGGCGACATCGCGCAGGTGCCGCACCACGTGATCACCCAGGGGATCGGGACGATCCTGGAGGCGCGGCACCTGGTGCTGCTGGCGACGGGCGAGGGCAAGGCCGACGCGGTCGCGGCGACGGTGGAAGGGCCGGTCGCCGCGGTGTGCCCCGCGTCGGCGCTCCAGCTGCACCCGCACGCGACGGTGGTGGTCGACGAGGGCGCGGCCGCCAAGCTGAAGTACGCGGACTACTTCCGGTACACGTTCGTCAACAAGCCGGAGTGGCAGGGGATCTAGGGGTCCCGCTCAGGCCCACGGCGCCGCGATGGCCTCCGCCGCCGCCGTGCCGCACACCCTGGCCGCACCGTGGGTGGCCAGGTGGAGGGCGCCGCGGGGCGGGGCCTGGGGGACGCCCATCTCCACCACGACGGTGTCGGGGCGGGCCCCGAGGAGGGTGTCCAGGGCCCGGCCCATCCACGCGTGGCGGTGCTCGTCGCGCACCACCGCGACGACACGGCGCTCCCCCGCCGCCGCCAGGGCCTCCTCGCCCGCGCGCTCGCCGGAGAAGCTGCCGGTCTCGGTGCCGGGCAGGACGCGGGCCAGTTCGGCGGCCACCCCCCAGGGCGTCTCCGCCCCCACCGCGATGTTGGCCACCGGGGTGAGCGCGGCGACGAAGGGGGCCTCGGCCGGGGGCGTGTAGGGGTCGACGCGCGTCACACGCAGCGCGCGGCGGGCGGCGGTCAGGCCGATGTCCGCGGCGGCCGGGTCCGGCGCGGCGGCCGCCTCCGCCGTCGTCGTCCAGCGGGCCAGCGCCCGTACCCGTTCCGCCGCCTGGGCCAGGCGTTCCTCCGGCAGTTCACCGGAGCGGACCGCGGCGACCAGGGCGTCGCGCAGCCGGCGCACCGTCTCGTCGTCCGCGAGGCCGCCGCCCACGCAGATCGCGTCCGCTCCGGCGGCGAGGGCGAGCACGCTGCCGTGTTCGATGCCGTAGGTGGCGGAGATGGCCTGCATCTCCATGCCGTCGGTGACGATCAGGCCGTCGTAGCCGAGTTCGGTGCGCAGCAGGTCGGTGAGGATGCGGCGGGACAGCGTCGCCGGGCGGGCCGGGTCCAGGGCGGGGACCAGGATGTGCGCGCTCATCACGGCCCGGGTGCCGGCGGCGATGGCCGCGCGGAAGGGTGCCAGTTCGCGGGCGTGCAGGACCTCGGCCGTGGCGTCGATGCGGGGCAGCGCGAGGTGGGAGTCGACGGCGGTGTCGCCGTGGCCCGGGAAGTGCTTGGTGCAGGCCGCCACCCCGGCCGCCTGGAGGCCGGTGACGTAGGCCGCCGTGTGGCGGGCGACCAGGTCGTGGTCGGCGCCGAAGGAGCGGACGCCGATGACCGGGTTGGCGGGGTCGGAGTTGACGTCCGCGGACGGCGCCCAGTTGAAGTTCACCCCGCAGGCGGCCAGGCGGCGGCCCATCTCCTGGGCGACCTGCCGGGTCAGCTCCACGTCGTCGACGGCGCCGAGGGCGTGGTTGCCGGGGAAGGAGGAGCCGGTGTGCACCTCCAGCCGGGTGACGTCACCGCCCTCCTCGTCGATCGCCACCAGGACGTCGTCCCGCTCGGCCCGCAACTGGGCGGTGAGGGAGGCGAGTTGTTCCGGGGAGGTGATGTTGCGGCCGAACAGGCCCACGGAGGCGAGTCCCTCGCCGAGCCGGCGCAGCAGCCAGTCGGGGGCGGTGGTCCCGGTGAAGCCGGGTTGCAGCACCGTCAGCGCGTCGCGCGTGAGGGTGTCCGTACCGCTCGCGAATGTCGTCATCGGATGGGGTCATCCCTTCACGGCGCCGGCGGTCAGACCCGCGGCCATCTTGCGCTGGACGAGGAGGAACAGGGCGACGATCGGCACGGCCATCATGGTGGCGCCGGCCATCATCGGGGCGTATTCGGTGCCGTGCTTGGTGGTGAAGTTGGCGAGCCAGACGGTGGCGGTCTGGTGGTCCTGGCTGAGCAGCATCAGGGCGTACAGGTACTCGTTCCAGGCCTGGATGAAGGCGTAGACCGAGGTGGCGACCATGCCGGGGGCGAGCAGCGGGAAGACCACGCGGACGAAGGCGCCGGTGCGGGAGCAGCCGTCGACCATGGCGGCCTCCTCCAGCTCCTTGGGGATGTTGACGATGAAGCCGCGCAGGGTCCACACCGTGAACGGCAGGATGAAGGTCAGGTAGGTGATGATCAGGCCGCTGAGCTTGTCGTACTGGTCCAGGTCGTTGAGGAGCAGGAAGACCGGGATGATCATGGCGACCAGCGGGATCATCTGGACGGCGAGGATGCCGACGATCACGACCTTGCGGCCGCGGAAGGCGAACCGGGAGATGGCGAGGGCGGCGAGCAGGCCGATGACCATGCCGACGGCGACCACGGAGAGGGAGACGACCAGGCTGCGGCCGACCGGTCCCCAGAAGTCGGCGATGGCGAGGGCGCGGCGGAAGTTGGACAGGGTCAGGCCGGTCGGCAGCAGGCTCGGGTCCGGGTCGATGGCGTCCTTGGCCGGTTTGAACGCCGTGTTCAGCATCCAGTAGACGGGGAAGCCGACCGTGACGAAGACGAGCAGGCCGAGCAGGTTCCAGCCCCGGCGTGAGCCTTTGCGGGCGGTGGCGGCGGTGCTCATTCGACCTCTCCGATCTTCAGCATCTGGCGCATGTACACGGCGACGACACCGAGCAGGATGAGCACGGTGAGCAGGGCGATCGCGGAGCCCTGTCCGTAGTCGTTGACCACGAAGGCGCGGTCGTAGGAGTAGGTGGTCAGCAGCTGGAACTCGGGCTCGGGGTGGCCGCCGCGCATCACGAAGACCTGTGGGAAGACACCCATGTCCCAGATGACCGAGAGGGTCGTGAGCATCACGACGACCGGCTTGAGGATGGGGAGCGTGACGTACCGGAAGACGCCCCAGGCTCCGGCGCCGTCGAGGCGGGCGGCCTCCTCCAGTTCCTTGGGGACCTGGGTGAGTCCGGCGCCGAGCGTGATGACCACGAAGGGCACGGCGCCCCAGACCACCAGGAGCATGATCACGGCCAGGCCCTGCGGCCCGCTGGCGAACCAGTTGTGGCCGATCATCTCGACCCCGGGCACCTTGCTGAGCAGGGCGTTGAGGATGCCGTAGTCGGAGTCGAACAGCCACTTGAAGAGCGTGGTGGCGACGATGACCGGCATGCCCCAGCTGGCCACCAGCACGATGTTGACCAGGGTCTTCACCCAGCCGGAGACCCGCTGGAGCAGCAGCGCTACGAGCATGCCGACGACCATGGTGAAGACCACGCAGCCGACGGCGAAGACGATCGTGCGCAGGACGACCTGCCAGAACTCGTCGTCCTCCAGCACCTGCGAGAAGTTCCCGAGGCCGACCCAGTCGGCCGGCTTGAACCCCCACAGCTGGGACTGCCCGAACTCCTGGAAGGAGAGGGTCACCAGCCGGTAGAGCGGATAGCCGAGGACGAGCCCGAGTATCCCCAGACAGGGCGCGAGCAGCAGCCAGGGCACGGCGGGCCCGCCCGAACGCCGGTCCGCACGTGGTCGGCGCGGCGGCTCCGGTGGAGGTGCCGGCACCTTGGCAGGTGTGGTCGTGTCTACGGCACTCATCGCGCGCTCCTCAGACAGATCGAGTCGGGCCCGCAGCGGCGCGCCCCCGAAGGGGCGCGGGGAACTGCGCGGCCGGCCTCGACGAACCGGCGGCGGCCCACCGGCCCGTCGAGGCGCTTTCCGGAATCACCCGCGGCCGGGCCCGGCCCCCCGTGGCCCGGGCCCGGCCGCGGGCCGGCCGTCACGGGTTGTTGATGACCTTGTCGATCGCGGCGTCGGCGGCCTTGGCGGCGGCCTGCACCGACTGCTTGCCGGTGCCGATGTTCTGCAGCATGGTCTGCAGCACCTGCGCCTTCTCGACCTGGCCCCAGCCCGGTGCCATCGGCACGAACCAGTTGGACTCGGCCGCCTCGGCCGGGACCGCGGTCGCCGGGTCGCTCTTGAGCGTCGCGAGGTCGGTCTTGTTGTTGGGCAGGTTGCCCTTGGCCATCAGGCCCTTCTGGCCGGACGGGCCGGTGAACGCGTTGATCCACTCGGCGGCGACGCCCTGCGCCTTGGACTTCACCGGGATGGCGAGGTCGGAGCCGCCGAGGAAGACCGGCATGTTCTTGCCGGACGGGCCGGGCATCACGAAGTTGACGAGGTTGTCCTTCAGCTTGCCGCCGGTCTTGTCGTTCTTCGGGTCGGCCGCGGTCGCGCCCTCCCAGGCCGCGCCGAAGATCATCGACGACTTGCCCTGGCCGTAGACGATGTAGCGGTCGGACTCGTCCTTGGTCTTGTCACCGTGCATGTACTTGTCGATGACGGACTTGAACTCGGTGAGCCCCTTGACGGACTCGGGCGAGGAGAGGTTGCCCTTCCACTGGCCGCCGGACTCGACGGCGATGGAGCCGCCGGCGTCGTAGACGAAGGACATGGCCGCGTACCAGTCGCGGGTCGGCTGGTACCAGGCGCTGAACTTGTCCCCCTCCTTCTTCTGGATCTTGTCCAGGTCGGCGGTGAGCTCGCTGTAGGTCTTCGGCGTGGTCTTGACGCCGGCCGAGGCGGCGACGTCCTTGCGCCAGTTGGCGACGCGGCCGCCGGCGTAGTACGGGACGCCGTAGGTCTTGCCGTCGTAGGTCACCGAGGCCTTGAGGCCGTCGAGCCACTGGTCGGAGCCGGTGAACTGGGAGGCGTCGACGGGGGCGAAGGCGCCCTTCACCATGTAGCCGAGCATCTCGGTGTTGCCCATCTCGACCACGTCGGGGGCCTTGTCCGTGGCGAGGACGGCGTCCAGCTTGGTGTTCTTGTCGGGCCAGCCGTAGTACTCGTGCTTGATCTTGATGCCCGGGTGCTTCTTCTGCACGGCCGCGTCGGCGGCCTTGACCAGGTTCGGCCAGTTGTTCTGCGCGTCCACGGTGAGCCAGACGGTCAGCTCCTTGGCGTCCGTGCCCTTGCCGGTGTCCCCGCCGTCCTTCTTGTCACTGCCACACGCCGCGATGGAGACGACCATGCCCGCGATACCGATCGCGGCTATCAGCCTGCGCTTCACGCCACCCTCCTCAGGATGCCCACACACCCCCCGGGCCATGAGGCCGGGAATCTGGACCAATGGTGTAGACCAGTACCGGGAGCTTGGACCAGACCACGAAGCCTGTCAAGAGACCCAGAAACACCCCTGACCAGCTGTTATGCGACCTACATATGCAGGAACCTTTAAGTAAGAAGCCAGCGAAAAGAGCGGTGGCGGAGTACTCTCGTCCGCTAGACCAGTCGGCCTTGTGGACTAGACCAAAAGAGGCGGCGACGGTATACAGAAGGGATCACGACGTGACCCACACCCGGAGCCGGGAAGGCGGAGCATGAGCACCGACGTCAGCAGTGCGGAGAACGAGAGCGGGACAGCCGTCCGTACCGCGCGCGTGCCCAAGTACTACCGCCTGAAGAAGCACCTCCTGGAGATCACGGAGACCCAGGCCCCCGGCACCCCGGTCCCGCCCGAGCGCACCCTGGCCGCCGAGTTCGACACCTCCCGCACCACCGTCCGCCAGGCCCTCCAGGAACTGGTCGTCGAGGGCCGGCTGGAGCGCATCCAGGGCAAGGGCACCTTCGTCGCCAAGCCGAAGGTCTCCCAGGCGCTGCAACTCACCTCCTACACCGAGGACATGCGCGCCCAGGGCCTGGAGCCGACCTCGCAGCTGCTCGACATCGGCTACATCACCGCCGACGACCGGCTGGCCGGCCTGCTCGACATCGGCGCGGGCGGCCGCGTGCTGCGCATCGAGCGGCTGCGGATGGCCAACGGCGAGCCCATGGCCATCGAGACCACGCACCTGAGCGCGAAGCGCTTCCCCGCGCTGCGCCGCTCCCTCGTCAAGTACACGTCCCTCTACACAGCCCTCGCAGAGGTGTACGACGTCCGTCTCGCGGAGGCCGAGGAGACCATCGAGACCTCGCTCGCGACGCCGCGCGAGGCGGGCCTGCTCGGGACCGACGTGGGCCTGCCGATGCTGATGCTCTCCCGGCACTCCCTGGACCTGGAGGGCCGGCCCGTGGAGTGGGTGCGGTCCGTCTACCGCGGGGACCGCTACAAGTTCGTCGCCCGCCTCAAGCGGCCGCAGGACTGACCGCCGGCACCCTTCACGGAATCGGCATACGGAGACGCGAACTGCATCTTCCGCTGCACGGACGCCGTGACCTAGATTGCCTGCGCGTTACACAGGCGAACGGTCAGGGGACGGAGCCGCGGAATGTCGGATTTACCTGAAGTGAGACACCCGGTGGTGACACCGGTGCGCGTGATCATCGCCGTCTGCCTCGCCGCGCCCTTCGTGGCGATGCTGTGGGTGGGCTCGTACGCCAGGACGGATCCCGCGTTCATCGGGATCCCGTTCTTCTACTGGTACCAGATGCTGTGGGTGCTGCTCTCCACCGCGCTCACCGGCACCGCCTACCGGCTGTGGCAGCGCGACCAGCGCACCCGCAGGGCCGCGGGCGCGGACGGGGGTGTGCCGCGGTGAAGGACGGTGTGAACGGCGTCGCGCTCGGCGTCTTCGTCTTCTTCTTCCTGGCCGTCACGGTCATCGGCTTCCTGGCCGCGCGCTGGCGCCGGGCCGAGAACGAGCACTCCCTGGACGAATGGGGCCTGGGCGGGCGGTCGTTCGGGACCTGGATCACCTGGTTCCTGCTCGGCGGCGACCTCTACACGGCGTACACCTTCGTCGCCGTGCCGGCGGCGGTCTACGCGGCGGGCGCGGCCGGCTTCTTCGCGGTGCCGTACACGATCCTCGTCTATCCGCTGATCTTCACGTTCCTGCCGCGGCTGTGGTCGGTCTCCCACAAGCACGGCTACGTGACCACCTCGGACTTCGTGCGCGGCCGCTTCGGCTCCAAGGGCCTCTCGCTCGCCGTCGCCCTGACCGGCATCCTGGCGACGATGCCCTACATCGCGCTGCAACTCGTGGGCATCCAGGCGGTGCTGGACGTGATGGGCGTCGGCGGCGGCGACGGCACCAACTGGTTCGTGAAGGACCTGCCGCTGCTCATCGCCTTCGGTGTGCTGGCGGCCTACACCTACTCCTCCGGCCTCCGCGCACCCGCCCTGATCGCGTTCGTGAAGGACGGCCTGATCTACCTCGTCATCGCGGTGGCGATCATCTACATCCCGATCAAACTGGGCGGCTTCGACGACATCTTCGCCAAGGCGGGCCACGCGTTCGCCCAGACCAACCCGGCGACCGGCAAGCCGCGCGGCGCGCTGACCCCGCCGGAGGCGGGTCAGTGGACGTACGCCACGCTGGCGCTGGGCTCCGCGCTCGCGCTCTTCATGTACCCGCACTCGATCACCGCGACGCTCTCCTCCAGGAGCCGTGACGTGATCCGCCGCAACACCACGATCCTGCCGCTGTACTCGCTGATGCTCGGCCTGCTCGCGCTGCTGGGCTTCATGGCCATCGCGGCCGGGGTCAAGGTCACCAACGGCCAGCTGGCGATCCCGCAGCTGTTCGAGGACATGTTCCCGGACTGGTTCGCGGGCGTGGCCTTCGCGGCGATCGGCATCGGCGCCCTGGTCCCCGCGGCCATCATGTCCATCGCGGCCGCGAACCTCTTCACCCGCAACATCTACCGGGACTTCATCAAGCCCGACGCCACACCGAAGCAGGAGGCCCAGGTCTCCAAGATCGTGTCGCTGCTGGTGAAGGTCGGCGCCCTCGTGTTCGTGCTCACCATGGACAAGACGGTCGCCATCAACTTCCAGCTCCTCGGCGGCATCTGGATCCTCCAGACCTTCCCGGCCCTGGTCGGCGGTCTCTTCACCCGCTGGTTCCACCGCTGGGCCCTGCTGACGGGCTGGGCGGTCGGCATGGTCTACGGCACGGTCGCGGCCTACGGCGTGGCCTCCCCCACCCAGGCGCACTTCGGGGGCAGCTCCAAGGAGATCCCGGGCATCGGCCAGATCGGCTACATCGGCCTCACCGCCTTCGTCCTGAACCTGGCGGTGGCGGCGGTCCTGACCTTCGCCCTGAAGGCCCTCAAGGCCCCCGAGGGCCTCGACGAGACCGACCCGCGGGACTACACGGCCGACGCGGGCGACCCGGACGTGGAGGTGGAACTGCCGCCGGCCGTGGCGCCCCTCTAGCGGCGCGGGGAACCGCGCGAGCAAGCCACCCCGCCCGCAGCGGGCCGCCGGGAACCAAGCGCGACGGCGGCCCGCCGTCGTACACACCCACCCGCAGGGACATCGACCGCGCACGGGCCGTCCCGGGGTGCACGGGCGTCGTGCTGTCGACCCGGCGGACCCTGCGCGGCGCCCACCGGATCTACGAACGCCTGGGCTTCGTCCGCACACCAGACCGGGACCGGAATCCCCTGCCGGAGCTGCCGGAGATCACCCTCCTCACCTACGAGCTGACGCTCCGACACCACCGCGACACAACATCTGGGGGTGACACCGCAGCCCGGCACTAGATGTATGCTCATGCTCGCTGTCGCCGCAGGGGAATCCGGTGTGAATCCGGAACTGTCCCGCAACGGTGTACTTGCGCACATCTGTGCGCAGGAGTCAGTCCGAGGACCTGCCGACAGCACGCCCGGCCGTCCGGCCCGGGTGTTCTGACGTCCGGGCCTCGTGGAGTGGGCCGGGGACGCGACACGCGTGTGCTCGCTCGTGTGCTGCTCCCTGCCCTCCGCCAGGCCCCGTGCCGAGCGAGGGAGAGCCCCCACGTGACCATCGCGCCAGCCGACCCGGCTTCAGCGACCATCTCCGTGGCATCCGTGGAAGAGGACGGTCCCGGTACCGCGCTGCTGCGGACCCTGACCGAGCTGACCGCCGACCTCCCCGACGCCGACCCCGGCCGGGTCGCCGCCGCCGCGTTGCGCGGCCGGTCCGCGCGGGCCGACGAGTCGGAGTTGCGCGAGCTGGCCACCGAGGCCGCCGCCGGGCTCATCTCCGAGGACCCCGTCTACTCCCGGCTCGCCGCCCGGCTGCTGACGGTCTCCGTCCGCGCCGAGGCCGCTTCCCAGGGGGTGACCTCCTTCACCGGGTCCGTCGCCGTGGGCCACCGCGAGGGCCTCGTCGCCGACCGGACCGCCGAGTTCGTACGGCTGCACGCGGACCGCCTCGACGCCCTGGTCGACCCGGCCGCCGACGACCGCTTCGGCTACTTCGGCCTGCGCACCCTGCACAGCCGCTACCTGCTGCGCCACCCGATCACCCGGCACGTGATCGAGACGCCCCAGTACTTCATGCTCCGGGTCGCCGCCGGCCTCGCCGAGGACGACACCGCGCGTTCCGTGGACGAGGTCGCCTCGCTCTACGGCCTGATGAGCCGCCTCGACTACCTCCCCTCCTCCCCCACCCTCTTCAACTCCGGCACCCGGCACCCCCAGATGTCGTCCTGCTACCTCCTCGACTCCCCGCTGGACGAGCTGGACTCCATCTACGACCGCTACCACCAGGTCGCCCGGCTCTCGAAGCACGCCGGCGGCATCGGGCTGTCGTACAGCCGGATCCGCTCCCGCGGGTCGCTCATCCGCGGGACCAACGGGCACTCCAACGGCATCGTGCCGTTCCTGAAGACGCTGGACGCCTCGGTCGCCGCGGTGAACCAGGGCGGCCGGCGCAAGGGCGCGGCCGCGGTCTACCTGGAGACCTGGCACTCCGACCTCGAGGAGTTCCTGGAGCTGCGCGACAACACCGGCGAGGACGCCCGGCGTACGCACAACCTGAACCTCGCGCACTGGGTGCCGGACGAGTTCATGCGCCGGGTCAACGCCGACGAGCCGTGGTCGCTGTTCTCCCCGGCCGACGTGCCGGAGCTGGTGGACCTGTGGGGCGCGGAGTTCGACGCGGCCTACCGCAAGGCCGAGGCCGACGGGCTCGCGCGCAAGACCATCCCGGCCCGCGACCTGTACGGCCGGATGATGCGCACCCTCGCCCAGACCGGCAACGGCTGGATGACCTTCAAGGACGCGGCCAACCGCACGGCCAACCAGACGGCCGTGCCCGGCCATGTCGTCCACTCCTCCAACCTCTGCACGGAGATCCTGGAGGTCACGAACGACGGCGAGACGGCGGTCTGCAACCTGGGCTCGGTCAACCTCGGCGCGTTCGTGGCCGGCGGGGACATCGACTGGGACCGTCTGGACGAGACCGTCCGCACCGCCGTGACCTTCCTCGACCGGGTCGTCGACATCAACTTCTACCCGACCGAGCAGGCGGGCCGCTCCAACGCCAAGTGGCGTCCGGTCGGCCTCGGCGCGATGGGCCTCCAGGACGTCTTCTTCAAGCTCCGGCTGCCCTTCGACTCCCCCGAGGCCAAGGCGCTCTCCACCCGGATCGCCGAGCGGATCATGCTCGCCGCGTACGAGGCGTCCGCCGACCTCGCCGAGCGCGGCGGCCCGCTGCCGGCCTGGGAGAAGACCCGTACCGCGCAGGGCGTGCTGCACCCCGACCACTACGGCGTCGAGTTCACCTGGCCCGAGCGCTGGGCCGCGCTGCGCGCGCGGATCGCGACGACCGGCCTGCGCAACAGCCTGCTCCTCGCCATCGCGCCGACCGCCACCATCGCGTCCATCGCGGGCGTGTACGAGTGCATCGAGCCGCAGGTCTCCAACCTCTTCAAGCGCGAGACGCTCTCCGGGGAGTTCCTCCAGGTCAACTCGTACCTGGTGCAGGACCTCAAGGACCTCGGCGTCTGGGACGCCCGCACCCGTGAGGCGCTGCGCGAGGCGAACGGCTCGGTGCAGGACTTCATGTGGATCCCGGAGGACGTACGGCGGCTGTACCGCACGGCGTGGGAGATCCCGCAGCGCGGTCTGATCGACATGGCCGCGGCCCGCACCCCGTACCTGGACCAGGCCCAGTCCCTGAACCTCTTCCTGGAGACGCCGACCATCGGCAAGCTCTCCTCGATGTACGCGTACGCCTGGAAGTCGGGGCTGAAGACGACGTACTACCTGCGCTCGCGCCCGGCGACCCGCATCGCCCGCGCCGCCCAGGCCCAAGCCACCGTGCCCGTGCAGCAGACGGCTCCCGAGGACGCCGTCGCCTGCTCCCTGGAAAACCCCGAGTCCTGCGAGGCCTGCCAGTGATGTCCAGCAAGAACCTTCTCGACCCCGGCTTCGAGCTCACGCTCCGTCCGATGCGCTACCCGGACTTCTACGAGCGCTACCGGGACGCCATCAAGAACACCTGGACCGTGGAGGAGGTCGACCTCCACTCGGACGTCGCCGACCTCGCGAAGCTCAGCCCCTCGGAGCAGCACCTCATCGGCCGGCTGGTCGCCTTCTTCGCGACCGGTGACTCGATCGTGGCGAACAACCTGGTGCTGACGCTCTACAAGCACATCAACTCCCCGGAGGCGCGTCTGTACCTGTCGCGCCAGCTCTTCGAGGAGGCCGTGCACGTCCAGTTCTACCTGACCCTGCTGGACACCTACCTCCCCGACCCGGAGGACCGCAACGCGGCCTTCGCCGCGGTCGAGAACATCCCCTCCATCCGGGAGAAGGCGGAGTTCTGCTTCCGGTGGATGGACTCGGTGGAGAACCTGGACCGCCTGGAGTCCAAGGCCGACCGCCGCCGCTTCCTGCTCAACCTGATCTGCTTCGCCGCGTGCATCGAGGGCCTGTTCTTCTACGGCGCGTTCGCGTACGTCTACTGGTTCCGCAGCCGGGGTCTGCTGCACGGTCTCGCCACGGGCACCAACTGGGTGTTCCGCGACGAGACGATGCACATGAGCTTCGCGTTCGACGTGGTGGACACGGTCCGCAAGGAGGAGCCGGAGCTCTTCGACGACGAACTCCGCGAGCAGGTCACCGACATGCTGCGGGAGGCCGTCGAGGCGGAGCTGCAGTTCGCCCGGGACCTGTGCGGTGACGGCCTGCCGGGCATGAACACCGACTCGATGCGCCAGTATCTGGAGTGCGTCGCCGACCAGCGGCTCGGCCGCCTCGGCTTCGCCCCGGTGTACGGCTCGGAGAACCCGTTCTCCTTCATGGAGCTGCAGGGCGTTCAGGAGCTGACGAACTTCTTCGAGCGCCGTCCGTCCGCGTACCAGGTGGCGGTGGAGGGCACCGTCGACCTGGACGAGGACTTCTGAGCCTGCCGCTCGCGGGCCTCCCGGTCCTCGCGGGCCTCCCGGTCCTCGTGGGCCTCCCTGATCTGCCGGTCGATGCGCCTGTCGCGCAGCACGCCGAGCACGGACGGGAGGGCCATGAGGACCAGGATGCCGAGGACCAGCACCATTCCGACGAGACCTTCGATCTGGTTTGTGTTCATGGACACCACTGTCCCGCCGGACAGTCCTTACCGTGAGTGGCAGCACTGCCATACAGCCTCGAATTACTGCCATCGGCGAGGCACACTGGGGTCATGCTGAACAACGTGGCGGCGGTGCTCCTGGACGGCGTGCACCCCTTCGAGCTCGGGGTGGTCTGCGAGGTCTTCGGCCTGGACCGCTCCGACGAGGGGCTGCCGGTGTACGACTTCGCCGTGGTCTCGGCCGAGGGCCCGGCCCTCGGCACCCACGTCCCCGGCCTCACCATCAGCACGCCGTACGGTCTGGACCGGCTGGAGGAGGCCGATCTGATCGCGGTCCCGGCCGCCGGCTCCACTGTCGCCCGGGTCTACCCGCCCGAGCTGCTCGACGCGCTGCGCCGGGCGGTGGACCGGGGTGCCCGGGTGCTCAGCGTGTGCTCCGGGGTCTTCGTGCTCGGCGCCGCCGGGCTGCTGGACGGGCGCCGGTGCGCCGTGCACTGGCGCCACGCGGAGCTGCTGGCCCGCCGCTACCCGCGCACCCGGGTCGAACCGGACGTGCTGTACGTCGACGAGGACCCGGTGATCACGTCGGCGGGCACCTCGGCCGGCATCGACGCCTGTCTGCACCTCGTCCGCAAGGAGCAGGGCCCCGAGGTCGCCACGAAGATCGCCCGGCGGATGGTGGTGCCCCCGCACCGGGACGGCGGCCAGGCCCAGTACATCGAACGCCCGCTGCCGGAGCGCCCCTGCGACACGGTCGGCGGGGTGCTGGCCTGGATGACGGAGCATCTCGACGAGGAGGTCACCGTCGAGCAGCTGGCCGCCCGCGCCCTGATGGCGCCGCGCACCTTCGCCCGCCGCTTCCAGCAGGAGACCGGCACCACGCCGTACCGCTGGATCCTGCGCCAGCGGGTGCTGCTGGCGCAGGAGCTGCTGGAGGGCACGGACGAGACGATGGACGCCATCGCGGGCCGCACCGGCTTCGGGACGGCCGCCGCGCTGCGGTACCAGTTCGTGAGGTCGCTGGGCACCACCCCGAACGCCTACCGGCGCGCGTTCCGGGGCCCGGAGGCCGCCTGAGCGCGCGCCGGTGTCAGAGGCCGGCCCGGGACCGGCGGTTCACCAGGGCACGGGCGTCAGCAGCAGGCGCTGCGGACGCAGGGTGATGCCCACCCGGGTGCTGTCGTCCGACCCCGGGGCCTGCTCGAAGCGGTACCTGGCGCACAGGGCCGCCGTGATCAGGCTCAGCTGGGTCATGGAGAAGTGGTCGCTGGGGCACTTGCGGTTGCCGACGCTGAACGGGCTCATGGCGTACTTGGGCACGTCCCCGGCCCGCTCCGGCAGCCAGCGGTCCGGGTCGAAGTCGAGGTGCCCGGTGTAGGAGTGCGGGTCGCGCTGGACGGCGTACGGGCTGTAGACGATGTCGGCCCCGGCCGGAATGCGATAGCCGCCGAGCTCGGTGTCGTTCTTGGCGCGGCGCGTCAATATCCATACGGCGGGGCGCAAACGCAGGGCCTCGACGACGACATTGTTGGTGTGCGCAAGTCGCCGGACGTGCTCGAAACCGACCGGTTGACCGCCCGTCACGGATTCGACCTCGGCCCGTACCTTCTCGGCGTGTTCCGGATGTCCGGCGAGCACCTGGAGCAGCCACATGATCGTGGACGCGACTGTTTCGCTGCCGGGGGTGAGTATCGCGACCACCTGGTCGTGGATCTCCTGTTCCCCGATGGGGTCGCCATTCTCGTCCCTCGCCGCCAGCAATGCGGTCAGCAAATCGTCCGGCTTTTGACCGGATGCCCGCCGCTCGGCGACGATCTCGTCGACGAGGAGATGCAAATCGGCCAGCGCCCGGTTGAATTCGCGGTTGGCCGGCAGGGGCAGTCGGTACAGCGGACCGAGTGGTACGACCATCCGGCGGTACATACCGCGGAAGACGCTCGCGAGATCGACGCTGAGCCGCTCGGCGCGCTCGTCCATGTACTCGCCGCGCAGCAGGCAGCGGGCGGCGATCCGGACGGCGACCCGGAAGGACTCGGAGGTGCAGTCGACGGTGTCGCCGGGCCGCCAGCGCTCGGTCAGCGCGTGCGCCTCCTCCTCCATGACCGGCCCGTAGCCGGGGATGGCGGAGAGGTTGAACGCGGGCTGGACGGTGCGCCGCTGGCGCCGGTGCCGGGGGCCGTTGGCGGTGGCCACGCCCTCCTTGCCGAGCAGTCCCTCCAGGGACTCCCAGAGCGGGCCGGCGATGAGGAAGTCGGGGTTCAGGGCGAGGGCGCCGGTGAGCGCCGGGGTGGTGACGGCGTACACCTCCTTGGGGCCGAGCCGGAGGCGGACCATGTCGCCGTGGGCGCGCAGCCCGGACATGAAGGCCAGCGGGTCGCGGACCAGCTTCAGGCCGTGGCCGAGGAGCGGCAGGCCGCCGCCGGCCAGGGGCGGATCCCGTAGTTCGGCGTGGGCCCCGGGGGTGGCGGGCCGGGCGGAGTCGACGGTCATTTCTCACCTGCCGCTTCGTTGTTGACGTACGGGGGCGTGGACCGGTCCTCCCAGCTGTCGACCATGTAACGGCCGGATTCGTGGTGGAACCAGTAGACGGAACTGAACCAGTTGCGCATATTGCCGACGCAGGCCTGCACGGCGACGGCTGTTTCCTTTCCGCGTACGGTGCCGTCGTCGATCCGTTCGGCGAACCGCAGCGCGTCCCGTTCGGCGACCAGGAATTCACTGATGCATTCCTCGACGCGTCGCCTGACTTCCTCGACCGCCTGTTCCAGGCTCATTCCCTCATGGGTGACGAGACTGATTCCGAGATTGTGCACCTCGGCGCCCGCGATTTCCTTCGGCAGCGAGCAGAGGTCGTTGTACCAGGCGGCGAATTCCTGACTGAGCAGGGCCGCACGCCGGTACGCCGGGTTTTTCCGCACGGTGTCCGGGAGTTCGGTCCCGGCACTCGGCTCCAGCAGGTCCGTCCAGATCCAGTGGGCGAAGGTGAGGCGCCGCAGGGCGAGGTATTCCTCGACCTCGGGCACATATCCCGTGGTGCGGTTGCGGAACTCCCGGTCGTACGCGTCGATCACCTGGTGGAAATGGCGGGCGAACCGCCGGTTCCAGGTCGGCGGCAGGAACGCGTAGAGCCGCGCCACGCTGTCCGCGAACCCCGCGACCAGGGTGTCGGGGTGGTGCAGATGGTGCAGCGGTGCGTCGAGGGCCGTATGCAGCCGGAACCGCAGCCGCCGCCAGTCCCCGGACCGGCCGTGCACGACGTCGCGGTCGTGCCGGTCGTCCCAGACGAAGAACCACGCGCTGTAGTCGCAGATGGCCTGGAGGACGTCCTCGGACGCACCCAGGTAGTACCCCGCCATGAGGTCGGTGTAGCAAAGTCCGTCGGCATATTCCCGCACCTTGTCGGCCGGCATCAGGCGCTTTTCCAGCAGCCAGAGGCGGGTCTTCTCCTGAAGTCGTGGCCAATACGGGTGCAGTTGCCGTGGAAACCCGTCCTCGATCACCGGGAGGGCGAGTTGTGGTGGAACCGCGACCGCCGTCGGCGCCGATGTGGTGCTGTGTGAGAAAGCATGCACGAACAAACCCCTCTCAGCCGCCAGGAGCGCACGCCCCTCCCGCTGTGCCGGGCGTGCGCCGTTGCGTATCCCCGCACTTCCATTCAGCACCACAACTGACCGGTCTGGGAACGGATTTGCTTCACTCACTACCCCGCAGTGCCGAGAATCTCCCCTTGTGTGACTGATTAAGGATCGCTAGGGGCGCACAAAGGATCGAATGTGCGACAGACAAGCGATCGAGTGTGACCGAACACGACGAACGCCTGGTCGAGGCGTTCTCGACCAGGCGTCACAACGGCGCTTGTCCGTCTCAGTCGTTGGCGACCACCGGGTAGCGTGGCTCGTTCTCGGCCATCTGCCGCAGCGCGTCCTTGCGCTCGCGCTTGGAGAGCCGGTCGATGTACAGGTAGCCGTACAGGTGGTCGGTCTCGTGCTGCAAACACCGAGCGAAGTAGCCGGTGCCGCGCACCTTGACCGGGTTGCCCTTCTCGTCCTGCCCGGTGACCTCGGCGTAGTCGGGGCGTGCGAGCGGGGCGTACGCGGTGGGCACCGACAGGCAGCCCTCGTTGCTGTCGTCCAGCCGCCGCTTCTCCGCGGGCAGGTCGACCAGCTTCGGGTTGCACACCACGCCCACGTGCCGGGCGCCCTCGTCGTCCTGGCAGTCGTAGACGAAGACCTTCAGGTCGACACCGATCTGGTTGGCGGCGAGCCCGACGCCCTCCGCCGTCCGCTGGCTCGCGAACATGTCGGCGACCAGCTGGTCCAGCTCCGCCCCGAACTCGGTGACGTCCTTGCACTCCTTGTGCAGCACCGGGTTCCCGACGACGGTGATGGGCCGCGAGGTCCCCCGCTCACGCCAGGCGTTCTCGCGCTCCTCGGTCCCCTCGGTGTCGACGACGAACCCCTCGTCGTCCACGGGGAGCACGCCCACGTGCTGCTGATCGGTGTCCTGCTGCGCCATGACCGACGTAAGCCTTCCTACAAGCCTGGAACGTTCTGGAGGTACAGCCTAAAGGCGGCCGGTCACCGGCTGCTCAGCAAACCTCTTCCAAATCCCGCCAGTCCCGGGAATCGGGGCTGTCCGCGACCCACCCGTCCAGCAGCCCCCTGACCAGCGAGGCCGGCGCGGCCACCCCGCACTCGCGCTCCGGCACCCACAGCTGCCCGTCCGTCCGGTGCCCGAGCGGCCCCGGGTGCCCCGGCTCGCTGTGGTCGTGGGGATCGAGGTGCACCCCGTCCCCCTCGTCCGACGGCATCCGCGACTCGGAGCACATCCGGCACAGCAGCCGCACGGAGGACGACCAGTCCTCCGCCGCGAACCCGGCGTCCCCGGCCAGCTGCTCCAGCGCGTCCCGGTCGGCCTCGGTCGCCGCCTCCAGGAGCACCACCCACGTCGGCACCGGCGACGGCGCCCACAGCTCGATCTCGTCGAAGACGGGGTACGCGTGCCCGGTCGCCGTGGTCCGCTCGCCGTGCGGCACCCCGTCGTGCAGCACGACCTCACCCCAGCGCCGCCCGGACGACGGCAGCGGGATCGACTGCACCTCGATGCGCGCGGGGTCGAGCCGCCGCCCCCACACCACCTCGGCCTCGCCCTCCGGGGACAGCCGTACGGCGGCGCTGCCGAGGTCCATCCCGGTCGGCTCGCCGGACGCGGTCGCCCCGCCGGGGACCCGCAGCCCGTACGCCTGCCAGGCCCTGCGGGCCAGCGGCCAGTCCTGGAGCGCGGTGGCCGCGATGCCCACGTTCCACCAGTCCGGCGCCCCGGTCTCCCGGTCCAGCAGGGCCACGGCCCGCAGTCCGGCCGCCCGCGCCTGCTCCCAGTCGTGCCGGAACTTGTGCAGCAGGGCGAGGTTGAACCAGGACTCCGACAGCCAGGGTTCCAGGTCGGCGGCGCGCGTCAGCAGCTCGCCCGCGTCCTCGTACCGGCCGTCGCCGATCAGCGTGAACGCGCGGTCGGTGGCCTGCCGCCAGGAGGCGGAGGGCCGGTGCCGTCCCTTGCCGAAGATCCTCACGATTCCCGCCTGCCAGTTCCAGTTCCGCACAGTGGGCTGGCTTGTGCCCCCGGACATCACCCTCTCCCTCGCATCCAACCACGTACGGCGGGAGGGCCGCTCATTACCCATGGGTTACCCAGCCGCGCGCAAGGTCAGACAGTCTCTGGAGAGCACGCGGGCCAGGGACTCCACGACCTCGGGAGCGTAGTCCCCCGCGGTCCCCAGGCGCAGTTCCTCCAGCGCGGTCAGCGGCCCGCCGGGCCCGGAATCCCGGGCCTTCTCCTCGTACGCGTTGACGGCCCGCACGATCCGCGCGGCCACCGGCTGCTCCCGGTAGGGGTCGGCCTGCCGCTCCACGACCACGGCGACCGCCGAGTCCACGCCGGTCTGCCGTACGACGGCTCCGCCGAGCAGGGCTATCCGCCGCTGCTCGTCCGCCGGCAGCCCGGCGGTGGCGCCGGCCGGGACCGGGTCGACGAAGCTGAGCTGGCCGATGTCGTGCATCAGCGCCGCGTACTCCAGCACGGTGAGCTCCGCTCCGGTCAGTCCCAGGTCCCGTCCGACGGCCTGGCTCAGGGTGGCGACCCGGCGGGCGTGCCCGGCCGGGGTGCAGCCCGCTATCTCGGTGGCGCGGGCCAGGGAGGCGATGGTCTGCCGGTAGGTGGCCCGGACGGCCGCGTACCGGCGCAGGGAGAGCTGGGTGAGCAGCAGGGGTACGCAGAACACCGGCAGCGCCCAGAAGCCGGCGACGGCGACGGCCAGCGCCATCACCGCGCCGGTGGCGCACACGGCGGACCCGATGCCGAGCAGGCCCCGCAGCTCCTCCCGGAGCAGCGGCCCGAACGGCCAGCCGGTCCGGGAGTGGGCCTGCGCGGCGGCCAGCACGGCGTCGCACAGCGCGGTGAGCACGAGCAGCGCGACGAGCAGCAGCGCGTACGCGGGTCCGCCCCACCTCTCCGCCACGCCCCGGCTGTAGAGGGGGTGGAAGCAGACGGCGGCGAAGCCGACGGTGAGCACGCGGCGGGCGAGGTGGTCGCGGGTGGAGCGGCCGCCGGCGATGTGCGGGACGTTCCCGAGCAGCGAGGCCGAGCCGACGACGGCGACGACCTGGCACGCCCCGTCGTGGGTGGCCACCCCCGCGTCGGCCCCCAGCAGCGCGTACGCCATCCCGCCGGCGGCGCCGAGCGGCGCGGCCTCCCGTACGTCGGCCCCGGTCCACCGGGCCCACTCCCCGACGGCGACGAGCGCCCCGAAGGCGAGGGCGATCCGGCGGTCGTCCAGGCCTTGCCAGAGCGTGCCGGCGAGGCAGCCGAGGGCGAGCAGCGACGCGGCCGCCCGGACCAGCCGCAGGGCGGCGCCGGGCCGGAACCGGAGGGCGGGGGCCGGACCGGCGGCGCCGGGCCCGGACGGCGAACCGGCGGGGGCGGGCCCCGTGTCCACGAGGGCCGGTCCTTCGGCGCTCACGGGGCACCCCGGCCGACGCTCTCGCGGTCACCGCCGGGCCGGCCGGGCAGGGCCGGGCCGGAGGGGCCGTCCGCGGTGACCGCCGGGTGCCAGCCCTCCCTGGCCAGCGCCCGGACCAGCGCTTCCACGGCCCGCTCGTCGAACTGGCGGCCGGCGCAGCGCCGCAGCTCCGCCAGTGCCGCGGCCACCGGGCGGGCCCGGCTGTAGGAGCGGGTGGAGGTCATCGCGTCGAAGGCGTCGGCGACGGCCACCACCCGCGCGGACTCCGGGATCTGACCGCCCGCCAGGCCGTAGGGGTAGCCGCTGCCGTCGATGCGTTCGTGGTGGTGGAGGATGGCCGCCCGGGCCTCCCCGAGGAAGGAGATCCCGCGCACCATCTCGTGGCCGTACTCGGGGTGCAGTTCGATGATCCGGCGTTCCTCGGGGGTCAGCGGCCCGTCCTTGCGGAGCAGACGGGTGGGGACGCCCAGCTTGCCGACGTCGTGCAGGATGCCGGCGAAGCGGAGGACCTCCACCCGTTCGTCGTCCATGCCCAGCTCGCGGGCGATCATCACGGAGGCCCGGCCGACCCGCTCGCTGTGTCCCCGGGTGTAGCCGTCCTTGATGTCGACGGCCTGGACGAGCGCGCGGATGGTCGCCTGGTGGGCGGCCCGTTCCCGGTGGTACTGGGCGAACACCCACCAGGACACGCACATCGGGAGCAGCACGAGGAGGGCCGCGACCGGGCCGTAGGGGCTGCGCCAGAGCACCGCCATCATCAGCCCGGCGAGCCCGTGCACCCCGACCGGGGCGAGCGAGCGCGACAGCGAGCCGTGCCAGGCCCGCCGTACCGGAACGTACTCGCCCACCGCCAGGATGCCGCCGTCGAGGACGGCGAGGACGAGGCAGAACGCGAGGACGGCCGCGGCGCACGGCACCAGCGCGTACGGGAAGTCGCAGGCCGCCACCGCGTCCCGGCCGCCCAGCGCCCGGTGCACGGAACCGGCGCCCGCGACGGCGAGCGACGCCTCGGCGGCCCGCCAGATCCGGCGCAGCGCCCGCGGGCGCTGCCCGACCGGCGAGAGCAGCGCGCCCGGCACCGGTACCAGCGCGGCGGCGGGGGGCGACAGCAGGAAGGCGGCGGCGAGCAGGACGGGGTGGGAGGTGCCGCCGAGGCGTCTGCGGACGACACGCTCGCAGGCCGCGTACAGCGTGGCGAGGAGTGCCACCGCCCACCACGGGGTGTCGGTGCCGGGCGGGTGCGGGAGGCAGAGCAGGGCGCCCAGGGCGGCACAGGCCACGTACACCCGCAGCCGCGCCGGAACCGCCTCCATCACGCCCCTCCCCCGACCGTGCCTGTCTTGGCTCCGGAGCCTAGGGCGGGAGCCGGAGGGTCCGGGGGCTTATGACCGGAGGATTAGCACATTCGGGTGAAGGCGGAACGGAACGGAGGCGTTCAGCTCTCCTGCGAGGTGACCGGAGTGGCGGTCACGTCGTGCTCGGGCACGGCCTGCCCCGAGCGGATCAGGTCGAGCCGCCCGAGCACCTTGGACCGCAGGTCGCTCGGTACGTCGTCATGGCCGCAGCATCGCTTGACCAGCTTCTTCACGGCCTGCTCCAGCCCGTACTTCTCCAGGCAGGGGGAGCACTCGTCGAAGTGCTCCTTGAACTTGACGCGATCGACGTCCGGCATCTCACTGTCGAGGAACTCGTAGAGATGATCGAGTACCTCACTGCAGTCCGTCTCGTGCGGCTCTCCGCAGCTCATGAGCCCGAGCCTTTCGCTTCGTTCGACTCTCCGGCGCCGGCCGGGACGAGCCCGCGCTCACGCGCGTAGTCCTCCAGCATGCCGCGCAGTTGACGGCGGCCCCGGTGCAGCCGGGACATGACCGTACCGATGGGTGTCCCCATGATGTCGGCGATCTCCTTGTACGCAAAGCCCTCTACGTCGGCGAGGTAGACGGCGATGCGGAACTCCTCGGGGATCGCCTGCAGCGCTTCCTTGACGTCCGAGTCGGGCAGGTGGTCGAGCGCCTGCGACTCCGCGGAGCGCAGACCCGTCGACATGTGCGACTCGGCGCGGGCGAGCTGCCAGTCCTCGATCTCCTCGGCCGCGGAGCGCTGGGGTTCGCGCTGCTTCTTGCGGTACGAGTTGATGAAGGTGTTCGTGAGAATGCGGTAGAGCCACGCCTTGAGGTTGGTCCCCTCACGGAACTGGTGGAAGGACGCGTACGCCTTGGCGTAGGTCTCCTGCACCAGGTCCTCGGCGTCGGCCGGGTTGCGCGTCATGCGCAGCGCGGCCGAGTACATCTGGTCGAGGAATTCCAGCGCGTCCCGCTCGAAGCGCGCGCTGCGCTCCGAGGTCGACTCCGCGCTCGCGCCCTGGCCCTCGGGCAGCTCCGCCTGGCCGTTGTCGGTCCCTGCGTCGGTACCGGTGACCGGACCCACCTCCTCAAGATCCCGGGCAGGACCGAAACCGATCCCACTCGACTCGGAGGATAGAACACGACCCGTGCCTGCCGCCGCTCGAATAGGAGCGGTCTTGGCCGCGTGCAGCACCGTCCAGTCCAGGTCAGAGCTGCTGCTGCGGCTCGGGCAGATGGTCGAACCCATGCGGCGGACTTCCTCTCCTACGACGTCGATGCCGGTGCACCAGCACTTCTGTCCGGCTCAACAGCGGTCCGCCGTTCGGCATTCCCAGCCGTTACACGAGTGACGTGGCCCACTCCACGACCGCGTCCGTGATGATCGCCACTGCCCGCTCCTGGCCGATCTCCGCCCGTTTGGGTACCGCGAAGCCGTGATCGGCGTACGGCACCTCGACGAGTGCGTAGGCGCCCTCGGGGAACTCGGCCGGCTTCCCGAACGGGTCGTTGCCGCCCTGTACGACGAGCGTGGGCACCCCGGCCGCCAGCAGTTCGCCGGCCCGCGACCGCTCCGGCCTGCCGGGCGGGTGCAGCGGGAAGCCGAGGGCGAGGACGGCGGCGGCGCCCAGCTCGGCGGCGGTGCGGCAGGCGACCCTGGCTCCCGCGCTGCGCCCGCCGGACACCACCGGCAGGCCGGGCGCGGCGAGCTCGGGCCACACGCCCCGCCAGCCGGTGTCCAGCGTCCGGGGAGCGGGCGCGAGCTTCTTCCCGGCGACCCGCCAGGGCTGCTCCACCAGGGCGACCGTCACCCCGTGCGCCGGCAGCACGGCGGCGATCGCCCGCAGGTCCCGCGCCTCGACGCCCCCGCCCGCGCCATGGCCCAGGGCGAGCACCAGCCGCGCCCCGCGCGCCTCGTGCCAGGTGACACGGGCGTTGCCCGCCTCGGTAGCGACGATCTTCGACGTAGTCACGGGAGAAGGCTAGAAGAGCGTGCCCTCCTCCGGCCCCTCCAGCTCCTTCAGCAGCTCCGGGGCGTTGTTGCGGACGTTGCTGACGGCCACGGAGACCGGGTAGGCGCGCATCAGGCCCTCCGGCGGCGGGGCGAGCAGCGGGCGCAGCTCCTCGACGTCCGTCCGGGCCGGGTCGAGCCAGGCGTCCCAGCGGTCGGGGGTCAGCATCAGCGGCATCCGGGGGTGGATGTCGGCGAGCGTGCGCGGCCCCTCGGCGGGCGCCACCGCCAGCGGGGCGGTCTCCGCCTCCGTGGTGATCACCGAGCACGTCGCCCACCAGGCCAGCGGGTGCTCGTCGGGCAGCGTGCGGTCCCGCCAGAACTCGTAGAGCCCGGCCATGGCGAACACCGACCCGTCGGCGGGGAGCACGAAGTACGGCTGCTTGCGCGGCCGCTTCTTCCGGCCCTCGACCTCCAGCTCCCGCTCCTCCCGGGCGGTGACCCACTCGTAGTACCCGTCGGCGGGCAGGATGCAGCGGCGGGTGGCGAAGGCGCGGCGGTACGACGGCTTCTCGTGCACCGTCTCGGCCCGCGCGTTGATCATCCGGGCGGCGCCCTCGGGCGTCTTGGCCCAGGACGGCACGAGCCCCCACTTCAGCCTGCGCAGCTGCCGAACCGGACGGCGGTCGTCGGCGTCTTTCAACGGACGGTCGAGGACGGCGTAGACCTCCTTGGTCGGCGCCACGTTGTAGTCGGGCTCCAGGGTCTCCTCGGGCTCCCACTTCTCGATCTCAAAGACTCCTGCGAGATCCTCGGGCCCACGACTGGCTGCATACCGTCCGCACATACGTGCAACACTGCCAGACCGCATACGACCAGAGGGAGCAACCGCCGCACATGGAGAGCATCGCCGCCGTCGCGCTGCCCGACCTCTGGGACCGGCTGACGGGCAGCCAGCCCGACCCCGACCTGTGGGTGGTGCTGGCCACACTGGGCGCCGCCGCCGCGGTGGTCGTCCCGCACAACCTGTGGCGGATATCCCGCAACGCCATCACGATCGCCCACGAGGGCGGCCACGGCCTGATCGCGCTGGTCACGGGCCGGCAGCTGACCGGTATCCGGCTGCACTCCGACACCAGCGGCCTCACCGTCAGCCGGGGCAAGCCACACGGCATCGGCATGATCCTCACGGCGGCGGCCGGTTACACCGCGCCCCCGCTGCTGGGCCTGGGCGGCGCGTCCCTCCTGGGCGCCGGCCGCATCACCCTGCTGCTGTGGGCGGCCACCGCCCTCCTCCTCGTGATGCTGGTGATGATCCGCAACGCCTACGGCGTCCTCACCGTGTTCCTGACGGGCGGCGCGTTCCTGCTGGTGTCCTGGCTGGCCGGCCCCCAGGTGCAGGCCGCGTTCGCGTACGCGGTGGTGTGGTTCCTGCTGCTGGGCGGCGTGCGCCCGGCCTTCGAGCTCCAGGCGAAGCGGTCCCGGGGCGGGGCCGGGGACTCCGACGCGGACCAGCTGGCCCGGCTCACCCATCTCCCGGCGGCCGTATGGCTGTTCCTCTTCCACACCGTGTCCCTGTGCTCGCTGATCGGCGGGGGCCGCTGGCTGCTCGGTCTGTGACGCCCGCCGCGCAGGGCGGCGTCACAGGGGCGCGGGGAACCGCGCCACCAGCCCCGACGGCGCCGCACCCGCCCACCGGCCGATACCTCCCCTTGCCACTAAAGTGACCCCATGGCCGCAAACCCCACCGCACCAACCGCCCTCTGGCCCGCCCCCCACGCGCGCGGAGCCGTCGACGCGACGGTCCACGTGCCGGGGTCCAAGTCGGTCACCAACCGCGCCCTCGTGCTGGCCGCCCTCGCCTCCGAACCGGGCTGGCTACGCCGCCCGCTGCGCTCCCGCGACACCCTGCTGATGGCGGGCGCCCTGCGCGCGATGGGCGTCGGCATCGAGGAGACGGTGTCCTCCAGCTCCTCCGTCGCGGGCGGCCCCGACGGCACCGGCGAGGCCTGGCGTGTGATCCCCGCGGGGCTCCGCGGCCCCGTCACCGTCGACGTCGGCAACGCCGGCACGGTGATGCGCTTCCTGCCGCCCGTCGCCACCCTCGCCGCCGGCGACATCCGCTTCGACGGCGACCCCCGTTCCTACGAGCGCCCCCTGCACGGGGTGATCGACGCCCTGCGCGCGCTCGGCGCCCGCATCGACGACGACGGCCGGGGCGCGCTCCCGCTGACCGTGCACGGCGGCGGCGCGCTGGACGGCGGCCCGGTGTCGGTCGACGCCTCCTCGTCCTCCCAGTTCGTGTCGGCGCTGCTGCTCTCCGGCCCGCGCTTCAACCAGGGCGTGGAGGTCCGCCACACCGGCACGAGCCTGCCCTCGCTCCCCCACATCCGGATGACCGTCGACATGCTGCGCGCGGTCGGCGCCCAGGTGGACACCCCGGAGTCGGGCGGCGAGCCGAACGTCTGGCGGGTCACCCCGGGCGCGCTGCTCGGCCGCGACCTGACCGTCGAGCCGGACCTCTCCAACGCCCAGCCGTTCCTGGCCGCGGCCCTGGTGACGGGCGGCAGGGTGCTGATCCCGGACTGGCCGTCCCGGACGACCCAGCCGGGTGACCGGCTGCGCGAGATCTTCACCGAGATGGGTGGTTCCTGCGAACTCACCGAGTACGGCCTGGAGTTCGCCGGCTCCGGCCGCATCCACGGCATCGACGTCGACCTCGGCGACGTGGGCGAGCTGACCCCCGGCATCGCCGCGGTCGCCGCCCTCGCCGACTCCCCCTCCACCCTGCGGGGCGTCGCCCACCTGCGGCTGCACGAGACGGACCGGCTGGCCGCGCTCACCAAGGAGATCAACGAGCTGGGCGGCGACGTCACCGAGACCGCCGACGGCCTGCACATCCGCCCGCGCGCGCTGCACGGCGGTGTCTTCCACACCTACGAGGACCACCGCATGGCCACTGCCGGCGCGATCATCGGCCTGGCCGTGGACGGCGTGCGGATCGAGAACGTGGCGACGACCGCGAAGACCCTGCCGGACTTCCCCGACCTGTGGACCGGGATGCTCGGGAGCGGCGGGGCGTAGGGGCGTACGACCATGCGCCGCTACGGCAAGCACACCGACGAGGACGACATCCGCACCCGTCCCAACCGCAAGGGCAACCGGCCGCGGACGAACATCCGCCCGAAGCACGAGGACGCGGCCGAGGGCATGGTCCTCACCGTCGACCGGGGCCGGCTGACCATCCTGGTCGAGGACCGGACGGTCCTCGCGATGAAGGCCCGCGAGCTGGGCCGCAAGGCGGCGGTGGTCGGCGACCGGGTCGCCCTGGTCGGTGACCTGTCCGGCACGAAGGACACCCTCGCCCGCATCGTCCGCATCGAGGACCGCAGCTCGCTGCTCCGCCGCACCGCCGATGACGACGACCCCTTCGAGCGGGTGGTCGTCGCCAACGCCGACCAGCTGGCGATCGTCACCGCCCTGGCCGACCCCGAGCCCCGGCCCCGGCTGATCGACCGCTGCCTGGTCGCGGCCTACGACGGCGGTCTCACCCCCCTCCTCGTCCTGACCAAGTCGGACCTGGCCCCGCCGGACAAGCTCCTGGAGCTGTACGGCGACCTGGAGATCCCCTACGTGGTGACGAGCCGCGGGGAGCTGGAGACGGGGGACGCGGCCCAGCGGGTCAGGGAGCATCTCGACGGCCGGATCACGGCGTTCGTCGGCCACTCCGGCGTGGGCAAGACGACCCTGGTGAACGCGCTGGTCCCGGAGGACCGGCGGCGTACGACGGGTCGTGTGAACGCGGTCACCGGCCGGGGCCGGCACACCACCACCTCCGCGCTGGCCCTTCCGCTCTCCGACGACGGGGGCTGGGTCATCGACACCCCGGGCGTCCGCTCGTTCGGCCTGGCGCACATCGACCCGTCCCGGGTGATCCACGCCTTCCCCGACCTGGAGTCCGGCACCGTGGACTGCCCGCGCGCGTGCAGCCACGACGAGCCGGACTGCGCGCTGGACGCGTGGGTCGCCGAGGGCCACGCGGACCCGGCCCGGCTCTACTCGCTGCGCCGGCTGCTGTCGACGCGCGAGCGCACGGAAGGCGACTGACCACCGCGTTGTTTGTCCTGACCGAAGTTCGGTAAGTGCATAATCGCACCGAGCTGGACATACGGGAGGACAGCACATGGCGTGGCTGCTGGTGATCGTCGCCGGGATCCTGGAAACGGGCTTCGCCGTCTGCCTCAAGCTCTCCCACGGCTTCACCCGGCTGTGGCCGACGATCGCCTTCGCGTCCTTCGCCCTGGGCAGCTTCGGCCTGCTCACCCTCTCCCTGAAGAAGCTGGACGTGGGCCCGGCCTACGCGGTCTGGACGGGCATCGGCGCGGCCGGCACGGCGATCTACGGCATGGTCTTCCTCGGCGACCTGGTCTCCACCCTGAAGATCGTCTCGATCAGCCTGGTGATCGCGGGAGTGATCGGCCTCCAGCTCTCCGGCTCCGGCCACTGAGCGGCCGGCTCCAGGGCCCGCATCTGAGCGGCCGACATCAGGGACCGCGCCTGAGCGACCGGCGCCAGGGCCCGCGCCGCGTCTTCCTCACACCGGCTGCCGGTGGAGCGCCCCGCGCACCAGCTCCGCCACCCCGCCCTCCCCCGGCGGCGCCGCGACGCAGGACAGCGCCAGCCGCACGACCAGCTCGCACGACCGGGCCAGCTCGCCGTTCCCGCTCCCGAGCACGCTCCCGATCCCGTTCGCGGCCCCGATCCCGTTCGCGGCCCCGATCCCGGCCCCCGGCCCGGAGAGGACCGCCACCGCCCGGTCCCTGACGATCCGCACGAAGTCCCCGGGCGAGGGCAACGGGCCGTCCGCCCGCCGCTGCGCCGGGACCGCCGAGGAGGACGGCACCGCCGCCGTCGGCACGGGCAGCCGTTCGCTCCAGCACCCGGTGAGCATCGCCCGCACCAGCACGTTGTCCCGGGCCGCCGCGGCCGTCCACTCGGCCGTCGCGGTGAGCCGCTCCCGTGTCCCGGCATGGCTGCCCAGCGCCCGTTCCACACCTGCGAGGTACCCGTCGGCCTCTCTGCGCACCAGCGCCCTCGCCAGGCCCTCCTTGCTGCCGAACTCGTTGTAAAGCGTCTGCCGGGACACTCCGGCCGCGGCGGCCACGTCGACCATCCGCACGGCGGCCCACGGCCGGCGCGCGAGCGCCGCGTACGCGGCGTCCAGCAGGGATTCCCGGGCTGCAGGCATCATCGCCTCCTGGGGCGAGCGACTCTGCGCCCAGGTTTGACGGGCACGGATCCACTGTCAAGGGTTCGCGAAGGCATCGGGGGGCGCCCTTCGGCCAACACGCGCGGACGCACCGGCACCACCGGACGGTCACCGGCCGGTCACTCCCCGGTACCCGCACGGCATCCCCCCGCGTTCCCGTGTAGCCCCGCCCCCGCCCCGGCGGATACGGTTCGTCACATGCCGGACTACCTCGATGACCTGCGCCTCGCCCATGTGCTCGCGGACGCGGCCGACGCCGCGACCATGGACCGCTTCAAGGCCCTCGACCTCAAGGTCGAGACCAAGCCGGACATGACCCCGGTGAGCGAGGCGGACAAGGCCGCCGAGGAACTGATCCGCGGGCAGTTGCAGCGGGCCCGGCCGCGGGACGCGGTCCTCGGCGAGGAGTACGGCATCGAGGGCACCGGTCCGCGCCGCTGGGTGATCGACCCGATCGACGGCACCAAGAACTACGTCCGCGGCGTCCCGGTCTGGGCGACGCTGATCTCCCTGACGGAGGCGGCCGAAGGCGGCTACCAGCCGGTCGTCGGCCTGGTCTCCGCGCCCGCGCTGGGCCGCCGCTGGTGGGCCGCGAAGGGCCACGGCGCCTTCACCGGCCGCAGCCTGTCCTCGGCCTCCCGCCTGCACGTCTCGAAGGTCTCGAAGCTGGCCGACGCCTCCTTCGCGTACTCCTCGCTGGGCGGCTGGGAGGAGCGGGGGCAGCTGAACGGCTTCCTGGACCTGACCCGCGACGTGTGGCGCACGCGCGCGTACGGCGACTTCTGGCCGTACATGATGGTCGCCGAGGGCTCCCTGGACATCTGCGCCGAGCCGGAGCTGTCCCTGTGGGACATGGCGGCCAACGCGATCGTGGTGACGGAGGCCGGCGGCACCTTCACCGGCCTGGACGGGCGCCCGGGCCCGCACAGCGGCAACGCGGCCGCGTCCAACGGCCTGCTCCACGACGAGCTGCTGTCGTACCTGGGCAAGCGTTACTGAGACGGCCTCCCCGGGGCGCACCCGGGCGATTCCGTCGGGCACATATGAGCGCGTGCGCCCTCAGTTGGATGCGCACACCCCCTTGTTGACCCGTGCTTTACCTGCCACTCTGTGAGAACCCCCACTTTGTGCGTTTGTGAATCGCCGCACAACTCCGCGATTCCCCAGGAGGTGGCACCTTTCATGCTCGTCCGTGACGCCATGAGCACGGTGGTTCTCACCGTCGGCCCCACCCACACCCTCCGCCAGGCCGCCGCCCTGATGTCCGCGCGTCGCGTGGGCGCGGCGATCGTCCACGACCCGGACGCCGACGGCATAGGCATTCTGACCGAGCGCGACATCCTCGTCTCCGTCGGCCTGGGCCAGAACCCGGACACGGAGCCCATCCACGCCCACACCACCAACGACGTCGTGTTCGCCACCCCGACCTGGACCCTGGAGGAGGCGGCCCGCGCGATGGCCCACGGCGGCTTCCGCCATCTGATCGTCCTCGACGGCGGCGAGCCGGCCGGGATCGTCTCGGTCCGCGACGTCATCCGCTGCTGGGTCCCGGCCCGTGCGCCGGAACCCGTGTAGAGCCGCGCGGGGCCGCATCCGGCACCGAAGGGTCAGCCGCGCAGGGCCGCCACCGCGGCCTCCAGCCGCTTGCCGAACTCCTCGTCCGCGCGGCGGAAGTTGCCGATCGCCCGTTCGGCGATGTCGTCGCGCGAGACCTTGGCGATGAAGCCGGCCAGGTTCCCGACGAGGCGTTCCCGCTCGTCCTCGGACATCAGCCGGTAGAGGTCGCCCGCCTGCACGAAGTCGTCGTCCTCGGCGTGCACGGGCGCGGGATGGTTGCCCGTGCCGCCGGCCGGGACGTCGTACGGCTGCCACAGCGGGCGGCCGGTCCCGGCCGGGCCGCCGAAGCTGTTCGGCTCGTAGTTGCGGGCGCCGCCGTGCCGGCCGTCGTACAGGAGGCCGTCACGGGAGTTGGTGCGTGCCTCGGTGGCGTGCGGGCGGTTGACCGGCAGGTGGTCGGCGTTGACGCCGACGCGGTAGCGGTGCGCGTCGCCGTAGGCGAACAGGCGGCCCTGGAGCATCTTGTCCGGCGAGGGGCCGATGCCCGGCACGAAGTGCGCGGGACTGAAGATCGACTGCTCGACCTCGGCGAAGACGTTGCGCGGGTTGCGGTTCAGCTCCAGCCTGCCGATCTCGATCGGCGGGTAGTCCGCGTGCGGCCACACCTTGGTGAGGTCGAACGGGTTGAAGCGGTAGGTCGCCGCGTCCGCCGCCGGCATGATCTGCACCTGGACGGTCCAGGTCGGGAAGTCCCCGCGCTCGATGGACTCGCGCAGGTCGCGCTGGTGCGAGTCCGGGTCCCGACCGGCGAGCCGGTCGGCCTCCGCCTGGGTGAGGTTCCTGATCCCCTGGTCGGTCTTGAAGTGGTACTTGACCCAGAAGACCTCGCCGGCCTCGTTGTTCCACTGGTAGGTGTGCGAGCCGTAGCCGTTCATGTGGCGGTACGACGCCGGGATGCCCCGGTCGCCGAACAGCCAGGTCACCTGGTGGGTGGACTCGGGGCTGAGCCCCCAGAAGTCCCAGACGTTGTCCGCCTCCTGGCTGCCGGTGTACGGGTCGCGCTTCTGGGTGTGGATGAAGTCGGGGAACTTGATGGCGTCCCTGACGAAGAACACCGGGGTGTTGTTGCCGACGAGGTCGTAGTTGCCCTCCTCGGTGTAGAACTTCAGCGCCCAGCCGCGCGGGTCGCGCACGGCGTCGGCGGCACCCAGGCTGCCGGCCACGGTCGAGAAGCGCAGGAAGGTCTCGGTCCGCTTGCCCACCCCGGAGAGGAAGGCGGCACGCGTGTACGGCGTGACGTCCGCGGTCACCGTGAAGGAGCCGTAGGCGCCCGCACCGCGCGCGTGCACCACGCGCTCCGGGATGCGCTCGCGGTTGAAGTGGGCGAGCTTCTCCAGCAGGAGCTGGTCCTGGAGCAGGACCGGGCCGCCGACGCCCGCGGTCTCGCTGTTCTGGTTGTCGGCCACCGGCGCACCGGCCTCGGTGGTCAGCGGACCCTGCGCCGCACCCGCCTTCTGTGTCATTTCACACCATTCCTGTTACTTTGTTGAACCGAATTCGATCCTATATTGGACTTAGTCCAAGTCAAGCTTGGCTCCAAAGTCACACCTATTCGGAAAGTGGTCCGAGTGCTGTTAGGCTGGATGCCATGAGTGACCTTCTGGAACGGCTGCGTGGACGCGGATGGCGGATGACCGCGCAGCGACGCGTCGTGGCCGAGGTCCTCGACGGCGAACACGTCCACCTGACGGCCGACGAGGTGCACGCCAGGGCCGTCGTCAGGCTGCCCGAGATCTCCCGCGCGACCGTCTACAACACGCTGGGCGAGCTGGTCTCGCTCGGCGAGGTCCTGGAGGTCGCGACGGACAAGCGCGCCAAGCGCTACGACCCGAACGCGCACCGCCCGCACCACCACCTGGTCTGCGCCCACTGCGGCGCGATCCGCGACGTACACCCGACCGGCAACCCGCTGGCCGACCTCCCCTCCTCGGAGCGGTACGGCTTCACGGTCTCCGACGTCGAGGTGACGTACCGCGGCCTGTGCCCGAACTGCGCGGCGGCCGTCTGACGGACGCTCCCGGAAGGCCCCCGGCGCCCCTGTGGCGCCGGGGGCCTTCGCGTCGTGGCCGCACACGGGGTTCCCGAATCTGACGGTCCGTCATATCGTCGTCGGGTCCGCACTCTTGCGAGGAGCCCCCGTGGGAGAGCCGTATCCGCCGCCGCCTTCACCCTCGTCCTCACCGCCGCCTTCACCGCCGTCTTCGCCCCAGCCGCCGTTCCCCAAGCTCCGCGCCCGTGCCCTGACCCGCGTCTTCGGCCGGGGCCCGCACACGGTCGACGCCCTCGGCCCGCTCGACCTCGCCGTCGCGCCGGGCGAGTTCGTCTGCCTCGTCGGCCCCTCGGGCTGCGGCAAGTCCACCCTGCTGCGCATCGCGGCGGGCCTGCTGCGCCCCAGCGCCGGCCGCCTGGAGATCCGCACCGACAGCCCCCGCCCGGCCGCGATGATCTTCCAGGACTACGGCATCTACGACTGGAAGACGGTCCTCGCCAACGTCCGCTTCGGCCTCGACGTCCAGCGTGTCCCGCGCCGCCGGGCGAACGCCCGGGCCGCCGACTGGCTGGCCCGGCTGGGCCTCGCGGAGTTCGCCGACGCCTACCCGGCGACCCTGTCCGGGGGCATGCGGCAGCGCGTCGCCATCGCCCGCGCCCTCGCCGTGGAGCCCGAACTCCTCCTCATGGACGAACCGTTCGCCGCCCTGGACGCACAGCTGCGGGTGATCCTCCAGGACGAGCTGCTGGAGCTGACCCAGGCGCTGCGCACCACCACCCTCTTCATCACGCACAGCCTGGAGGAGGCGCTGGTCCTCGGCGACCGCGTACTGGTGATGTCCGCCCGGCCGGGCCGGATCATCGCCGAGCACCGTCCGCCGTTCCCGCGCCCGCGCACCGGCGGCATCCGTGACACCCCCGAGTTCACGGCGCTCAAGAGCGAACTGTGGGAGCTGCTGCGCAAGGAGGCCGCACCGGCATGACGACCCTCACCCCCGGCCACCGGCCCGACGTCCTGGTCCGCGCCCCGGGCCCCGCCGAACTCCACCCGGCCCGCACCCACCGGCGCCGCCGTGCCCTGGAGGTGGCCCTGGCGACGGCGGTCCCCGTCCTCCTGGTCCTGCTGTGGCAGCTGGCCGCCGACCGGGCCTGGATCGACGACCGCGTCTACCCGGCCCCGTCCACGATCCTCTCCGACGGCTGGCACCGGGCGACGGCCGGCGCCCTGTGGCCCGACGTCCGGGCGACGACCCGGCGGGTGCTCGCGGGCTACGCGGTCGGGACGGCGGCCGGGTACGCGCTGGGGTTGCTGATGGGGTCGCTCCCGCTGGTCAGGGCGGCCCTGGAACCCCTGCTGGACGCCCTGTACGTCGTGCCGAAGCTGGCCCTGCTCCCCGTCTTCCTGAACATGTTCGGGCTGGGCGAGGGGCCCCAGGTGGCCCTGGTGGCGGTGACCGTCTTCTTCTTCGTCTGGATCTCCACGATGTCGGCGGTGATCGCGGTCCCGTCCGGCCACCGCGACGCGGGCCGGGTCTTCGGCGCCTCGCCGTGGCAGATGTTCCGCCATGTCCTGCTCCCGGCCTCGCTGCCGTCGGTCCTGGTCGGGGCGCGGATAGCCGCGGGAGTGGCCGTCCTCGTGATCGTCGCCTCGGAGCAGATCGCGGCCACGGACGGCCTCGGCCACCTGATCTTCGACTCGCGCGCGCTGTTCCAGAACGACGTGATGTTCGTGGGGATCGTCTGCGTCGCCGTACTGGGCGTGGTGTTCTCCGAGTTGATACGGCTCGCCGGCCGCCTGCTCACCCCGTGGGCACCGCGCGACCGGGGACGGGGGCGGTCATGAGGTCCTTGCACGGCAAGTCGTTGCGCGGCACGTCGTTGCGCGGCACGTCGTTGCGCGGCACGTCCCGGCGCGGGACGGCCCCTTACGGGAAGGCCCGGCGCGGGAAACCGCCGGGCGGGCGGTTCGCCGTCGCGCTGGCCGGGCTGGCCTCGATGGCCCTGCTGGCGACGGCCTGCTCGGCGCGGCACCCCGGGGACGGGGACGGGGGAACGGCCACGGCACCGCGCACGGTCCGCCCGGTGGCGGGCTGCGGCAAGGCGTCCTGGACCGATCCCGCGGACCTCTCCGCGGCCCGCTCGCCCGCCCGCTGCTCACCGGGGAGTCCGGCGGCCGTTCCGCTCGCCGCGCACCGCAAGATCACCATCGCGACCGGCACGCTGAGCGCGGAGTACGTGGCCCCGCTGGAAGTCGCCCTCGAAAAGGGCGAGTTCGCGGCGGAGGGCCTGGACGTCACACTCAAGGTGCTGCCCACCCCGGACGCGCTGCCGCTGCTCGCCAAGGGGGACATCGACGCGATGTGGGCGGCTCCCGAGGCGGCCGTGATGAACGGCGTCCGCGGCGGCTTCGACATCAAGTGGGTCGCGGGCAACTTCTCGCCCGGCCCCGGGTCGCAGAGCGGCCTGTGGGTGCGGCTGAAGAACGGCGAGAGCGCGTCCGGGGTGCGGATGGCGGGGCGGACGCTGGGCACGATGATCGGCAAGGGGTCGGTGATCGCGTACCCCATGCAGAAGGCGCTGGCGAGCCACGGCGGCGGCCTGGACCGGATCCGCTACCAGCAGCTGGGCTCGGCCGACGTGCTCACGGCACTGCGCAACGGCGGGGTCGACTCGGCCTGGCTGCTCGACCCGGTGTGGCGGCAGGTCGCGGGCGAGCGGGGCTACGCCTTCCTCGGCGGCCAGCCGCAGGGCGAGCCGCTGGGCGGCATGCTCTACGGTCCCGCTCTGCTGGACGACGACGTGGACGCGGGGGTGGCGCTGCTCAGGGCGTACATCCGCACGGTCGACACGTACTTCACCGCCGACTACAAGTCCGACGCGAGCTTCGTCACGTACCTCGCGAAGCTCCTGAAGACCGACGCCTCGATCCTGCGCTCGACCCCGGCCCTGCGCATGGACTGGGAGATCCGCGCCGGCACGACGAACCGCCTCCAGGCCGCGTACCGGGCCCAGGGCGTTGAGACGGGCAAGGCCCTGCCGGAGTCCCGGACGGTGGACCGCGCCCTGTACGAGGAAGCGGTGGGCCACACGCCGTAGAAACACCGAGGGCCGGAATCCGTTTCCGGATTCCGGCCCTCGGCCTTCAGTAGCGGGGACAGGATTTGAACCTGCGACCTCTGGGTTATGAGCCCAGCGAGCTACCGAGCTGCTCCACCCCGCGTCGTTGAACTGAACATTACGCGAGGGACGCGAGCAGAAGCAAATCCATTCCGTCCACAGCTCCTGACCTGCGGAAATTCCACTCGGGCGGACAGCTCGGGCGGACGGCTCACGCCGACAGCTCCTCGCGCAGCGCGTCCCGCAGGCGGCCCGCGCGCTCGGACACCTCCGCCGGTCCGAGCACCACCGCCCGGTCGGCCCACTGCTGCCCCACCGCCAGCTCACCCCGACGCGCGTAGACCAGGGCGAGCCGCAACGCCGCCCGTCCGTGCCCCGCGTCGGCGGCCCGTTCCCACCACACGGCGGCCTCCGGCTCGCTGCCCTCGCGGGCCAGCAGCAGCCCCAGGTTGAACGCCCCGTTGCGCGATCCCGCCTCGGCCGCGGCCCGGTACCATTGCGCCGCCTCGACGACGTCCCCGCGTGCCGCGGCCAGCATCCCGACCCGCACCTGGGCGCGCCGGTGGCCCTGCGAGGCGGCCCGCTCGTACCACTCCTCGCACTCGGTCTTGGCGTGCAGCGAGGACTCCCCCAGTTCGTGCTCGGAGACGGTCGGCCGGCGCGCGTCGAGGACGGCGGCGAGCCGGTACGCGGCCTCCGCGCTGCCCCCGCCCGCCGCGCACCGCAGATGCCGCTCGGCGGCGGCCTCGTCGCCCTCCCGCAGCCGGGCCATGCCGACCTGGAGCGCGGCCTCGGTGTGCCCGGCCGCGGCCGCCCGCTCGTAGCAGCGCAGCGCGAGCGCGTCGTCGCCCCGGCCCGCGTACAGGATCCCGAGGTTGAACGCGGCGTCCACGCTGCCGGCCTCGGCGGCCTTGGAGAACCAGGGCTCGGCGCCGCTGGTGTCGCCGACCTGGAGCAGCAGGATGGCCAGCGCGTTCGCGGCCTCGCGGTGCCCGGCGTAGGCCGCGCGCCGGTACCACTGCTCGGCCTGCGCGGTGCGGCCCTGCTCGGCGCAGAGCAGCCCGAGGTTGTACGCCCCGTTGTCGTCGCCCGCGGTCATCGCCGCCCGGTACCAGCGCTCGGCGGTCTGCGTCTCGCCGCGCTCGGCGTGCAGCGCGCCGAGCGCGTTCGCCGCGTTGCCGTCGCCGTCCTGGGCGGCCCGCAGCCACCAGATGGCGGCGTTCTCGGTGTCGCCGGCGTCGCGCAGCAGGAAGCCGAGCGCGCAGGCGGCCCGGGCCTCGCCGTCCTTGGCGGAGGTCAGGTACCAGCGGCCGGCCTCCTTGAGCGCGCCGCGCTTCTCCAGGATGGCGCCGAGGTGCAGCGCGGCCCGCCGGTGGCCGCGGGCGGCGGCCTGCCGGTACCACTGCTCGGCCTCCTCCAGAGCGGCGGCGGTCCGGCCGGTCGGGTCGGCCGCCACGAGCACGTCCGCCCGGGCGCCGGGACCGCCGTCGGGGCCGGCGGTGTCGTCCTCGTCCTCGGTGCCGGTGATCCGGCGGTCGATGGCGCGCGCCAGCCGGTAGGCGGCCTCGCGGTGCCCGCGTTCGGCGGCGGCCCGCATCCAGTGGCCGGCCTTCGCGTCGCCCCGGTGTTCCAGCAGGTCGGCCAGGGCGTAGGCGCCGAGCGCGTGGCCCTGTTCGGCGGACTGGCGCAGCCAGTACTCGGCGGCGGGCTCGTCCCCGCGCTCCCGGTGGTAGCGGCCGAGCGCGTGGGCGGCGGCCGCGGAGCCGGCGACGGCGGCGATCCGCCACCATCCGGCGGCCTCCTCGGGGTAGCCGCGCTGATGCAGCAGGACGCCCAGGTTGTTGGCGGCGGCACGGTCACCGGCCGCGGTGGCGGCACGCAGCTGGGGTTCGGCTCCGTCGAGGTCGCCACGGCGCAGCAGCATGGCGCCGAGGACGCTCATCGCCTCGACCTCACCGGCAGCGGCCTGGAGCCGACAGCGCGCCTCGTCGGCGGCCTCGGCGGCCTCGTCGCGGGTCGGCTCCTCGCCCGAAGGCTGCACAAAACGCCCTGTCTCGAACAGAGTTGCCTTGTCCCCCATAACGTTCATCGTCGCACCACCTGCAACCTGGATACACCCGGTATACCGCAACCCGAGAGGTCACTTCAGCGTTTTGTCGACATGCCCACAGAACGACAAGTCAAACACATCTCCCTCAACTCCCCACACCGGCGCGGCACTCCGCGCACCGGTACATGCGTTCGCCGCTCGTCCGTACATCACGAACGGGCGGCGGCGCACACCACGAAGGCCCGGATCCCAATGAGGATCCGGGCCTTCGACTTCAGTAGCGGGGACAGGATTTGAACCTGCGACCTCTGGGTTATGAGCCCAGCGAGCTACCGAGCTGCTCCACCCCGCGCCGTTGTTGCAACGAAACCGTATCACGGCGCGGGGGGTGCTTGATCAACCCGTCCCGGTCACCCGCTCGGTCCGGAACTCGCGCTCGGACCGGGACTGGCGCTCGCGGCGGCGCTCGGACTCGCGCTGCTGCCCGGAGTCGGGGAACCGCTCGTCCGGTCGGCCTTGGACTGCGCCGCCTCGGCCCGCTTCAGCGCGTCCTGCAACTCGTCCTGGGCCTTGCCGTACGCGGTCCAGTCGCCCTTCTTCAGTGCCTCCTGTCCGGCGTCGAAGGCCTTCTGGGCGTCGTCCAGCGCCGCCTGGACCGTGGGGTCGCCGGACGTGGGCGGTGTGGTCGTCCCGGTGCCGGTGTCCGACGACCCGGTGTCCGAACCCTCGGTCCCGAACACCTTGTCCAGCGCCTCGTCGAGGGTGTCCTCGAAGGCGGTCCTGCCCTCGTAGGTGACCAGCACCTTGCGCAGAAGCGGGTACTTGACGCCGGCACCGCGGACGTAGACCGGTTCCGCGTAGAGCAGACCCCCGTCCAGCGGCACGGTCAGCAGATTGCCGTACTCGACCTCCGAGTCGCCGCCCTTGAGGAGCTTGATGGCGGCCGCGATGTCCTGTTCGGAGTTGAACTGGCTCTGGACCTGTTTGGGTCCGTCGACGGTCGTGCTGGTCGGCAGTTTCAGGATTCTGATCTTGCCGTAGTCCTTCGAACCGGCCTCGGAGTCGACCGACATGAACGCGCTGAGGTTGTCTCTGCCGTTGGGCGTGAACGTCGTCGACAGCGAGAACGTCTGCTGGCTCTGGTCGGGCATCTTCATGCTCAGGTAGTACGGCGGCACCGCGTCGCCCGACTTGTTGGTCGGGTCGTCGGGCACCTGCCACACCTCGCTGCCGGTGAGGAACGTCTGGGCGTCCGTCACGTGGTAGCGGGTGAGCAGCTCCCGCTGGACCTTGAACAGGTCCTGCGGGTAACGGAGATGGGCCATCAGGGACTTCGAGATGGCGCTGCGCGGCTCCACCGTGCCGGGGAAGGCCTTCATCCAGGTCTTCAGGACGGGGTCCTGGGTGTCCCACTGGTAGAGCTTGACGGCGCCGGTGTACGCGTCGACGGTCGCCTTCACCGAGTTGCGGATGTAGTTGACCTGGTTCTGCTGGGCGACCACCGCACGGGAGTTGTTGGTCGCGGTCAGCGAGTCGGCCGTGGTGTCGCCGAGGGTCGTGCGGGAGGCGTAGGGATAGCCGTTCGTCGTCGTGTAGGCGTCGACGATCCACTGGATACGGCCGTCCACCACCGCCGGGTAGGCGTCGCCGTCGATGGTCAGCCAGGGGGCGACCGCCTCGACACGCTCCTTGGGCGTGCGGTTGTACAGGATCCGCGAGCCCTCGCCGATCGCACCGGAGTAGAGGATCTGCGGCTCGTTGAACGCCACCGCGTACGCGGCCCGGTTGACCGGGCTGGAGAGGCTGACCCCGCTCTTGCCCTCGTAGCTGGTGGTCTTCTCACCGTTGTCGTCGGAGTAGTCGATCTCCTTCTGGGGACCGCCGACGATCGAGTACGTGGTCGTCTTCTCGCCGTAGTAGATCCGCTGCTGGTACGCGCCCAGGTCGCCCGTGGACGGCAGGTCGGACTCGGTGAAGACCGGCTGCCCCTGGGAGTCGGCCTCGGTGCCCTTGGCGGCGACCACGCCGTAGCCGTGGGTGTAGCGGAAGTGGTCGTTGATCCAGTTGTTCTTCGGGATGCCGGCGAGGTTCAGCTCGCGCAGGCCGATGACGGTGTCCTGGACCTTGCCGTCCTTGGTGTAGCGGTCCACGTCCAGGTTGGTCGGGAACGCGTAGTAGTTCCGCATCTGCTGGAGCTGCTGGAACGTCGGCGAGACGATGTTCGGGTCCATGATCCGGATGCTCGCCGTGTCCTCGACGTCGTTCCGGAGCTTGGTCTTGTCCGTGGTCGTGCTCTTGCCCGTGTACTCGCTGACCTTGGTGTCGTCGATGCCGTACGCCTCGCGGGTCGCCTTGAGGTTCTTCTGGACGTACGGGGCTTCCTTGGCCTGCTCGTTCGGCTGGACCTGGAACTTCTGCACGATCGCCGGGTAGAGGCCGCCGATCAGGATCGCCGAGAGGACCATCAGGCCGAAGCCGATGACGGGCAGCTGCCAGGTACGCCGCCACAGGGTGGCGAAGAACAGCAGCGCGCAGATGACGGCGATGCAGAACAGGATCGTCTTGGCCGGCAGGTACGCGTTCGCGTCGACGTACCTCAGGCCCGTCCAGTTCCCGGTGGCCTTGAAGTCGCTCGACTTGACCGCCAGTCCGTAGCGGTCGAGCCAGTAGGCGACCGCCTTGAGGGCGACGAAGAGGCCGAGCAGCACCGAGAGGTGGCCGGTCGCGGCGCCGGTGGCGCGGGCGCCGGGGCTGGTGACGCGCAGCCCGCCGTACAGGTAGTGGGTGAGCGCGGCCGCGATCAGGGAGAGGATCGCGGTGGCGAAGCCGAAGCCCAGCAGGAACCGGTACCAGGGCAGGTCGAAGGCGTAGAAGGAGACGTCCAGGTGGAACTGCGGTTCCTTCTGGTCGAAGGGCACGCCGTTGACCCACATCAGCCAGGTGCGCCACTGGCCGGCCGCGGACGCGCCGGCGATCAGCCCGACCAGCGCGGTGACCGCGAGCAGCAGCCACCGCTTGTAGGGCGCGATGCCCATCCGGTAGCGGTCGAGGCTCTGCTGCTCCATGGACATGGCGCTCAGCGGGGGCCGCAGCCGGTGGGCGAGCCAGACGTTGAAACCGACGGCGACCGCCATCAGCAGACCGAAGACGGAGAACAGTCCGATCTTGGTCCACAGGGTGGTGGTGAACACCGAGGAGTAGTGCACCGACCGGTACCAGAGCCAGTTCGTCCAGAAACCCGCGAACATGCTGAACGCCATGCCGAGCACGGCGAAGACGCCCAGTGTCATGAGCAGGGTCCGGACGCGCCGGGACGGACGTCCCGCCGCTCTCATCCGTGGCCCCGTCGGGCCTCCGCCGCGGTCCGGCATCTGGAAAGCCAAGGTGCGCACCTCGAAGTCGCTGTTGAATCCGCTTCTGTACCGTCAGGCCCCCGCGTTCGGGGGCCCTCCGTGGCCCCCCGTGATCGTGGGGCCACACCTATGCAACTTACTCACGGCTTACTCGGTTCCCGATTCCGGCCATGAACGAGGCAGGATTGTGACCATGTCCAACACTCCCATGGCAGCGAATCCGCTCACCCGGGCCGTACTCGAGATCGACGAGTACGCCTCCGGCCTCGGCTGGGACCAGCCCGCTCGCCTCTTCGCCCTCGTCGACACCGTACGGCTGCGCACCCAGGAACCGGCTCTCGCCGCCCAGCTCGGTCTGGAGGACGAGTCCGCGACCACCGGTCTCACCCCGATCGAGCAGGACGAAGTGCCAACGGACAAGGCGCTGGACGAGTTCCTGGGCACCATCGCCTGGCCGGACGCGGTGGTCGGCTGCGCGCTCACGGTGGAGCGCCTGATGCTGCCGCCGTCCGCCGAGTCCCAGGTCCCGGAGGGGCTGAGCGGGGCCAAGCTGACCAAGTGGGTCGCGAGCCACCCCGACCGCCAGGAGGTCCGGATGACCGTCGCCGTGCTGCGCGACGGCACCCGCGACTCCGCGGTGCGCCTGCGCGAGAAGGACTCCCCCACGGAGGTCCTCACCGGCCCCGACCTGGTGCCCGGCCTGGCCGAGGCGCTGAAGTCGACGTTCGAGGACTGAGCTCCGCCGTCACCGCCCACGGCCACGCCGGCCCCGTCCGGGAACGGCACCGGGGGCGCCCCTCGTCAGGAGGGGCGCCCCCGGTCTTTGCGTCTCCGGCTGCGTCTCGGCCGTGCCTGCCGCCGTACCTGCCGCCGTTTCTTTCGTGGTCTCAGCCCTTGGTGGTGCACTTCGGCAGGGCGCCGGTGTCGCCGCTGCGGATGTCCTTGAGGGCGTCGAGGGCGTCGCCGATGTTCTTGACCTTGACCAGGGTGAGCCCGCTCGGGGTGTCCTTGGCGGCCTCGGCGCAGTTGTCGGCCGGGGTCAGGAAGTACTGGGCGCCCTTGCTGCGCGCGCCGATGGTCTTCAGCGAGATGCCGCCGATCGGCCCGACCGTGCCGCTGTCGTCGATGGTGCCGGTGCCCGCGACGAACTTGCCGCCGGTGAGGTCACCCGGGGTGAGCTTGTCGTAGATCCCGAGCGAGAACATCAGCCCGGCGCTCGGCCCGCCGACGTCGGCGAGCTTGATGTCGATGGAGAACGGGAACGTGTGATCGGTCCCGGCGGAGATCCCGACGATGGCCCGCTTCTCGCCGGTGTCGTCCGAGGTGGCCGTGGTGACGGTGACCTTCTCGGTCTTGGTGGCCGTCTTGTTCGCCTTCTCGGCGGCGGCCTGCTCCTTGGCCGGCACGACGGTGAAGACGACGTCCTCGCCGGGCTTGTGCTTGGTGACCAGGGTGGCGACGTCGGCCGGCTGCTTGACCGCCGTACCGTCGACGGCCTTGATCACGTCACCGGCGTGCAGCTTGCCCTCGGAGGGCGAGCCCTTGACGACGGTGGAGACGATCACCCAGGACTTCACCGGGATGCCCAGCTCCTTCAGGGCGGCGACCTTGGCGCTCTCCTGGGACTGGCTGAACTCCTCGGCGTTCTCCTGGGTGGACTGCTGCTCGGTCTTGCCGTCCGGGTAGAGCGTGTCGTGCGGCACGACCTTGTTGTCGTGCGAGAGCCATCCGTAGACGGCCTCGACGAGGTTCATCCGGTAGTCGGCGCTGGTGACCCGGACGGTCGTCATGTTCAGGTGCCCGGAGGTCGCGTACGTCTTGTGGCCGTCGATCTGCAGCACCGGCTCGCCGTCGTGGTCCCCGAGCGTGTTCACGGTCGGGCCGGGGGACATCTCCGAGTACGGCACGTTGATGAGCACTCCGGCGCACAGGAGCGCGATCAGCATCAGGGTGGAGGCGAGCATCGTCGCGGTGCGGCGTGGCATGACATGACAGTACGGGACGCGCCTGTCAGCGCACCGTCAGGGCCACCCGTCACACGCGTCTCAGCTGCCGGAGTGGGACCGTTCCATGGCCTCGCAGAACCGCGCGTACCCGTCCAGCTCGGGGCCGTCGCTGCGTGCTCTCCTGGTCCGGTTGGCCCAGCTGCCCCACACACCGGCGCCGACCGCAGCCACAAGCGGAATCAGCAACCAGACGAGCGCCGCCATGCCGACCTCCCAACCCCATGAGCGTCCCGCGACTGACTGATCAGCAGATTAGCCATCCGCACTGACAACGCTCACGCGAGGGGTACGGTTACGCAACCGGAGGCCGAACGTGGCTTCTTCAGCAGGCCCCGACCCATTCCTCGGTGCCGTCCGAGAACTTCTGGTGCTTCCAGATGGGCACCTCGTGCTTGAGGTCGTCGATCAGCTTCCGGCAGGCCTCGAAGGCGTCGGCCCGGTGCGGACACGACACGCCGACGACGACGGCGATGTCCCCCACCCGCAGGTCACCCACCCGGTGCACGGCGGCCAGCGCCCGCACGGGGTGGTCGGCGACGACCTTCTCGGCGATCCGCCGCATCTCGCTCTCGGCGCTGGGATGGCACGAGTACCCGAGCGCGTCCACGTCGGCGCCCCCGTCGTGGTTGCGCACCGTCCCCACGAACAGCGCGACCCCTCCGGCCGCGTCGTCCCCGACGGCCGCGAAGACCTCGTCCACGGAGAGCGCGGTCTCCCGGATCCCGATCAGCCTGATCGGATCGTCAGCGCCCCGCTCACCGGGATGATCGTACGTAGCAGCCATACCCCCATCGTGCCGCAAGCCCGGGACCTCGCGGAATACCGCTGTCACCAGGCACGCGCGCGTACGTCTTCGGAGACTCCTGCGAGTGCCCGGGCCGCGCCGGCGGAGGCGGGGGCCTGGCGGCGGGTGCGAGGGCGGGTGCGGGTGCGGCTCAGATCCGGCGCCGTGCCTTCCGGGCCCGCCGCACCACGGCCGCCGCGCCCAGCAGCGCGACCGTCGCGCCCGCGGCGCCCGCGGCCGTCGCGTCCTTGCGCCCCAGCCGCCGCCCGGCCACCGTGTGCCGTCCGGCCACCTCCTCCAGCAGCTCGGCCAGCACCTCCTCGTTCGTCCACCCCGGCCGCCACCCGGCGTCGTGCAGCCGGCTCCCGCTCACCACCCACGGATACATCGTGTAGGCGAGGTCCCCGGCCGGCGACGGTGTGAGCCCGATCCGGTGCAGGCGGGCCGCCGCGCCCAGCGCGACCGCCGACGGCAGCTCCATCCGCCGGATCCCGCTCAGCTCCTCGACCTCCTCCTGCTCCAGCCACCCGTCGCAGCCGACCGCGAGCTCCCCCTCGACCCTCTCCAGGACGGCGTACTCGAGCGCGCCGCACAGGTCCTCGACGTGGCAGAACTGCCAGGCGGGCCGCGACCCGGCGACGACCAGCAGCCGGGGCGACTCGAAATACCGGGTCAGCGCGGTGTCCGTGCCTCCGACGAGCACCGCGGGGCGCACGACGGTGACGTTGAGCCCGGGGTGCGCGCGGGGCGCCCGGCGCGCGAGGCGCTCGATCTCCAGCAGGTCCCCCACGCCCGTGGCCTCGGCGGTCGCGCGCAGCTCCGCGTCCTCCGACAGCGGCAGCTCGTTGTCCGGCAGCGCGCCGTAGACCATGGCGGAGGTGCACAGCACCACGCGGTGCACACCGGCGGCGGCCGCCGCGGTCAGCACGGTCTGCGTCCCGCGCACGTTGTAGGCCGTACGCGCCGCGGCGTCCGTCTCCAGATCCAGGTCGAGCGCCAGATGCACCACCACGTCGGCCCCGCGGAGCTTGTCGGCGATGGCCGGATCCCGTACGTCGAGGATGTGCCACCGGGCGTCCGCACACTCCCCGCGCCGCTCGTCGATCGCGATGACCTGCTTGATCTCCTCGGAAGCGGCCAGCCGCTCGGTGAGCAGCGCGCCGACCCCGGTCGCGGCGCCGGTCACGGCGACGACGGGCCCGCGCACTGCGGGAGGGGTTGAGTGGTTTCGCGCTGCGCGAACCTGCGGATCTGGGGAACTCACCGGGCGTCTCCAGCGGTTGTCTTCAGTACGAGCGTGAGTGACGCGTACGTACCAGGTGGCATCCATCCTGCCGCAGGCCGACTGTCGGCGAAGCACCGAGGCCCGATCGGGTCGGGGTGTCTACGCTGGGTGGTGTTGTCGGGCAGCCGCGCCGCCGGAGAGAACCGGTGGCCTTACCAGCCGAGGATTCCCGTGAGTGACACCCCATTCGGTTTCGGCCTTCCGCCGGAGGAGCCGGAAGACGGCGACGAGGGCAAGAAGAAGGACCAGCAGAGCGGTGGTGGGCAGGGACCGGCCAACCCGTTCGGCTTCGGCACCCCCGGGGCCGGCGGCTTCGGCGGCGACAATCCGTTCGCTGCCATGTTCGGGTCGCTGAACCCCACCGACCTGGGCGCCGCCTTCCAGCAGCTGGGCCAGATGCTCTCGTACGAGGGCGGCCCGGTGAACTGGGACATGGCCAAGCAGATCGCCCGCCAGACGGTCGCGCAGGGCACGTCGGACGGCGTCAAGGACGCGAGCGTCGGCCCCGCCGAGCACACGGCGGTCGAGGAGGCCGTGCGGCTGGCGGACCTGTGGCTGGACGACGCGACGTCGCTGCCGTCCGGTTCCGGTTCGGCCGTGGCCTGGTCTCGCGCGGAGTGGGTCGAGGCGACGCTGCCGGCGTGGCAGGAGCTGGTCGACCCGGTCGCCGAGCGGGTCGGCGCCGCGATGGGCGATGTCCTGCCGGAGGAGATGCAGGCCATGGCGGGCCCGCTGATCGGCATGATGCGCTCGATGGGCGGCGCCATGTTCGGCACGCAGATCGGGCAGGCCGTCGGGGTGCTCGCGGGCGAGGTCGTCGGCTCGACCGACATCGGCCTGCCGCTGAGCCCGGCCGGGAAGGCCGCGCTGCTGCCGGTGAACATCGAGTCCTTCGGCAAGGACCTCGGTGTGCCGAAGGAGGAGGTGCGGCTGTACCTGGCGCTGCGCGAGGCGGCCCACCAGCGTCTGTTCGCACACGTGCCGTGGCTGCGTTCCCACCTGTTCGGCGCAGTCGACGGGTACGCGCGCGGGATCAAGGTCGACACGGCCAAGCTGGAGGACGTGGTCGGCCAGTTCGACCCGCAGAACCCCGAGCAGCTCCAGGACGCCCTCCAGCAGGGCATGTTCCAGCCGGAGGACACCCCGGAGCAGAAGGCCGCCCTGGCACGTCTGGAGACGGCTCTGGCGCTCGTGGAGGGCTGGGTGGACGCGGTGGTCCACGCGGCCGCGAAGCCGCGGCTGTCGTCGGCCGACGCGCTGCGCGAGACCCTGCGCCGCCGCCGTGCCACGGGCGGCCCCGCGGAGCAGACCTTCGCCACGCTGATCGGCCTGGAGCTGCGTCCGCGCCGGCTGCGCGACGCCTCCCGCCTGTGGGCCTCGCTGACGGACGCGCGCGGTGTCGACGGCCGGGACGCGCTGTGGGCGCACCCGGACATGCTGCCGACGGCGTCCGACCTGGACGACCCGGACGGCTTCGTCCACCGTGAGCAGCTGGACTTCTCCGAGCTGGACAAGCTGCTCGGCGAGGCGGCCGAGAAGCCCGACCTGCACAAGAAGGACGACCAGGCGGAGGGCGACGACTCCGAGTGAGCCTGTACGACGACGCGGTCCTCGTCCTCAAGGGGCACGAGGGCCAGGACGAGCTGCGCCAGGCCTATCTGGACCATCTCGCGGCCCACTCCGACGGCATCTGGAAGGCCTGTCACGCGGGCCATGTCACGGCGAGCGCCCTGGTCGTCGACCCCGAGCGGGGCCGGGTGCTGCTGACCCTGCACCGGAAGCTGCGGATGTGGCTCCAGATGGGCGGCCACTGCGAGCCGGGCGACGCCACGCTCGCGGCCGCGGCCCTGCGGGAGGCGACCGAGGAGTCCGGGATCGCCGGGCTGACGCTGCTGCCGGGCGGCCCGGTCCGCCTGGACCGGCACCCGATCCCGGCGCCGTGCCACTGGCACTTCGACGTCCAGTACGCGGCCCTGGCCCCGCGCGGCGCCGCCCACGCGATCAGCGACGAGTCCCTGGACCTGCGCTGGTTCGGCTACGACGAGGTCGCGGAGGTCGCCGACGACTCGGTCGTCCGGCTGCTCGAAGGAACCCGCGCCCGGCTCTGACCGGCCGGTCCGGCGGTCCCGGCGCATGGGTAAGGGGCGCCCACCCCGGCGGGCGCCCCTTACCCCGTGGTCCCTCAGCTCCAGACGTTGCCCTGGTTCATCCCGCGCGCGCCCTGCTGGCCCATTCCGAACTGGGCGGCGACTCCCTGCCCGATCTGGGCGTTCTGCGGAGGCAGCAGTTCACTCGGCTGGACCAACGCGAAGCCACTTCCCATGAAGCTCAGCTCCCAGCCCTCACCGGTGCTGCCCCGGCGCCGCCAGACGCCCGAGGAATGCGTCTGGGCCTGCATCTGGACGCGCAGCCCGGTGGACCAGGCGACGATCGCGTCGGCGTCGCAGTTGACGTACTTGTCGGGCGTGACCTGCATCAGCAGCGGCGCGCCGGAGGTCATCAGGGCGACCTTGCCGTGTCCGGTGATGTTGAGCTGGTACTTCCCGGAGCCGGAGATGCCGTAGAGGCTGTCGACGGCGACGACCTCGTGGTGCAGCGTGGAGTCCATCGCGAGGACGTAGCTGCTGTCCACGGTCAGACCGTCGTGGTCGACGTCCAGGACGTGGATGTACTGGGCGAGGTTGGCGAAGTACACCGTGCCCTGCCCGTGGCAGCGCATCAGGTCCAGGCCCTCGCCGGTGTACGCACGCGCGCGTGCCTGGTTGTGGCCCTGGTACTCGGCGTCGAACTCGACGAGCCCCTGGTAGGCGACCATCGTGCCCTTACGGGCGAGCACGTCGTCGTGGCCCTCCAGGACGACCCGCAGCATCTGCTTGTTCTGGAGGCTGTAGCGGTCCCTGGCCTGGGAGTCGTTGAAGGCGAAAAGCGGGCTCTGCATGTTTCCTGACTCCCCCTCAGCCCCGGAACCGGAGGCGGTCGGTGCTGTCCTCGCTGGGCTGGACGACGACGATGCCCTGGCCGGAGAAGGCCATCTGGTAGGCCTCGCCGCTGCCCCGGCCGATCAGCGACTGCGCCTTGAAGCTGCGCTTGCCCTTCACCTTGAGGTTCGGGGACCAGGCGACCAGCGCGTCCGGGTCGACGTACGTCTCGTCCTCGCCGCCGCCGCAGTCGACGACGATCGGCTTGCCCCGGGAGGTCAGCGCGACCCATCCCTGCCCGGAGATCCTGGTGTTCCACAGGCCCTGTCCGGCGAACTTCGCGAGCCCCTTCACCCGCTCCACGCCCCAGGTCAGATGGGCGTCGAAGGCGAGCAGGTTGGTGGCGTTGACGGAGATGCCGTCGCCGTTGAGGTTGATGACGACGACGTTGGCGCCGTAGTCGGCGAGGTAGAGCAGGCCGTCGCCGGAGCACTTCATCAGCGGCGCGCCCTCGCCGGTCATCCAGTCGCGGGCGATCTGGCGCACGGCCGGCGGGTTGGGCTCGTACTGGACGAAGCCCTCGTAGGCGACCATCGACCCCACGCGCGCGAGGAGGTCGTTGCCGGTCTGCATGGCGACCTTGAGCATGTGGTCGCCGTGGTTGTCCATGCGGGCGGTGACGGGTGCGGGGGCGTAGCCCGCGAGCGGCTGGTTCATGACGGGCTCCCTCAGACCTCGTACGGCTGGACGACGATGAAGTTGCCGGGAGCGCCCCGGAACTGCAGGTTGACGCTCTCGCCGGTGTCGCCCGGGTAGGCGTTGCGGCGCATCCGCACCTGGCTGGAGACGATCACCTGGGAGGCGGCCGACCAGGCGACGATCGCGTTGCAGTCGGCGAAGGTCGTCGGCGTCACCGGCAGCACCACGGGCGTGCCGTGCGTCTTGACGACGATCGTGCCGGTGCCCTGGAACTGCATCGTGAACAGCGCGCCGCCGGGGATGCCGTGGCCCTCGATCCGGCGGACCTCGTGCTGGAGGCTCTCGTCGAAGGCGAGGACGCTCTCGGCCGAGACGCAGATCGCGTCGCCCTGGAGCTCGATGGGGTGCAGATGGGCGGAGTTCTCGGCGAAGAACACCTGGCCGTTGCCGGTGCAGCGCATCAGCTGCATCTCCTGGCCGGTGGCGTTGCCCACGATCCGGCCCGCGAATCCGGCGCCCTTGTAGCTGAAGTCGACCTTGCCCTGGTAGAGCACCATGCTGCCCTGCCGGGCCAGCACCGGCTGGCCGCCCATGCCGAGGTCGGCGCGGATGAGCTTGCTGTTCTGCGGCGTCCAGCGCTGCCCGGTGGGCGTCTCCTTGAACTTCTGGAGCGCGGCGCCGACCCCGGCACCGCCCTGCGGGGCGCCCTGGGGCACCGCGTAGGCCTGCTGGCCGGGGACCTGTCCGAACGACGGCTGCTGGCCGTAGCCCGGGGGCGGCGTCGGAGCCTGCGGGTATCCGGGCGGCGGGCCCGGGGCCTGCGGAGGCGCCGGGGGCTGGCCGTAGCCGGGCGGCATCGGCGCGTTCGGGGCGGGCGGCTGGCCGTAGGGCGCGGGGGCCGGTGCCGGGGGCGGCACGGTGCCCGGGACGAGCGGGGCGATGAGGGTGGGCGCGGCGTGCACGTTCGGGGCCGACCCGGGCGACGGTGCCGGGGGCGGGGTGAAGCCCTGGGGAACCGGTGCAGGAGCCGGGGCCGGTGCGGGTGCCGGCGTGGGGGTCGGTGCCGGCGCGGGGGCGGACGGGGCCGAGAACGCGGGCGGCGCGAATCCGGGCGCGGCACCGGTCTGCGGCTGCTGCGGCTCCGGCGCGGCCGGCGCCTCCTCCTCCATCACCTCGCCGCCGAAGTTCTTCAGCAGCGCCTCCAGACCGCCGTCGAAGCCCTGGCCGACGGCCGCGAAGCGCCACACGTCCTTCAGGTAGAAGTCGCCCAGCATCACGGCGCGCTCGGTGGAGAACTCCGCGCCGCCGAAGGAGTACCGGGCCACCTCCTCGCCGCCCGCGACGATGCGCAGGTAGCCGGGAGCGACCTGCGACATCTGCCCGTCGCCGTCGATGGTCGCCGTGAACGACAGCTTCTGGATCCGCGGCGGGATCCGGTCCAGCGTGACCCGGAAGGACTCCGTGTCGCCCGCCTGCGCGCCCAGCAGCTGGATGGACTCCTCGGGGGACTTCGGCTGGTTGAAGAAGACGAAGTAGCGGTCGTCCGACAGGCGTTCGTCGGCGTCCAGGCCGAAGCAGCTGATGTCGAAGCTCAGCCCGGGGCCGGAGATCTGCACGCCTACGTACAGATCCGTGCCCGCCGTCAGGTCACTGATCCTGGCCTTGTGGCCGCGTTGGAATTCCCTGGCCATGCGTTACGACCGTCCCCCATCCCGAATGTGAGTGCGTCGCGCCAGGCTAACGGCTAACCCGGACATCGGAAGAAGTCGGTACAGACCCGGTACACAACCCGCGCCCGGCGACGACGCGGGGAACGCGCCCGGGGCGCGTCACTCTCCGCGCGCGCCGGGCGGGTGGGGCAGCCGTTCGGCGGCGACCACGCCTTCGAGGTAGCCCCGGGCCCGTTCGGTGCGCGGATAGGCCTCCAGCAGCCGCCAGAACCGGGGTCCGTGTCCCGGCACCAGCAGATGTGCCAGCTCGTGGCAGAGCACGTAGTCGACGACGTACTCGGGCATGCCCTGGAGCCGGTGCGAGAGCCGGATGCTGCCCTCGGCCGGGGTGCAGGAGCCCCAGCGGGTGTTCTGGTTGGTGACCCAGCGCACCGAGGCGGGGCGGGCCCGGCCGCCGAAGTACTGGTCCGACAGCCGCTGGGCGCGCTCGGCCAGTTCGGCGTCGCCCAGCACCCGTTTGCTCTCCTGGGCGGCGAGTTTGTTGAGCATGACGGTCACCCAGCGTTGCTCCTCCGCCTCGGACATCCGGGCGGGGATCAGCACGACGGTGCGATCGCCCTCGCGGTACGCGGAGACCGTCCGGCGGCGCCGGGCGCTTCTGCGAACCTCGATCGCGCTCGCCCCCGAGCCGCTCGGCGGCTGGCTCGTCGTACTGCGCTGTGGCTTTCCGGCGCGGTGCAGTGGGTCGGCGGGCACGCCCCGACGTTACCCGCTGCACACGGGGGAAGTCCCGGGTCCGGAGCGGTTCGATGCCGATCCCCCACCATGCGTCTGATTCGTACGACGAATACCCACCGCCTGTGGACAACTTTCGGCACCGGCCGGGCGGGCCGGGCATGCTGGCACTCGTCGGCGGGGCATGACCGGCTCCATCGGCGCACGGGGACGATTCATGACCTTTCGACAGCTACGGGGGCCTGTCATGCATCCACTGGTGAAGCCCGCGCTCCGGCGCGGCTGGCGCGATCTCAACACCGTGCAGTTCGGGATGACTCCCGCACACGCGATGACACTCGGACCGATGGACACGGCGACGGGAAGCTTCCTGGACCTGCTCAACGGCACCCGCGGTCTCGGTCTGCTGCGCGAGGAGGGGCGCCGGACGGACCTGCCGGACGGGCATGTCGACGCGCTGGTGGCGGGGCTGTCGCGGGCCGGGCTCCTGGACGACGCGCGCGGCGGCGGGCCCGCGGCGCAGACGCTGCGTGAGAGGAAGGACGTCCTGGAGCGGCTGCGGCCCGATCTGGAGTCCCTGTCCCTGATCACCGCGGAACCGGGCGGTGCGATCGGCCGGCTGGCGGCCCGTCGTGCGCTGCGGGTGCAGGTGCGGGGCGCCGGCCGGGTCGGTGTCACGCTGGCCGCGCTGCTCGCGGGCGCGGGCGTCGGCGAGGTCGACGTGCGGGACGTGGGCCGGGTGCAGCCGTGGGACGTGGCGCCGGGCGGGCTGCCCGCCGAGGCGATCGGCGAGCGCAGGGACGAGGCGGCGCACAGGGTCGTCCGCCGCTCGGCGCCGGACCGCCCGCCGCGCCGGCCGGGTCCGTCGGCGGAGGAGCCCGGCCACGCGCTGGTGATCGTCGCCCCGCGGGACGACGTCCTGGTGCACGCCCCGGACGCGCGCGCCGCCGAACCCCTCATGGCCTCGGGGACCCCTCATCTCTACGCGGGTGTGGTGGAGGGCACCGGTGTCGTCGGCCCCCTCGTACTACCCGGCGGGACGGGCTGCGCCCGCTGCCTCCACGAGCACCGCACGGACCGTGATCCGGCCTGGCCGCGGCTGGTCGCCCAGTGGCGTTCCGGGCAGGCCCGCCGGGTGGCCGCCTGTGATCTGACGCTGGCGACCGCCGTGGCCGGGCTGGCCGCCGCACACGCCCTGGCCTTCCTGGACGGGGAGTCGCCGTCCGGGACGGGAGTGCGCTGGGAGGCCTCCGTGCCGGCTCTGCACTGGCATGCGCGACCGGTCTGGCCGCACCTCGCATGCCCGTGCGGAGCGGCGGAGAAAGCTAAGGGGGAGCACTCCTCAACCGACGGGGATCCGCACGCGACAATGGTGGGGCAACGGCCGTCGGCGGAGCGACGAGAGCACGCGGACGCGGCTCGGCCGACTGGGACTTGGAGGGCGCATGTCTGATCTTCCCCGGAAGGCGGTCACCCGGACCGCCAAGCTCGCAGCGCTCCCGCTCGGCTTCGCCGGCCGGGCGACGTGGGGCCTGGGCAAGCGCATCGTGGGCGAGTCCGCGGAGATCGTCGGCCGGGAGCTGCAGCAGCGCACGGCGGAGCAACTCTTCAAGGTTCTCGGGGAGTTGAAGGGCGGGGCGATGAAGTTCGGGCAGGCCCTGTCCGTCTTCGAGTCCGCCCTCCCCGAGGAGATCGCCGGCCCCTACCGGGCGGCTCTCACCCGACTCCAGGACGCCGCGCCGCCGATGCCGACCCGCACCGTGCACGCCGTGCTGGCCGAGCGGCTCGGGGAGGACTGGCGGGAGCTGTTCACGGAGTTCGAGGAGAAGCCCGCGGCGGCGGCCTCCATCGGCCAGGTGCACCGCGCGGTGTGGCACGACGGCCGTGAGGTCGCGGTCAAGGTGCAGTACCCGGGAGCCGGTGAGGCCCTGCTGTCCGACCTGGGGCAGCTGAGCCGCTTCTCTCGTCTGCTGGGGCCGCTGATCCCCGGTATGGACATCAAGCCGCTGATCGCGGAGTTGCGCGACCGGGTCTCCGAGGAGCTGGACTACGCCCTGGAGGCGCAGGCCCAGGCGGCGCACGCGGAGGAGTTCGCGGACGACCCCGATGTGGTGGTCCCGGCGGTGGTGCACCAGTGCGACCAGGTCCTGGTCACGGAGTGGATCGACGGGATCCCGCTTTCCGAGGTCATCTCGGAGGGGACGCAGGAACAGCGCGACCGGGCCGGCCAGCTCCTCGCCCGCTTCCTGTTCTCGGGTCCGGCCCGCACCGGCCTGCTGCACGCCGACCCGCACCCGGGCAACTTCCGCCTGCTGCCCGCCGAGGAAAAGGACGAGGAGGAGTGGCGCCTGGGCGTGCTGGACTTCGGCACGGTCGACCGGCTCTCCGGCGGGCTGCCCACCCCGATCGGCGACTCCCTGCGGATGACGCTGGACGGGGAGGCCGAGGCGGTCTACGAGCTGCTGCGCGCCGAGGGGTTCGTCAAGGACTCCATAGAGCTGGACCCCGACGCCGTCCTAGACTACCTGCTGCCGATCATCGAACCGGCCCAGGCCGACGAGTTCACCTTCACCCGCAGCTGGATGCGCAGCCAGGCGGCCCGGATCGCGGACCCCCGCAACCCCGCCCACCAGCTGGGCAAGCAGCTCAACCTGCCCCCGGCCTACCTCCTGATACACCGGGTGACCCTGAGCACCATCGGCGTGCTGTGCCAGCTGGGCGCGACGGTACGGCTGCGCGACGAACTGGAGGACTGGCTCCCCGGCTTCGTACCCGAGGGGTTCGAGGAGTTCGAGGAGTTCGAGAAGCTTGAGGAACCCGGGGAAGCCGAGGAAGCCGAGGGGGCCCGGTAGTCGAGGGGCGGCGGTCACCACCAGGGCGAGTCGAGGCGGCCCTCGATCGCTCCGAGGTTCTCCCTGGAGCAGGCGTCGCAGAAGTACCGGCGGACGCCGTCCTCCACGGAGCAGGTCCAGGTGGTCGGCCGGGGTCCCTCGGCCGGGGTACCGCAGCGGGCGCAACGCACCGCGGGGGCCGGTCCGTTCGGACGGACCGGCCCCCGCGTGCAGCTGACGCCTCCCGGGGTCGGGAGGCCACCGCTTCAGGTGTGCTGGGCTACTGCATGACGGCCATGGCGAGCGCACGGCGGGCGCGCATCGAGGCGCGCTCGGCCCGGCGCTGCATCCGGCGAGCGGTCGCCAGGCGCATCGCCCGGCGTTCCCTCTCGGCCTCGTGCAGGCGCTCGTGCATATGCGCACGGGCCAGGGCTTCTGGGATGAGTTGCATCTCTCGGGTCCTGTTCTGACGCGAGCCGGTGGCGGTACCGGCGGTGGTGAAGTCTGTGGTCGCGGAGCCTGCGGGCTCGCTGGTGGACGGCTTCATCGGGGCCTGCTTCTTGGGGTCGTGCGTGACGGGGCGGTCGATCGTTCCTTGGATGTTCATGCCGTGACCGGGTTCTTGCGCGGACGGCCACGCGGCCGCTTGCGGGCCACGACCACACCCTGGACGAACAGCTCGCCACCCCAGACGCCCCAGGGCTCACGCCGCTCCTTGGCCCCGGCGAGACAGGCCTCGATCAGCGGGCAGGTGCGGCAGAGGGACTTGGCGTACTCGACGTCGGCCGGCGACTCGGCGAAGAAGACCTCCGGGTCGTAGGAGCGGCAGGGGACGGGTACGCCGAGGTTCTCGATGGCGTCGTCGAGCGCGGTGAGCGCGGTGAGCGGGATCAAGGTGGAGTCCTCCGTGAGGCCGGGCGGGGAGATCGTTTCGGAAGGCGGTACGGACGGGGCGTGCGCTTCGAGTTGCACGGTGGTTCTTCCTCGTCTGGTCGTGCCGGTCGGGTTGGACCGGTTGGCGGCTGGTACCGGGTTCTGCTCTTGCCCCGAGGCCCCTTCGGTCCGCTCTCCCCGTTCGGGGAAAACAGAAGGGCCGCGGATCCCGGATGGGGTTCCGCGGCCCTGAAGGCGCCGGCCTGATCAATCAGGCTGGATCACTCCAGGGTTCTGGCCCACGGAAGGCCCACATCAAGTGGTGCTGCGTCGTCTGCTTCCGGCTTCCGGCACCGGCTGCCGTAAAGGCATAGGCCTTCGCCTGTGCCACTACTGCTTCCAGTGCCTCGGTCGGTCGCTCATCGCGCTCACGGATGGGAAGACCCGCGAGAGCAACGGAGGACGCCGGACGCACGGCGGGAATGCCGGACAGACCGGTGCCCAGGTTCGAGACGCCGAGCATGCACACGGAGACGGCCGAGAGATCGGTCATTTTGGCCGCGCTGATGTTGGTCTTGATGCTGATCACTGGACTCGCCTCCTCTCGGCGTCTATAGGGACTGGGGTTGAGCCAGTCCTTCGGATATGCAAGTACATCACGGAACCGGGCCTTCGAGAAGGCCGCCGCTTCCGTGCCTAGAACCTATGGGGATTGCTGGGGCATGCGCAAACTATTTTTTCGACGAGTTCGCCTCAGTCGTCCGCCGGGTCTCCCCCGGGTTCCTGACCTGCGCAGATGGCCAGGACATCGGCGCCGTAACGGTTGAGCTTGCGCATGCCGACGCCGGGGATACGGGCCAGTTCGCGATCGTCTTCGGGAACGCTCTCGGCGATGGCCACCAGTGTTCTGTCGGTGAAGACGCAGAAGGCCGGCTGACCGCTGAGCCGGGCCTGGTCGGCACGCCACTCGCGCAGCCGCTCGTACACTCCCTCGTCCATGTCGGAGGGGCAGCCGTCGCAGCGCATCAGCTTCATCTCGCCGGCGTCGGTGAGAGTGCGCCCGCAGACCCGGCAGCGGGCGGGCGCTCGCTGGGTGCGCCGGGGCGCCGCCTCGGGGCCGCCGGTGAAGCCGCGCTCCACGCCTCCGCCGCCGACGCCGCCGCCCCGGCCGACGGTCGCGGTGGAACCAGGGCGCAGACCGTCCAGGAAGCGGCTGGGCCGACGGCTCGCCCGGCCGCCGGGGGTACGGGAGAGCGCCCAGGAGACATGGAGCCGCTCTCGCGCGCGGGTCACCCCGACATAGAGGAGACGGCGCTCCTCCTCGATCTGGTCGTCGGTCTTCGCGTAGGTGATCGGCATCATGCCCTCGGCGACGCCGACCAGGAAGACGGCGTCCCACTCCAGGCCCTTGGCCGAGTGCAGGGAGGCGAGGGTGACGCCCTGGACGGTGGGGGCGTGCTGGGCGCCCGCGCGTTCGTCGAGTTCGGCGACGAAGTCGGCGAGGGTGGCGGCGGGCCGGGCGGCGACGACGTCGTGGGCGAGGTTGACCAGGGCGGCCAGCGACTCCCAGCGCTCCCTGACCGCGCCGGAGCCGGCCGGGGGCGTGGTGGTCCAGCCCTCCCCGGAGAGCACCGCGCGCACCTGGGAGGGCAGGTCCACGGTGTCGTCGAGCAGGGAGTCGTTGCCGCCGAAGCGGGCCGCGGCGCGCAGGGCGACGCCCGCCTTGCGGATCTCGGGCCGGTCGAAGAACCGTTCGGCGCCGCGCAGTTGGTAGGCCACCCCGGCGTCGGCCAGGGCCTGCTCGTAGGTCTCGGACTGGGAGTTGGTGCGGAACAGGACGGCGATCTCGGCGGCCGGGACCCCGGCGTCGATGAGCGCGCGGATGCGGCGGGCGGCGCCCTCGGCCTCGGCGGGCTCGTCGGCGTACTCGGCGTAGACGGGTTCGGGTCCGGCCCGGCGCTGGGAGATCAGCTCCAGGCGGTGGTCGGCGGCTCTGCCGCTGGCCTGGGCCAGCAGGCCGTTGGCGAGGCGGACGACCTGGGGCGTGGAGCGGTAGTCGCGGACCAGCTTGACGACCGTGGCCCCGGGGTGGCGGACACGGAAGTCGAGCAGATGGTCGGGGGTTGCTCCTGTGAACGAGTAGATGGTCTGGCTGGCGTCGCCCACGACGCACAGGCTGTCGCGGTCGCCGAGCCACAGCTCCAGCAGGCGCTGCTGGAGGGGGCTGACGTCCTGGTACTCGTCGACGACGAAGTGCTGGTACTGGGCGCGTACCTGGTCGGCGATGTCGTGCCGGTCCTGGAGGACGGCGACCGTCAGCAGCAGGACGTCCTCGAAGTCGATGACCGAGCGGTCGCGCTTGAGGTCCTCGTAGACCGAGTAGAGCTGGGCGATCTCGGCCGGGTCGCGGGGGGCGTCGCGGCCGGCCTTCACGACTGCGAGGGGGTAGTCGGCGGGGACGGTCTGGGTGACCTTGGACCACTCGATCTCGGCGGTGACGTCCCGCAGCTCGCCCCGGTCGAGGCGGATGCGGCAGGCGGCGGCCGCGTCGGCGACGAGCTGGATCTTGCGGTCGACGAGCCGGGGCAGGGAGCCGCCGATCGCCTTCGGCCAGAAGAACTGGAGCTGGCGCAGCGCGGCCGAGTGGAAGGTGCGGGCCTGGACGCCCTGGGCGCCGAGCTGCCGCAGCCGGCCGCGCATCTCGCCGGCGGCGCGGTTGGTGAAGGTGACGGCGAGCACGCTGGACGGCTGGAGGATGCCGGCCCGCACCCCGTAGGCGATCCGGTGGGTGATCGCGCGGGTCTTGCCGGTACCGGCTCCGGCCAGCACGCACACCGGACCGTGCAGGGCGGTGGCCACCGCGCGCTGCTCGGGGTCGAGCCCTTCGAGCACCGCGTCGGCCGAGTCCGGTGCCTGCGGGAAGAGGGAGGAGTGCGTTGCTGCTGTCACACAGCCATGCTGCCAGGTCGCCGGAGACTGCCGCGCCGGTTGTCCACAGGCGGCCCCTCGCGGTCGTACTGATGCGGCAGGCGTCACCGCCGTGGGAATGGCGGGCGGGTCGCGTACGTTCCTTCCCTGGAGGACCATCCCCGACCTGCCGAAGGAGCGCGAGCGAGATGCAGGGCACTGTGACGATGTACAGCACCACGTGGTGCGGCTACTGCCGCCGGCTGAAGAGCCAGATGGACCGCGAGGGCATCGCGTACACCGAGATCAACATCGAGCAGGACCCCGACTCGGCCGCGTTCGTGGAGAAGGCGAACGGCGGCAACCAGACGGTCCCCACGGTTCAGGTGCTTCCCTCCAGTGGTGGCGCCGAGGTCGTCATGACGAACCCGAGCCTTGCCCAGGTGAAGCAGGCGCTGGGCGTCTGATCTCGCCTCTCGCAAAGCGGCCCTCGCCTCTGCCTTGAGAGCGGGGGCCGCTTCGTTCACCGGGTCTTCTACCGCCGCTTCCAGAAGCTCGTCAGTTCGCCCCTTCGGTGCCGCTCTGTCGTAGAGGCTCCGCACTGTGGCGGCCGTCCGGCCGCCCATGCTGTCCACCGCTTCGCCGATGCCTGCCTCTTTGGGCGCTGCCGCGCCACTACTCCGCTCGCCGTAGGCGGCCGGTTTCCCCGGGTCGAAGGGCGCGTGCCCTTGTCGGCCCAGCCCAGCCCAGTGCAGCGAAGTGCGCCCGGTAGGCGAGGGGGTGCCATGGTTCCTGCGCCATGCGCCGGTACTCGTACGGGGAGACACCGCCCCACGGGCGGCCATGACCGAAGCTGATGGCCACTGGTGGGTGGCTCCTTCCTGTGGGGCGCACACGGGTGCGCCGGTGACCCCCGCCGGACGGCGGGACATGTGTGTCCCTTCGTTGCGGGGGTGGCCATACGGAAGGCACGGCGCTTCACAGGTGGACGTCCAAGGCTTTGGGCCTGGACTCGGTCTCGTGCAGTCGGGAGCGACGGCGGCGACCTGGCCCGGAAGCGTACAACATACTGAAACGGGAAAGGCCCCCATGATCGGGGGCCTTCCTTGCTTGCCGCCTGCGTCGGGCGAGAGTCGCGAGCTTCTCGGCCGCGCCCGCTCCGTTGGATCCCTCTGCGGCCGTTGCTTGCAACGCCGCGCGTTCGGCTTCGAAGTCCTTCCAGCGGCTGACGATCTCCCACTCGGCGCCCGTAGGCGTCGCGGGCTTCTCGTACGCCTTTCCAGGCAGCGATACCGGCGTGACCGGTGCGAGCACCCGAGAAGCCCTGACGGGTGTGTCCCACCACGAGACGCCCTGCTGCTTGATGTTCTCGATGAGGTCACCCGGATCGACGGCGAGGGCGTCGGGCCGGAAGTACGCCTTCACCTTGTGCTTCGTCAGGAACTCCCGACGTTCGTCGGCGCTCGACCGCTGCCACCACTGCGTGTAGCTCTCCCCCGTTCCTGTCCACACAGTCACGGGCTTCGCGCTTGCCCTTGGCCGGGTCGCCCTTCACGAAGCAGAGGGCGCTTCCGCACAACAGGCAGAACGTCACGCCCACAGTCGGCGACGTAGAGCCCTTCTGCTTCTTGTACTTGACCGAGGCGACCGCGTCGTCCGACAGCTTCGCCCACTCCTCCTCGTTCAGCACCGGCTCAGAGCGCATGACGGGTGTGCCGTCGTCGTTGCGGGCTGCAGCGCCACTGGCACGTACGTACTCCCCGAGCAGGGAGCGGCTGACCAGTAGCTTGCACTGTGGTCGGCGTCCACCTGGCCCCCCGAGGCTTCGGGTCCGCCAGCCGGGTCGTGCTCTCGCCTGCCGCCGCGCGGATACGAGCGATGTCCTGAGCCGTGGGCGCGCCTTGCTCGTTCAGCCAGCGGCCGAGAAACTCGGCTTCTCGATGAAGCGCCGAATCATCTCGATCAGCGTCGGACCGTACTCGGGGTCGAGTTCAAGGGTGAAGCCTGCGTCACCCTTCACCGCTCGGCGCCCGAACGGGACAAGGCCACCCGGCCGCCGGCCGGTCTTCCGCATGGTCTCCCGGGAAGCCTTGTTGCGGGCCTTGATGGCGTCCAACTCGGCCTCTGCCACCACGGCCAGGATCTTGGCAATGGTCTTGCCCCACGGCTTCGAGAGGTCGAATTTCTCCTCGCAGGAGATGAGGCCCTTACCGTTCGCCTCACACCACTCGATGGTGTCCGAGAGGTGGCGGACCGACCGCGCGATGCGGTCGATCTTCAAGATGATGATGTGGTCGAACTGATCCTTCTTGTTGTTGAGCCAGTGCCCCGGGGACGGTCGCACCCACGGCGAGATGGACGCCGACACGTCGATGTCGACCGCAAAGTCGACCAGCTCCATGTCCTCCGCGTCGGCCCGCTTGCTGATGCGGGTCCGCTGCGTTTCCTCGCCGGTCTGGTTCTGGTTGCCTACAGACAGACGGACCACGCCAAGCGCCTTGGGCTTCTCGCTCGCCCTTGCCCCTCCCTGTTTGTACGGGCGGCCTCCCCTGGCCACCACGACGGGACCCTGACGAACCCCTCGCTGGCGCAGGTCAAGCAGAAGATCAGCGCGTAGGTCGCGCTGCGCGAGGCGGCCCCCGGCTCGTGTCGGGGGCCGCTTTCGCGTGTTCAGCGCGGCTTGTCCCACACCAGCGTGTAGCGCCACAGCAGCCGGCGCCGGAACCGTCGGCCGGGGAGCAGGTGGGCGGTGGACCGGCGGACCTCTCCCCAGGTCGCGATCGGGTCCTCGACCGGCATGCCGGCGGGATCGTGCTTGCCGCCGCGGCGGCGCGCGGCCAGCAGGCTCGTGGGAACTCCGCAGCAGCTGATCACCCGGTCCAGGAGAGTGCGGTCGCGCGCCAGGCCGACGACGACCAGCCGGCCGCCGGGCGCGAGCAGCCCGGCCAGCCGGTCGATCGCGTCGTCGAAGGACGCGTGGTGCACGACGGCGACCGCGCTCACGAAGTCGTAGCTCCCCTCGTCGAGCCGGGCACCGCCGCGGGGAGCGCCGTCGAGGTAGTCGCCTTCCAGGAAGGTGACGTTCCCTGCGTCCCGTTTCCGCGCGAGCCTGATCATCTCCGCGGACCGGTCCACGCCGGTCACCGACTCCGCCCTGGTCGCGAGCCGCGTGGCGAGCAGTCCGTCGCCGCAGCCGACGTCCAGGGCGGTACGGCAGCCGTCCGGTACGGCGTCCAGCACCACGGGGTGGTAGTGGACGTTGTGGTTCCAGTACGGGCCGTCGGTCGTCTCGGGCCGTCTCAGACGAAGCTCCTCGTCGGCAGCGGCTTGCCGTACCACATCTCGATCAGGCGGGCCGCGATGGAGATGCCGTACGGCGGCAGGACGTCGCCGGAGTCGAAGGCCGCGCCGAGTTCGTCGCGGGAGAACCAGCGGGCCTCGTGGATCTCGTCGCCGTCCACGTTGATCTCGGTCGTGGTCGCGCGGGCCATGAAGCCGAGCATGAGGCTGGACGGGAACGGCCAGGGCTGGCTGGCGACGTACTCGACGGGGCCGACGGTGACCCCGGCCTCCTCGAAGACCTCGCGGCGCACCGCCTGCTCGATGGACTCGCCGGGCTCCACGAAGCCGGCGAGCGTGGAGAAGCGGCCCTCGGGCCAGTGCACCTGGCGGCCGAGCAGGATGCGGTCGTCCTCGTCGGTGACCGCCATGATCACGGCGGGGTCGGTGCGCGGGTAGTGCTCGGCTCCGCAGGCGGGGCAGCGCCGGATGTGGCCGGCGGCGGCGATGACCGTGCGCTCGCCGCAGCGGGAGCAGAAGCGGTGGGTGCGCTGCCAGTTCTCCAGGCCGACGGCGTGCACCATCAGTCCGGCGTCGCGCGGCGACAGCAGCAGTCCGGCCTCGCGCAGGCCGGCCGGGCGGGCGGACTGGTCGATGCGGCCGGGCAGGGCGTCCTTCTGGAGCGCGAAGTAGCTGACGCCCTCCTCGTCGGTGCCCAGGAAGTAGCGGTGTGCCTCGGTGAGCGGGGCTTCGAAGGAGGGGGTCATCACGAGTTCGGTGCGCCCGTCGGGCGTCTCGTCGATGAGGACCTGGCCGCCGGAGACCACGAAGCAGCGGGTGTCGGGGTGGCTCCACGCCGCCGCGAGCCAGGCCTCGTCGAGCCGGTGGTGGGCGGCGCGGTCGATGCCGCTCGGGGCGGTGAGCGAAATGGGGCGGTCGGCGGTGTGGTCGGTCCAGGTGGTCACGGGTGCTTCCAACTCCCCCAGTGCAACGGATGTTTCAGCGGGCGGTTCAGCGGGACGAAGGGCGGGAGGAGACCGGGTCGGGCCGGTGTGGGACGGGCGGGGCAGCCCCTCCAGTGTGCCCCGCGCGCGGTGCCGTCCGGACGGCACCGGTGGCTCAGGGGACATGGCGCCAGTTCTCGGCGAGGTCGCCCCAGAGGTAGGCGCTGGTCTCGACGCCCTTGAGGAGAAGGTCCAGCTCGACCTTCTCGTTAGGGGCGTGCCAGCCGTCGGAGGGGACGGAGATCCCCAGGAACAGAACGGCCACGCCGAGGACGTCCTGGAGGTCCGCGGCCGGTCCTGAGCCACCCGAACGGGTGAAGCGGATCGGGCCTTCGAAGGCGCGGCCCATGGCGCGGGCCAGGGACTGGAGGCCCGGGTGGTCGAGCGGGGTGAGGCACGGGCGCGTGGCCGGCAGGAACGTGATCTCGGCGCGGATGCCGGCGGGCACCCGCTCGGCGGCCCAGGCGCGGACGATCTTCTCGATGTGGTCCGGGTCCTGTCCGGCGACCAGCCGGAACGACAGCTTCAGCATGGCCGAGGACGGGATGATCGTCTTGCTGCCGGGGCCCTGGTAGCCGCCGCCGATGCCGTTGACCTCGGCGGTGGGGCGGGCCCAGACACGCTCCAGGGTGGTGTGTCCGGCCTCGCCCTCGGTGGCGTACGAGTGCGCGGTGCGCAGCCAGTCCCGCTCGTCGAAGGGCAGCTCGGCCCACAGCTGCCGCTCGCGGTCGCCCGGCTCGACGATGTCGTCGTAGAAGCCGGGGATCGTCACGCGCGCGTGCTCGTCGTGCAGGGCGGCGGCCAGGCGGGCGGCGGCGGTGGCCGGGTTGGGGACGGCGCCGCCGAACTCGCCGGAGTGGATGTCGTGGTCGGGGCCGTGCAGCACGATCTGGCACTCGGCGAGGCCGCGCATGCCGGTGCACACCGTCGGGGTGTCCTCGGACCACATGCCGGTGTCGGAGACGATCACGGCGTCGGCGGCGAGCCACTGCGCGCGTTCCTCGACGAGGCTGCGGAAGTTCGGTGAGCCCGACTCCTCCTCGCCCTCGACGAGCAGCTTGAGGGTGACCGCGGGGGCGGTGCGGCCGGTGGCGGCGAGGTGGGCGCGGACGCCGAGTGTGTGGAAAAACACCTGGCCCTTGTCGTCGGCCGCCCCGCGCGCGTACAGCCGGCCGTCCCTGAGGACGGGTTCGAAGGGCTCGGTGTCCCAGCCGTCCTCGCGGGCGGCGGGCTGCACGTCGTGGTGGCCGTAGACCAGGATCGTGGGCGCCTCGGGGTCCTCGGCGGGCCACTCGGCGAAGACGGCGGGGGCACCGGCCGTCTCCCAGACCTCGGCGGTCGGGAAGCCGGTCTCCCTGAGCCTGGCGGCGAGCCAGTCGGCGCTGCGGCGTACATCGGCGGCGTGGTCGGGCTGGGCCGACACGGAGGGGATGCGCAGCCATTCGGCGAGGTCGTCGAGGAAGGCGGTGCGGTGCTGCTCGATGTACGTACGGACAGCGCTGTCCGGGGTCAGGCTCATGGTCACGAGCCTATCGGCCCGGACGGGCATCCTCGGCGGGCTGTTCGTCACACTCAGCTTGTCCGACGATCAGCTTTTCCAGGGCCGCCCGGTCCGGCAGCCCCTCCGGCCGCTCGATCTCGCCGGTGCGGACATGCACGAACGCGACCGTGACGGACTCCGGCGGCACCCCCTGCTGCTCGGCCCAGCCGATCCGGTAGATCGCCAGCTGGAGCGGGTCGGCGAGACGCGTGCGGCTGGTCTTCCAGTCGACGATCTCGTACGTCGCCCCGGCGCCGTCCCCGGTCCGGTAGACCGCGTCGATACGGCCCCGCACCACCCGGCCGGCGAGCGCGAGCTGGAAGGGCGCCTCGACGCGGTACGGCGTGCGGTGGGCGTACTCGGTGCGTTCGAAGGCCTCCTTGAGGGCTTCGAGGTCACGCTCGTCGGCGATCTCGGCGTCGCTCCCGGGCAGCTCGTCGGGCTCCAGCATGGGCAGCATGAGCTCCTCGAAGCGTGCTTCGACCCAGGCGTGGAACCGGGTGCCCCGGCGCGCGGCCGGTTGCGGAGGGCGTGGCATGGGGCGCGCGAGTTCCCGTGCGAGCCCGTCGGGGTCCTCGGCCAGCCGCATCAGCTGGGTGGCGGAGAGCGCGGCGGGCAGCGGGACGTCGGTGACGCTCTGCCGGGCGCGCAGCAGCTCGCCGGCGAGGGCGTCGAGGTCACGGTCCCAGGACGCCACGGCGCGGGCCTCCTCGGGGGTGAGGGGGGCGTGCCCGGCGGAGGCGGACGGGGCGCGCTCGGGAGCCGGCACGCGCGCGTGCTCGGGGGCGGACACCTGCGCGTGCTCCGGCCCAGGCTCCGGCTCCGGCTCCGGCTCCGGCTCCGGCTCCGGCTCCGGCTCCGGCCCAGGCTCCCCGACGTGTTCGTCCTCCGGCGCGGGCGCGTGCGCGGGCGTGCGCTCGGCGGGCGCGGCCTGGTGCGGGACCATGGGGCGCTCCGAGCTCCAGGAGTCCCAGTCCGCGGAGTCCTCGTCCGGGAGGCCGCCCTCGTAGCCGCCCGGGAGGCCGTCCTCGTAGGGGGCGGGTTCCTCGTCGTAGGGACCGGTCTCCTCGTCCTCGGGCGGCGGGGGCCAGTCCGGGTCCTCGTGGCCGCTCGGATCGTGGCCGACGGGCGAGTGACCGTCCGCCCCGGCCGTGAGCGCGTCCAGGTGGGCGAGGACGGTCGCGGCGGCCGTGCGGCGGCGGGCCAGCGCGGCCTCGTCCAGGGGCAGCGGCCACACCTGGTCGGCGCTCGCCGTGTGCAGCGCCGGGTTCTCCTCGCCCTCCTCCGGTTCGTCGGCCCACGCCTCGATCTCGCCGTACCCGGCGGCGCAGTGGTCGTACAGGTCCCGGAGGAAGTCGGAGGGGCCGCGCGGCTTCTTCTGGCTGGGGCCCCACCAGTGGCCGGAGCCGAGGAGGAGGGAGCGGGGGCGGGTGAAGGTGACGTAGCCGAGGCGGAGTTCCTCGGTGTGCTGGTGGTCCTTCATCGCCTCGTGGAAGGCCTTCATGCCGCGCGAGTCCCAGGCCTCGACGTCGGGCAGGGTGTCGCCGTCGCCGCGCAGGGCGTGCGGGAGCACCTTCGCCTGGGCGGTCCACTTCTCCCGGCCCTGGGCGCTGGGAAACGTGCCCCTGACCAGTCCGGGAACGGCGACGACGTCCCACTCCAGGCCCTTGGACTTGTGCGCGGTGAGCACCTTGACGGTGTTCTCGCCGCCGGGCAGGGCGTTGTCGAGGCCCTTCTCGTACTGGGCGGCGGTGCGCAGGAAGCCGAGGAACGCGAGCAGGGTCGCCTCCTGGTCGCCGGCCGCGAAGGAGGCGGCGACGTCCAGGAAGTTGGACAGCGTCTCGCGGCGGCGGGCGGCCAGGGCGTGCGGGGACGCGGACAGTTCCACCTCCAGGCCGGTGACGGCGAGGACGCGGTACAGGACGTCCATCAGCGGGTCGGCCAGGGCGCGGCGCAGCTCGCGCAGTTCGGTGGCCAGGCGGGCGAAGCGCACGCGCGCGTCGGGCGAGAACGGCAGCCCGTCGTCCTCCTGTCCGCCGTCCAGCGGTGTCTCCAGGAAGGTGTCCAGCGCGTCCGCGAGCGATATCACCTCGGCGGGGTCGACCCCCTCGACGGCCGCGGCGAGCCGGCGGTCCGGGTCGTCGGCGTCGCCCACGCGCGCGTGGGCGACCAGCAGCCGGGCTCGGCGGCCCAGGAGGGCGAGGTCCCGCGGGCCGATGCGCCAGCGCGGGCCGGTCAGCAGCCGGACCAGGGAGGCGTTGGCCCCGGGGTCCTGGAGCACCTCGCAGACGGCGACGAGATCGGCCACCTCGGGCAGGTGCAGCAGCCCGGAGAGGCCGACCACCTCGACGGGGACGTCGCGGGCGACGAGGGCGCCCTGGATCTGGGCGAAGTCGGTCGCCGTGCGGCACAGGACCGCGATCTCGCCGGGTGCGGTGCCGGTGCGCACCAGGTGGGCGACCGAGTCGGCGATCCAGTCCATCTCCTCGGCGTGGGTGCGCAGCAGGGCGCAGCGGACCGTGCCGTCCAGTTCGGCGCCGGGGGCCGGGCGCAGGGCCGCCACGCCCGCGTGCATGGCGCGCAGCGGCTCGGCGAGGCCGTTGGCGAGGTCGAGGAGGCGGCCGCCGCTGCGGCGGTTCTCGCTGAGCGCCTGGCGGGCGGCGGGGCCGCCGTCGGCGCGCGCGAAGTGCTCCGGGAAGTCGTCCAGGTTGGCGACGGAGGCGCCGCGCCAGCCGTAGATGGCCTGGCATGGGTCGCCGACGGCGGTCACGGGGTGGCCGGTGCCGCCGCCGAACAGGCCCGCGAGGAGGACGCGTTGGGCGACCGAGGTGTCCTGGTACTCGTCGAGGAGGACGACCCGGAACTCCTCGCGCAGCGACCGGCCCACCTCCGGGATGCCGGCCAGCTCCGCGGACAGCGCGATCTGGTCGCCGAAGTCGAGCAGGTCCCGCTCGCGCTTGGCGGCCCGGTAGCGCTGGACGAGTTCGGCCAGTTCACGCCGCCCGGCCGCCGCCTCGGGGACCTTGCGCAGGTCGGCGTTGCCGAGCCGGACGCCGGCCAGGGTGTGCAGCAGGCCGGCGTCCCAGGTGCGCAGGTCCTCGGGGCGGACCAGGTGTTCGGCGAGTTCGGAGTCGAGGGTGAGCAGGTCGCTGACGAGGTCGGCGAAGGAGCGGGTGAGGGCCGGGTAGGGGCCGGGGGCCTCGCGCAGCACGCGTGCGGCGAGCTGGTAGCGGGTGGCGTCGGCGAGCAGCCGGGAGGTCGGCTCCAGGCCGATGCGCAGGCCGTGGTCGGTCAGCAGACGGCCCGCGAAGGCGTGGTACGTCGAGATGACCGGCTCGCCCGGCGGGTTGTCGGGGTCGATGACGTCCGGGTCGGTGACGCCGGCCCGGACGAGGGCCTTGCGGACGCGCTCGGCGAGTTCGCCGGCGGCCTTGTTGGTGAAGGTCAGGCCGAGGACCTGTTCGGGGGCGACCTGCCCGGTGCCGACGAGCCAGACCACGCGGGCCGCCATCACCGTCGTCTTGCCCGATCCGGCTCCGGCCACGATCACCTGCGGGGCGGGCGGCGCGATGATGCAGGCCGTCTGCTCCGGGGTGAACGGGATGCCGAGGAGCTCCTTGAGCTGCTCGGGGTCGGTGATACGGGCGGGCATGTCGGAAAAGGTTAGTGGCGCGGACTGACAGCGCTCGCCAGTCCGGGCCGCCGTACGGGAGGATCCGCAGGTCAGCGCGGGTGGTGCCGTACGTCACTCCACCACGTGCCGGCCCTCCGGCCGGGCGCTGCACGACGCCTGGAAGGCGCAGTGCGTGCAGTGCTGGCCGGTGGTCGGGGTGAACCGTTCGTCGAGGACCTTCCCGGCGGCGGTGGCCAGCAGATCGCCGACCCACTCCCCCTCCAGCGGCTCCTGTGCCTGCACCTTGGGCAGGGTCTCGCCGCCGTCGCGCTGTGCGGCGCCCTGGCGCAGGTGGACCAGTTCGGCCCCGCCCGGCTCGGGCCGGGTGCCGTCGAACACCTCGTCGACGGCGCCCTCGCGGACCGCGAGCTGGTAGACGGCGAGCTGGGGGTGGCGGGCCACCTCGGCCGAACTGGGCGCCTGCTTGCCGGTCTTGAAGTCGACGACGTACGCGCGGCCCTCGCCGTCCGTCTCCACGCGGTCCATCTGGCCGCGGATGCGCACCTCGTAGTCGCCCGCGCCGAGGGTGACGTCGAAGTCCTGCTCGCTGGCCACCGGGGTGCGGGCGGCGCGGTCCAGGACGTGCCACTTCAGGAAGCGTTCGAGCGCCACGCGCGCGTTGTCCTTCTCCTGCGCCGACTTCCAGGGGGCGTCGAAGGCGAGCGCGTTCCACACCGACTCCAGGCGCTCCATGAGGACGGCGAGGTCGGCGGGGGTACGGCCGGAGGCGACCTCGTCGGCGAGGACGTGCACGACGTTGCCGAAGCCCTGGGCGGCGGTGGCGGGCGCGTCGGCCTTCACCTCGCGGCCCAGGAACCACTGGAGGCTGCAGGTGTTGGCGAGCTGGTCGAGGGCGCTGCCGGAGAGCACCACGGGCTGGTCGCGGTCGCGCAGCGGGACCTTGCTCTCGGTCGGCTCGAACATGCCCCACCAGCGGTAGGGGTGGGCGGACGGCACCAGGGGGCGGCCGTCCTCGTCGGCGAGCGCGGCCAGCCGGGCCAGGCGGCGGGCGGCGGCCTCCCGCAGGGCCTCGGACGCGCGCGGGTCGACCGTGGTGGCGCGCAGCTCGGCGACCAGGGCGGCCACGGAGAGCGGGCGGCGGGGCCGTCCGGTGACATCCTGGGGTTCGACGCCCAGCTCGGCGAGGAACCGGGAGGGCTGGTCGCCGTCGTCCGCGGGTGCCTTCACGGCGGTGACGACGAGCCGGTCACGCGCGCGCGTGGCGGCGACGTAGAAAAGGCGGCGTTCCTCGGCGAGGAGCGCGCCCGGGGTGAGCGGCTCGGCGAGTCCGTCGCGGCCGATGCGGTCCGCCTCCAGCAGCGAGCCGCGGCGGCGCAGGTCGGGCCAGAGCCCCTCCTGGACGCCGGCCACGACGACCAGGCGCCACTCCAGGCCCTTGGCGCGGTGCGCGGTCATCAGGCGGACGGCGTCGGGGCGTACCGCGCGGCCGGCGAGGGTGTCGGCGGCGATGTCCTCGGCCTCGGTCTCGGCCAGGAAGTTGAGCGCGCCCCGGCCGCCGCTGCGCTCCTCCGCGCGGGCGGCGGCGGCGAACAGGGCGCACACGGCGTCCAGGTCGCGGTCGGCGTTGCGGCCGGCCGCGCCGCCGCGCCGGGCGGCGCGCTCAAGGCGCGAGGGCCAGGGGGTGCCGTTCCACAGGTCCCACAGCGCCTCCTCGGCGGTGCCGCCGTCCGCCAGGCGCGCACGGGCCTTGCCGAGCAGCGCGCCGAGCCGCTGCGCCCCGCGCGCGTACCCGGGGTCGTGGGCGACCAGGCGCTCGGGTTCGGCGAGCGCCCGCGCGAGCAGGTCGTCCGAGGGCGGCGGGAGCGCGTTGCCGCCGGCCCGCTCCTCGTCGCGCAGCGCACGCCCCAGGCGGCGCAGGTCGGCTGCGTCCATGCCGGCGAGGGGGGAGGTGAGCAGGGTGAGCGCGGTCTCGGTGGCGAGCCAGCAGGGGGCATCGGCCGCCGGCGGGCCCGCGGCCTCCGCCTCGGCCACCGCTCGCAGCGCCGTCAGCAGCGGCGCGACCGCCGGTTCGTGGCGCAGCGGGACGTCGTCGCCGTCGATGTCCAGCGGTACGCCGGCCGCGGTGAGGGCGCGGCGGACCGACGGGATGGTGCCGGTTCCGGCGCGCACCAGGACGGCCATGTCGCTCCAGCGGACGCCGTCCTCCAGGTGCGCGCGGCGCAGGATGTCGGCGATGTTGTCCAGTTGGGTGCCGGGTGTCGGGTAGGTGTAGACCTCGACGCGGCCGCCGTCCCGCGCGGCGGCCGGTTCGCGGTGCGCGCGCGCCCTGTCGGCGGGCAGCCGGGTCAGCGGCATCCGGCGGGTGACCAGGCGGGTGGCGGCCAGCAGGCCGGCGCCGGAGCGGCGGGAGGTGCGCAGCACCTCGACCGGGGCGGGACGGCCGTCCACGCGCGCGAAGGCGGACGGGAAGTCCAGGATGCCGTTCACGTCGGCGCCCCGGAAGGTGTAGATCGACTGGTCCGGGTCGCCGAACGCGACCAGGGTGCGGCCGTCGCCGGCCAGGGCGTGCAGCAGGCGTACCTGGGCCGGGTCGGTGTCCTGGTACTCGTCGACGTACACGGCGTCGTAGCGGCCGGCGAGGTCCAGGGCGATCTCGGGGCGGTGGGCGAGGAGCACCGCGCGGTGGACGAGTTCGGCGTAGTCGAGGACGCCCTGGAGGTCCATGACGTCGAGGTACTCGGCGAGGAAGGCGGCCGCGGCCCGCCAGTCGGGGCGGCCGATGCGGCGGGCGAAGGCGTCCAGGGCGGCCGGGTCCAGGCCCAGTTCGCGGCTGCGGGCGAGGACCGCGCGGACCTCGTCGGCGAAGCCGCGGGTGGTGAGGCAGGCGCGCAGCTCGTCCGGCCAGCGCACGGGGTCCAGGCCGAGCCGTTCCAGCTCGGCCTCCCCGGCGAGCAGTTCGCGGACGGCGACGTCCTGCTCGGGGCCGGAGAGCAGCCGCAGCGGGTCCACGAACAGGCCGCTGTCCTGGTGGGCGCGGACCAGGGCGTAGCAGTACGAGTGGAAGGTGGTCGCGCGGGGGGCGCGGGCCGCGCCCACCCGCAGGGCCATGCGGTCGCGCAGTTCGACGGCGGCCTTGCGGCTGAAGGTCAGCACCAGGATCCGCTCGGGGTCCGCGCCGTCCGCGATCCGCGCTGCCACGGACTCGACCAGGGTGGTGGTCTTCCCGGTGCCGGGACCCGCGAGGACGAGCAGCGGGCCGGAGCCGTGGTCAACCACGGCGCGCTGTGCGGCGTCCAGACGAGGGGGATCCATGTGCGCCGGCGCGGTACGGACCAGTCGGTAAGCGCCACGGTTCCCCTGGCGCACCGGAGGGTGCGGCAGGTGCCTGGTGGAGGAAGAGGAGCTCACGTGGTTCGCCGGTCCTGGTGGGTGTGCTGGTCGGTTCGCGGTCGCGCGTGCGCCGTGGTGGCCGTGGGGTGAGCGGGACACGCGCAGCCGACGCTACGCCGCCGAACCCGGCGGAAGCAGGGCTTCCGATTCTTCCCGTCCGCCCCGGGCGGCACGCGCGGCACACGCACCCCGCATCCCACGAACGTACGTCATGCCACCGACGTCCCCGGTGTCCCTCGTACGGGCCACAGGTTCCCCCCGAGGGCCCCTCATGGCGGAAGCTGTCAGGTGTGAGCCCCCGCGTCCGCGCCGCCGTCCCACCGCGCCCGCCTCATGTCGAGCCGCGGCAGATGGCCCTGACCGGCCCGGCTCGCCTGCTTCAGCGGGGTGCCCTCGGCGCGGTAGTGGTCCAGCGCGCTCAGCTCGTGCCCCGGCAGCAGCACCCCGTCGGAGCGCACCACCCGCCACCACGGGACCGCACCGCCGTAGAGCGACATCACACGCCCGACCTGGCGCGGTCCGCCCTCCTCCAGCCACTCCGCGACGTCGCCGTAGGTCATCACGCGCCCGGGCGGGATCCGCTCGGCGACCTCCAGGACCCGCTCGGCGTACTCGGGCAGCGCGTCCGCGTACCCCTCTCGGGTGTCCTCGGGAAGACTCCGCTCGCTCATTCGCCCCATCCTGCCGCACCGCACCGACAGCCCGCGCGGTCCGCGGCACGCTTCCGCCTCGCCCTCGCGCGGCGCTTCGGGCAGACTGTGCGCCCCCGCATCTGCACCCTGATGCCCTCGTGTGTCGGTGGGGCATGCCACCATCGTGCGGGCGGTGACTGGTGATACGAGATCAAGAAGAGACGACGGAGCAGCAGGGCGTGCACCCCGACGGCGGGGCCGGCACCTCTGACGCCGCCGCGCGCCCGCACGCCCCGGAGACCGGCGCCGCACGCCCGGACGACGAGCCCGACGCCCCCGAGGCGGAACACGTGCCCGACGAGACGCCCGCCGACGAGGTGGAGGGCGACGAACCGCTGCTCCCCGCGCGCGTGCACCGCCCCTCCGACCTCATGCGGCTCATGGTCGGCGTGCTCGCCATCGCCGTGCTGCTCGGTATCGCCGCGTTCGCGCACGGCACCACCTCCGGGCTCGAACAGGACATCAACAAGGGCACCGGCCAGGCCCCCGACCTGCTGATCAGGTTCGCCGGCCTCGCCTCCAGCATCGCGATCCTGCTGGTGCCGGTCGCCTTCGCGATCGAGCGGCTGATCAAACGGGACGGACTGCGCATCGCCGACGGCGTGCTCGCGGCCGTCCTCGCGCACGGAGTGACGCTCGCCACCGACCTGTGGGTCGCCCGGGCCGCCCCGGACTCGATCCAGGAGGCGCTCACCCAGCCCTCCCCCGGTGACATCCACGCCCTCACCGACCCGGTGCACGGCTATCTCGCGCCCGTGATCGCCTACATGACGGCCGTTGGCATGTCACGGCGGCCGAGATGGCGCTCGGTCCTGTGGATCGTGCTGCTGCTGGACGCGTTCTCGATGCTGGTCACCGGCTACACGACCCCCTTCTCGATCATCCTCACCGTGCTGATCGGCTGGACCGTCGCCTACGGCACGCTGTACGCGGTCGGCTCCCCCAACGTCCGCCCCACCGGCCGCACCCTGCTGGCGGGTCTGCGGCACGTCGGCTTCCACCCGGTCGGCGCGGCCCGCGAGGAGACCCTGGACACCGAGAACGGCGACCGGGGCCGGCGCTACTTCGTCACCCTGGAGGACGGCCCGCCGCTGGACGTCACGGTCGTCGACCGCGAACAGCAGGCTCAGGGCTTCTTCTACCGGGCGTGGCGCAACCTGACCCTGCGCGGCTTCGCCACCCGCTCCAGCCTCCAGTCCCTGCGCCAGGCCCTGGAGCAGGAGGCGCTGCTGGCGTACGCGGCGATCGCGGCCGGCGCCAACGCGCCCAAGCTGATCGCCACCTCCGAACTCGGCCCCGACGCCGTGATGCTCGTCTACGAGCACACCGGCGGCCGCACGCTCGACTCGCTGGCCGACGAGGAGATCACCGACGGACTGCTGCGCAACACCTGGCACCAGGTGCAGGCCCTGCAGTCGCGGCGGATCGCGCACCGCAGGCTCGCGGGTGACGCGATCCTGGTGGATCGTTCCGGCAAGGTGATCCTCACCGACCTGCGCGGCGGCGAGATCGCCGCGGGCGAACTGCTGCTGCGCATGGACGTCGCCCAGCTGGTCACCACGCTCGGCCTGCGGGTGGGCGCCGAACGCGCGGTGGCCTCGGCGGTCGGCGTCCTAGGCCCCGACGCCGTCGCCGACTGCCTGCCGATGCTCCAGCCGATCGCGCTGACGCGCTCCACGCGCGCGACGCTGCGCAGACTGGCCAGGGAGCGCGCCCAGCGCGAGCGCGACGCGGTCCTGGAGGCGTCCCGGCAGGCCAGGCAGTCCCGCGCGGAGGAGGCCGAGAAGCCCGACAAGAAGACCGTGCGCGCCGAGCAGCGGGCCGAGAAGCGCGCCCTGGACGAGGCGCTGGACGAGGCCCGCGAGGAGGACCTGCTCACCCAGATCCGGCACCAGGTGCTGCGCATCAGACCGCAGGCCCCCGTCGAGCCGGCCCGCCTGGAGCGGGTGCGTCCGCGCACCCTGATCAGCTTCATCGCCGGCGCGATCGGCGCGTACTACCTGCTCACCCAGCTCACCCACATCGAGTTCGGCACGCTGTTCGCGCAGGCCCAGTGGGGCTGGGTGCTCGCCGCGGTGGCGTTCTCGGCGGTCAGCTACGTCGCCGCCGCGATGGCCCTGCTCGGGTTCGTGCCGGAGCGGGTGCCGTTCGTGCGGACCGTGGCCGCGCAGGTCGCCGGTTCCTTCGTGAAGATCGTGGCGCCCGCCGCCGTCGGCGGTGTCGCCCTCAACACGCGCTTCCTTCAGCGCGCCGGGGTGCGCCCCGGGCTCGCGGTGGCGAGCGTCGGCGCCTCGCAGCTGTTCGGACTCGGCTGCCACATCCTGATGCTGCTGTCCTTCGGCTATCTGACCGGCACCGAGAAGACCCCCTCGCTGTCGCCGTCCCGCACGGTCATCGCGGGCCTGCTGACCGTCGCCGTGCTGATCCTCGTCATGACGTCGGTGCCGTTCCTGCGGAAGTTCGTCGCCACGCGCGTGCGGTCGCTGTTCGCCGGTGTCGTGCCGCGCATGCTGGACGTGCTCCAGCGGCCGCAGAAGCTCGTCACCGGCATCGGCGGCATGCTGCTGCTGACCGCCTGCTTCGTGATGTGCCTGGACGCCTCCATCCGCGCGTTCGGCGACGGCTCCACCTCGCTGAGCATCGCCAGCGTCGCCGTCGTCTTCCTCGCCGGCAACGCGCTCGGCTCGGCCGCCCCGACCCCAGGCGGTGTCGGCGCGGTCGAGGCGACCCTGACCGTCGGCCTGATCGCCGTCGGCCTGCCCAAGGAGGTCGCGGCCCCCGCCGTGCTGCTGTACCGGCTGCTGACCCTGTGGCTGCCGGTCCTGCCGGGCTGGCTGGCCTTCAACCACCTGTCCCGCAAGGACGCGCTCTAGACGCGCGCGGGGCACCTCGGCCGTACCGGCGGCGCGCCGTACAGGGGGCGTACCTCGTACGGCTCGCGCCCCGCGCGCGCGGTGGTGCGCGACCTCAGGATGGGATCATGCCGAACCCCTTCCGGATCCGCGTCGCCGCCCTGACCACCGCCTTCGCGCTCTCCACCCTGCTGACCGGGTGCAGCGGCGGATCCGAGGACGAGGACCTGACGGCACAGAAGCTGGACTGGAAGGACTGCCCGGCACCCGACGCGGCCGAGGGCGGCGGCGACTCGCCGTCACCGCTGCCCGGGGGCGCCAACTGGCAGTGCGCCACCATGAAGGCGCCCCTGGACTGGTCGAAGCCGAAGGGCGCCACCATCGGCCTCGCGCTGATCCGGGCCAGGGCCAGTGGCGCCGCCGACCGGCGGATCGGCTCCCTGATCTTCAACTTCGGCGGACCCGGCGGCAGCGGCGTCACCACGCTGCCCGCGTTCGGCGAGGACTACGCGGCCCTGCGTACCCGTTACGACCTGGTCAGCTTCGACCCGCGCGGGGTCGGCCGCAGCGATCCCGTCGAGTGCGAGAACGACGCCCAGCTCGACGACTACTTCCAGCAGGACGCGACGCCCGACGACAGCGCCGAGCGCAGCCAGCTGATCAACCGCACCAAGCAGTTCAACGCGGCCTGCGAGAAGAACTCCCGGACGATCCTGCCGCACGTGCGCACCACCGACGCCGCCCGCGACATGGACCTGATGCGCCAGGTCCTCGGCGACCGGCAGCTGCACTACTTCGGCATCTCCTACGGCACCGAACTCGGCGGTGTGTACGCCCACCTGTTCCCGAAGAACGTGGGCCGGGCCGTCTTCGACGCGGTCGTCGACCCGACCCAGAACCCCGAACAGAGTTCGCTCGGGCAGGCCAAGGGCTTCCAGCTGGCGCTCGACAACTTCGCCCAGGACTGCACCTCGAAGACGACGGAGTGCCCGATCGGCGACACCCCGCAGGACGTGAAGGACCGCATCGCGAAGCTCCTCGCGGAACTCGACAGGAAGCCGATCCCCGGCATCCTCCCCCGCATGCTGACCCAGACCGCCGCCACCAACGGCATCGCCCAGTCCCTCTACTCCAAGGACTTCTGGGAGTACCTCACCGAGGGCCTGGAGGAGGCGTACGACGGCGACGGCAAGATCCTGATGCTGCTGTCCGACTCGATGAACGGCCGGAGCCAGAACGGCGAGTACAGCAACATCATGGCGGCCAACGTCGCCATCAACTGCGCCGACGAGAAACCGCGGTACACCGCCGACTACGTCGAGCAGCGGCTGCCCGAGTTCCGCGCCGCCTCCCCGCTGTTCGGCGACTACCTGGCCTGGTCCATGGTCAGCTGCACCGGCTGGGCGGTGCCGGGGGCCGCCGACCACCCCGACGTCAGCGCGCCCGGGGCGGCGCCGATCCTCGTCGTGGGCAACACCGGGGACCCGGCGACCCCGTACGAGGGCGCGAAGAAGATGGTGGACGCGCTCGGGACGGGCGTCGGGGTCGAGCTGACGTACAAGGGGCAGGGGCACGGGGCGTACGACAGCAAGAACAAGTGCGTGCAGTCGGCCGTGAACGGCTACCTGCTGGAGGGGACCGTACCGGGAGCCGGCACGGTCTGCACCTGACACGGCGACAAAAACCGCAGGTCAAGAGGTTATCCACAGGCCGCGACGGGCTTCACTCGATCCGCCTACTATGACCAGACCGCTTTCCGCGGCGAATGTGCGGAGAGCCTGTGTGGGGGGTGTGCGCGGATGTTGCGATGTCTACGGTGGGCGGCCGTTGTCGCCGCGGGGCTGCTCGTGGCCGGGTGCGGTGGCGGGTCGTCGGACGGGGGCGCGGAGGAGGGGAAGGCCTCGTCCGGACAGCCGTCGGCCGCGACGTCCGGCACCACGGGCTCGGCCGCCCTGCCCGCTTCCCTCACCTCCCAGAAGCTCGGCTGGGGCCGCTGTAAGGCCACTGCCGACTCCGCCGCGCCCGGTGGCCAGTGGCAGTGCGCGACGCTCAAGGTGCCGCTGGACTGGGCGAAGCCGGACGGAAAGACGATCGGGCTGGCGCTGATCCGGGCGAAGGCCGACGGGAAGCCGGGCGAGCGGATCGGCTCGCTGCTGTTCAACTTCGGCGGACCGGGCGGCTCGGGCGTCTCGATGATGCCGTACTACGCCTCCACCGTCTCCGCGCTGCGCGGGCGCTACGACCTGGTGAGCTGGGATCCGCGCGGGGTGGGGGCCAGTGAGGGCATCCGCTGCCGCAGCGACAAGGACATCCGCGGCGCCGAGTCGATCGACGCCACCCCGGACACCCCGGCGGAGGAGGCGGCCTACTTCCAGGACGCCGCCGACTTCGGCAAGGGCTGCGAGAAGGCCGTCGGCCCGCTGATCGCGCATGTCTCCACGACCGACACCGCCCGCGACATGGACCTGATGCGCCAGGTGCTCGGGGACGCGAGGATGCACTACTTCGGCATCTCCTACGGCACCGAACTGGGCGGTGTGTACGCCCACCTGTTCCCGAAGAAGGTGGGGCGGCTGATCCTGGACGCGGTGGTCGACCCGAGCGCGGACTCGGTCGGGCACGCGAAGAACCAGACGCGGGGCTTCCAGCGGGCCCTGGACGACTACCTGAAGTCCACCGGCCAGGACCCGGAGCAGGGGACGCGGAAGATCGCGGACCTGCTGGACCGGCTCGACGCGAAGCCGCTGCCGACGTCCTCCGGGCGGAAACTCACCCAGACGCTCGCGGTCACCGGCATCGTCCTGCCGCTCTACAGCCAGGACAGCTGGCCCACTTTGACCAGCGCGCTCCAGGCGGCCGAGGAGGGCGACGGCACCGAGCTGCTGTCGCTGGCGGACCAGTACAACGAGCGGGACTCCTCGGGGCACTACGGCACGACCACCCACTCGCAGCGGGTCATATCGTGCCTGGACGACAAGCAGCGGCCGACGCTCGCGGAGACGAAGAAGCTGCTGCCGGAGTTCGAGAGGATCTCGCCCGTCTTCGGGGACTTCCTGGGCTGGGACACGGCCGGCTGGTGCCACGACTGGCCGGTGGCCGGGCAGTACGAGACACCGGAGGTGAGTGCCGCCGGCGCGGCCCCGGTCCTGCTGGTCGGCAACACCGGCGACCCGGCGACCCCGTACGAGGGCGCCCGGCGGATGGCCGACGAACTGGGCAAGGGGGTCGGGGTCGAGCTGACCTGGAAGGGCGAGGGCCACGGCGCGTACGGCAGCGGCAGCGACTGCGTGGACTCGACGGTCAACGCCTACCTGCTGGACGGCACGGTCCCGAAGGACGGCAAGGTCTGCTCATGACGAGGGGCGGGGGCTCCGGGCACCTGTCGTGCCCGGAGCCCCCGCCCTCGGCGGAACCTGTGCTCAGTAGACCGGCTTCTCGGGCTCGATCTGGTTGACCCAGCCGATCACGCCGCCGCCGACGTGCACGGCGTCCGCGAAGCCCGCGGACTTCAGGACCGCGAGGACCTCCGCGCTGCGGACACCGGTCTTGCAGTGCAGGACGATCTTCCGGTCCTGGGGCAGGCCCTCCAGGGCGGTGCCGAGCAGGAACTCGTTCTTCGGGATCAGCTTGGCGCCCGGGATGGAGACGATCTCGTACTCGTTCGGCTCGCGGACGTCGATGATCTCGATGTTCTCGCCCTCGTCGATCCACTCCTTGAGCTGCTTGGGAGTGATCGTCGAGCCGGCGGCCGCCTGCTGGGCCTCCTCGGAGACGACGCCGCAGAAGGCCTCGTAGTCGATGAGCTCGGTGACGGTCGGGTTCTCGCCGCAGACCGCGCAGTCGGGGTCCTTGCGGACCTTGACCTGGCGGTACTGCATCTCCAGGGCGTCGTAGATCATCAGGCGGCCGACGAGGGACTCACCGGTGCCGGTGAGGACCTTGATGGCCTCCGTGACCTGGATGGAACCGATGGACGCGCACAGCACGCCCAGCACGCCGCCCTCGGCGCAGGAGGGGACCATGCCCGGCGGCGGGGGCTCCGGGTAGAGGCAGCGGTAGCAGGGACCGTACTCGGACCAGAAGACCGAGGCCTGGCCGTCGAAGCGGTAGATCGAGCCCCACACGTACGGCTTGTTCAGCAGCACGCAGGCGTCGTTGACCAGGTAGCGGGTGGCGAAGTTGTCCGTGCCGTCGACGATCAGGTCGTACTGGCTGAAGATGTCCATCACGTTCTCGGCCTCGAGCCGCTCTTCGTGAAGGATCACGTTGACGTACGGATTGATACCGAGGACGGAGTCCCGGGCGGACTCGGCCTTGGAGCGGCCGATGTCGGCCTGGCTGTGGATGATCTGGCGCTGCAGGTTCGACTCGTCGACCTCGTCGAACTCCACGATGCCGAGGGTGCCGACGCCCGCGGCCGCCAGGTACATCAGCGCCGGCGAGCCCAGGCCGCCGGCGCCCACACAGAGCACCTTGGCGTTCTTCAGCCGCTTCTGCCCGTCCATCCCGACGTCGGGGATGATCAGGTGGCGGGAGTACCTGCGGACCTCGTCTACGGTGAGCTCAGAAGCCGGCTCGACCAGGGGTGGCAGCGACACGGGGACTCCGTTGATCGGTCAATCACTACGGTTGTTCTCCCTGTAACACTGCCACGGGCTTCTTCATTCCGAGACACCTGTTCCGATCCGCGAGACGATCTCGTCCCAGTAACCGGGCATGGTCTCCCAGGGGTCGACGCACCCGCCCCGGTCCGTGCGGTCGGTGAAGTAGATGGTGGCGGCGCCCTGCCAGCGGGCGATGCGCAGCGCCTCGTCGAGGTGGCCGCGGGGCACGCCGTGCACGAAGTGGCAGAAGCGGTCGGGCGGGTAGTCGGCGGTCCACTCGGCCACCTGGGACCAGCGGTAGTCGCTCCAGGGCCCGGCGAAGGTGACCAGCTGGTCGGCGTTCTCGGCGTAGCCCGGGTGAGGGTGGGTGCCGTGGCCGAGGACGATGTGCGGCTCGTCACCGACGGAGCGGAGCGCGGCGACGGCGCGGCGGGTCTCGGGGAGCGCGGTGCGCCCGCTGGGGCAGCGGTCCAGCAGGAAGCCGTCGACGCGGTACCAGTCGTGGTACCGGTGGGCGTCGCCGGCCAGGTCGGCCCGGGGGCGGGCGCCGTAGCCGGCGTCCAGGTGACCGAGGACGCGGACGCCCGCGTTGCGGAGCCGGCCGGCCGCTTGCAGGCAGTGCGGGTCGGGGCGGCTGCCGGGGCCGTTCGCCACGTTGAGGACGACCCAGTGCAGGGGCGTGCCGGGGCGGGTGAGCTCGGCCCACTGGGCGGGGGCGAGCAGCGGGTGGGCGTAGCCCGGGACGCCGAAGGAGGTGCGGACGCCGGTGGTCGCGGCGCCCGCCCTGGTGCCGGTCAGATGCGGCACGCCGCCTCCATCCAGATGTCGGCGAGGGACTCCTCCAGGTTGATGCGGGGCCGCCAGCCGAGCCGGTCGCGGGCGCAGCGCACGTCGGCCTGCTGCCAGCTGCCGCAGCCGTCCGGGTACGGGTACGCGACGGGCGGTGCGTGCTCGGGGTCCGGGCGGGGGTGGCCGATGGGGCTGCGCAGCGGGCCGGGCGGGCCGTCGAGTTCGTGCAGGGCGCCGCCGTATCCGGCGACCCGGGCGAGGACGGCGGCGGCGTCGCGGAGCCGGACGGCACGGCCGGAACCGATGTTGATGACGCCCTGGGCGGCGGAGAGCGAGGCCGCGTGGACGGCGCGGGCCACGTCGCGGACGTCGACGAAGTCGCGCTGGACGCCGAGGCCACCGAGTTTGAGTTCGCCGTCGCCGGACTGCATGGCGCGGCGCATGGCCTCGGCGAGCCGGCCGAGCGGGGAGCCGGCCGGGGTGCCCGGTCCGGCGGGCGAGAAGACGCGCAGGACGACCGCGTCCAGGCCGGAGCCGAGGACCAGTTCGGTGGCGGCGAGCTTGCTGACGCCGTACGGGCCGCCCGGGCGGGGTACGGCGTCCTCGGCCGTGGAGGAGCCGGGCTGGCTCGGGCCGTACTCGGAGCTGCAGCCGACCTGCACCAGCCGGGCGCCGCAGCCGCTGCGGCGCAGGGCCTCGCAGACGGTGGCGACGGCGACGGTGTTGTGCCGGGTGAGTTCGCGGGCCCCGCCGCGGGTGGCGCCCGCGCAGTTCACGATGACGCCCGGGTGGACCGCGTCGAGGAAGCGGGTGAGCGCGCCGGGGCTGCCGGTGGCGAGGTCGAAGCGGACGTCGGCGTCGTCGCCGCGGCCGAGCGCGGTGAGCTGGACGGCCGGGTCGGCGAGCAGCCGGTCGGCGACGAAACGGCCGAGGTATCCGTTGGCTCCGATCAGCAGAACCCTCATCGCTCGGCTCCCGGGGTGTGCGCTCCGGCGACTCCGGCGGTTCCGGACGCTCCGGGTCCGGGTCGGGAGGTGGTCATCTGGCGGTCTCCTTCAAGGGGTGGTGCGGTTGCTCCGGCGAGATGCCGGGGGCCGGCCGCCGGGACGGCACGGCGGGGCTTGCGGGGAAGTCGGCGGTTGTACTCACTGCGGGTCCCCCGTCGGTCCGTGGGCGGAGGCCCGGGTGAGGGTGCGGACCGCGCGGAAGAGCAGTGCCAGGGCGGCGGCGCCGCAGGCGAGGGCGGGGACGCTACCGGTGCCCCAGGCGTCGATCAGGGCGTAGACCGGGGCCGCCAGGAAGCCGCAGCCAGGCAGCCGGCCGGTCAGCACGAGGGCCACGGACGCGGCTTCGGCGGCCGCCGCGGCGGCGAGGGCCGAGGCGGCCGGCCGCGGGACGCTGTGGACGGTGAGGAGGCGGGCAAGGAGAAGGAGGGCACCGAGGGCGAGCGCCTGCGGGTGGCCGGCGGGTTCGCCCAGGACGGCGCCGCACAGGGCGAGCAGTGCGGCGAGGGCGCCCAGGTGAAGGGCGAACACGCCGAGCAGCAGCGGCCGTACGGCCGCGGTGAACTCCTCCAGGCCCCTGCTGCCCGCGAGCCTGCGGCGGGCGCCGGCGGTGAACAGGTGGGTGCTCCAGGCGGCCGGGACACAGGCGAGGGCGAGGGCGAGCGCGGGGGCCGTGGTCGTCGGCCAGGGGCCCTGCGCGGCGCCGGTCGGGAGGCTGTCGGGGCCGCCATCGGCCACGGCGCGCAGGAGGCCGTCGCCGAGCAGGGCGTAGCCGAGGAGCCACCAGGTCCAGGCGCGAGTGCCGGTGGCGTGCCGCCGGGCGGATGTGCGGGCCGGTGCGGCGAGAGGGCCGCGGCGCAGGGCCAGGCGGACGCCCAGGGCGACGGCGAGGACTCCGGCGGCCGCGATCAGGAGGCGTGGGCGGCCCTCGGTGAGCCGTACGCCGGTGACGGCCGCCGCGCCGAAGGCGCCCGGGAGGAGCGCGAGCAGCATCCAGCCGGCGTGCGCGCGGGGCGCGGGCGCCGGTGCGGGGCGCCGATCCGGGGCGCCGTCGCGGGGCACGCGCGCGTAGAGCTCCTCGGCGAGCGAGAAGACGTCACGGTGCCGGAAGCGGGCGGCGGTCCGGTCGGTGACGCCGTGCGCTTCCAGGCCGGCCGCGATCTCCAGTGGGTCCACGGCCCGCTCGCACAGGGCGCGGTGCCGGTGCATCAGCGCCCTGACGGGGTCGGCGACACCGCGGCGGGCGGCGGACCCGGGGAGACCGGCGGCGGTCCGGGCAGGGGCCCGGCCGCCGGTGGGGGCATCGCCGGACGTCCGGTCCGGCGTCTCGTCCTCTTCCGCGCCCAGGAGCCATTCCTCCGAGCGCGCGTCCCAGGCGTCCGCCCCGCCGGGCCGGGCGGGCCGGTCCAGCTCCCCCAGCCCGCCGCCGTGCGTCCTGCCGCCCTCGTCGCCGTTCACCGCGCCCCCTCCGTGACGGCGACGGGTGTGGCCCGTGCCGGGGCCGGGGCGCCCAGGGCCCAGCCGGGGCCGCCGCGGGCGGCGCGTGGCGTGGGGCCGGTCCAGCGGCCGGGGACGTGGGCCTCGGCCGGGACGGCGAACGGCAGGGGTTCGCCGGTCTCGTCGAGGACGACCCGGCGCACCGGGCAGTGCGAGACGACCTCCAGGTAAATGCCGTGAAATGCCGCGATGTTCTGCTCGACGGTGAACAGTTCGAGCGCCCGGGCGCGCGCGGCGGCTCCGAGGCGCTCACGGCGCGCGGGGTCGCGCAGCAGCGCCACGCACGCCTCCCCGAGCGCCCGCGGATTGCGCGGGGGTACGACGAGCCCGGTGCCGCCGATGACCTCCACCACGGCGCCTACGTCCGTGGAGACGGTCGCGCGCCCGCAGAACATCGCCTCGACGAGGCCGACGGGGAACCCCTCGACGACGCTGGAGAGGACGACGACCGCGCCGGACGCGTAGGCGTCGGCGACGGTCGGCGCCTCCGGGCCGCCGATCTCCTCGAAGGAGACCGGGTTGTCGCCGACGGCGTGCGCCCCGTCGGCCTCGTCGGGGAAGAGCTGCGCGGCGAGCGCCCGGCAGTGGCCGAGGTAGGCCTCGCCCTCCGGCCCGGCCGGACCGCCCAGGATCCGCAGCCGCGCCCTGGGCTCGTCCCTGCGGACCTCCGCGAAGGCGTGCAGCAGCGACACCAGGTCCTTGGACGGCTCGATCCGGCCGACCCACACGAGCGTGTCCGGGTCCGCGCGGTCCGGGGCCTCGCCGACCTCGGTGAAGCGGGACGCCTCCATGCCGGGGTGGACGGTGCGGATACGGGCGCGGTCGGCGCCGCAGTGCTCCTGCCAGCGGCGGGCGTGCGCGTTCCCGGGCGTGATGATCGCGGCGCGGCCGTAGACCTCGGCGGCGAGCCGGCCGTGGTAGGCGGCGAGCAGGGCGCGGACGGCCGGTCCCGCCGCGTCCGGTCCGGAGGCGAGGTAGTGCGAGCGCAGCTGCACGCCGTACTCGGTGACCAGCAGCGGCACGCCGGAGAAGTGACGGGCGAGCAGGCCCGTCAGGGCGGCCGGGCCGCCGGCGGCGGCGTGGCAGAGATCGGCCGCGCCGAGCGCGTCGTCGCCGTACCAGTCCAGGGAGAGGGGGCGCAGGGCGCGTTCGAGGTGCGCGGCGACGGCGAGGAGATCCGGCACACGGGCCTCGCGCGCCGCACCGAGCGCACCGGGCGCGCGACAGGCGCGCTCCAGCGTGCGCACGGCGGTATCGGAACGGAGCGCGCCGACCAGGCCGCCCTCTTCGCGGGCGAGTTCGGCGAGCCCGTGGAGCGCGGTGCCGAAACGGTCCGCCATAAGGCCGGAGGCCGTTCCCGAGCCTTCGCTCCCGCCCTGACCGCCCTGACCGCCCTGACCGTCCGGACCGGCGCAGAGCACCTCCGCGAGCTCCCCGTAGCTCTCGGCGAAGCGCCGGCGCGCGCGCCGTCCGTACGCGACCCCGTCCTCCTCGGCGGTCCACAGGGGGGCCGTCCGCACCCGGCCGACGTGCCGCGGCAACGGCAGCCGGCCCTCGTCCTCCTGGCGCCGGGTACGGCTGAGCGCGTAGATGTCGAACTCGTGCTGCTCGAGCCCGCGCACGAGCCGGTCGCACCAGAGCCTGGCATCACCGTTCACATACGGATAGCCACCCTCCGTAAGCAGTCCGATGCGCACGTGTGCACCCCCGTTCGATCTCCCGCATGGGGAGCCACCGTGGCTCGGCGGCTCGCAGCGGGACGAACGTATGCGGACAAGGTGGTGGCGCGACGGACGGTTGTCCGTCGCGCCACCAAAAGGGGTGAACGGTCGTAACTTTCCCGTACGGATCGCGTTCGGTCGCGCTAAGAGATCGAACGGCGGCGGAACGTCACATCAGAACGCCCGCGCGAGCTGCCGAAACGTCACGCCGACGCCAGCTCCCGCCGTGCCGCCCGCCGCCGGGCGGCCGCCTCGGGGTCGAGGGCGGGTACGGCGGCCAGGAGTTGCCGGGTGTACGGGTCCCGCGGGTTGTCGTACACCTCGTCGGCAGGCCCGGTCTCGACGATCCGGCCCTGGCGCATCACCGCGACCCGGTCGCTCACCTGGCGTACGACGGCGAGGTCGTGGGCGACGAAGACGAGCGCGAGCCCGAGTTCGCGCTGGAGCTCACCGAGCAGGGCGACGACCTGCGCCTGGGTGGTGACGTCCAGCGCGGAGACCGGCTCGTCGCAGACGATGACGCGCGGGTCGGCCGCGAGCGCCCGCGCGATGCCCACGCGCTGGCGCTGGCCGCCGCTGAACTCGTGCGGGTAGCGCTCGTAGTGCGCCCCCTCCAGCCCCACGCGCTCCAGCAGTTCGCTCACGCGCCCCCTGATGCGCTGCTCGTCGCGCTCGCCACGCGCGCGCAGCGGGTCGGCTATCGCCTCGCCGACGCTGCGCCGCGGGTTGAGCGAGGAGACCGGGTCCTGGAACACCATCTGGACGCCGGGCCGTACCCCGGCGCGCGCGTGCCCGTCGTGACGGACCTCCCCCGCCGTCGGCTCCAGCAGCCCGACCAGCATCCGGCCGAGGGTCGTCTTGCCGCTGCCGCTCTCGCCGACGATGCCGAGGGTCTCGCCGCGGCGGACGGTCAGCGACACGTCGTCCACGGCCGCGAACGCCCGCTTGCCGCGCCCGAACTCGCGCCGCAGCCCGACCGCCTCCAGGACGACCTCGGCGGCGCCGGACTCCGCCGAGGGCGCGCGCGTGGCGGCGCGCGCCGCGTCCACGCGCGGGACGGCGGAGAGCAGTTCGCGCGTGTACGGCCGCGCGGGCGCCCCGAGCACCTCGGTGACCGGACCCTGCTCGACCACGCGCCCGTGCCGCATGACGAGGACCCGGTCGACGCTCTCGGCGGCGACGCCCACGTCGTGCGTGACCAGCAGCAGGCCCATGCCGGTCTCCTCGCGCAGGGTGTGCAGCAGGTCGAGGATCTGGGCCTGGACGGTCACGTCGAGGGCGGTGGTGGGCTCGTCGGCGATCAGCAGGTCGGGTTCGCAGGCGAGGGCCATGGCGATCAGCGCGCGCTGGCGCATGCCGCCGCTGAACTCGTGCGGGCGGGACCGGGACCGGCGCGCGGCGTCCGGGATGCCCACCCGCTCCAGCACCTCCACCGCACGCGCGCGTGCCGCTCGTCGCGACGCGCGCGTGTGCACGCGGTGCACCTCGGCGATCTGGTCGCCGATCGCGTAGTACGGGTCGAGGGAGGACAGCGGGTCCTGGAAGACCATCGCCGCCCCGGCACCGCGCAGCCGCCGCAGTTCGTCGTCGGAGGCGGCCTGTACGTCGACGCCGGCGACGTCGACCGAGCCGGTGACCCGTGCGCCCGTGCCGTGGTGCAGGCCCAGCAGGGCGGAGGCGACCGTGGACTTGCCGGAGCCGGACTCCCCGACCAGGGCGAGGGCGGCGCCGCGCTCCAGGGTGAACGAGAGCCCGTCCACGGCCCGCAGACGGCCGAACTCGACCGTCAGATCAGTGACTCGGACGAGACTCACGTCAGTACCACCCGTCGGTCGGCCACCGCGTACAGCACGTCCGCGACGGCGTTGGCGAGGACCACGAAGAAGCCGATGACCAGGACCATGCCGACGACGACGGGCAGGTCGACCACGCTGACGGCGTGGACGAGTTCCTGGCCGAGGCCGGGCAGTCCGAACAGGGTCTCGGTGAGCACCGCGCCGCCGACGGCCGAGCCGAAGTTGTTGGCGTTCAGCGCGATGACCGGTGCGAACGCCCCGCGCAGGGCGTGCCGTCCGACGATCGACCGTTCGCTGACGCCGTACGCGCGGAAGGTGCGGATGTGGTCCTCGGCGAGGGTCTCCAGCATCGACGACCGGGTCAGCCGCGCGAACGAGGCGGACTCGATGAGGGCGAGCGAGAACCAGGGCAGCAGCAGGTTCCACGCCCACTGCTCGGGGTCGTCGGTGAAGCTCACGTACTGCGGGAAGGGCAGCAGTTGCAGTTCGCCGCAGACGACGATCATCAGGACCAGGCCGATGACGAAGACCGGGGTGGCCCAGCCGGCCAGGGTGAGGGCGGTCAGCGCGCGTTCGGTGAACCGGCCGCGCCGCCAGGCGGAGAGCACGCCGGTGCCGACGCCCAGGACCAGCCACAGCACCATCGCGCCGAGCACCAGCGAGAGGCTGACCGGGAGCTTGGTGAGGATGATGCCCAGGACCTGCTGGTCGGTCTGGTAGGAGAGCCCGAGGCAGGGCGCGGAGCAGTGCTCCACGGAGGTGCCGGTCGAGTAGTCCTGGCCGGCGACCAGGCCCTCCAGGAAGTGCCAGTAGCGCACGTACAGCGGGTCGTCGAGCCGCAGTTGCTGGGCCACCTGGTGCACCTGCTCCGGGGAGCAGCGCGGGCCGCAGGTGATCTGGGCGACGTTGCCGGGGGTGGCGTAGAAGACGACGTAGACGATCACCGAGATCGCCAGCAGGGTCACCACGGTGCCGGTGCCACGCCGGACCAGGAAGCCTCCGAAGCCGCTCATGCGGACACCTCCCCGGCCGCCCCGGAACCCTCGGCGGACCCGGCACCCGCCGGCTCGGCGGCCTTGAGCGGCCCCACCGTCTCCGCGGCCTCCGCGGACCCGTCCCCGGTCTCCCGGCCGCGTCCCGTGCCCACGCTCAGCCGGGAGGCGGCGCGCGGGTCGAGGGCGGTGCGGACGCCGTCGCCGAGGACGGTCATCGCGAGGACGGTGACGAACAGCGCGCCGGCCGGGAGCAGCAGGTACTGCGGGGCCGCCTGGTACCAGACGTCGGCGGCGGTGAGCATCTGCCCCCAGGACGGCGTCGGCGGCTTCACCCCGACGCCGAGGAACGACAGGGCCGCCTCGGCGCTGATGTTGACCGGGACGAGGATCGAGGCGTACGTGATGACCGGCGCGGCGAGCCCGGGCAGCAGTTCGCGCCGCGCGATGCGCCAGGCGCCCCAGCCGCTGAGCCGGGCGGCGGCGACGTAGTCGAGCCCCTTCAGGGTGAGCGTCTGGGCGCGCACGATCTTCGCGATGTTGCCCCAGGCGATGAGCCCGATGACGAGGGTGACCAGGACGGGCCGCGGAAAGCTCTGCGGCACGATCGCCAGCAGCGCCAGCGACATGACCATCAGGGGCAGCGCGACGACGACGTCGGTGAACCGGCTCACCACCTGGTCCACCCACCCCTCGCCGAGCGCCGCCACGATGCCGACGAGCAGCCCGAGGAGGACCTGGATCACGGTCGCGGCCAGCGCGACCCCGAGGGAGACCCGGGCGCCGTACACCAGGCGGGCGAAGAGGTCGCGCCCGGTCTGCGGTTCCACGCCCAGCCAGTGGCTGCCGGAGACGCCGCCGAAGGAGCCGATGGGCACGCCCCCGCGCGCGGAGTCGATGAGCGACGGGTGGAAGGTGGTCGGGTCCTGTCCCTCGATCGCCGTGAGCAGGGGCGCGCCGACGGCGACCAGGACGAGCAGCGCGACGACGGCCGCCGCGACGAGGGCGGCGCGCCGCGTGCGCAGCCGCCGCCAGAACTGACGGGCCCCCGAAGCCCCCGAGGCGGGCGCCTCGGGGGCCTGGGGGGCGACGAGTGCCTCGCTCACGGCGCTACTTCACCGCGACCTGGGAGATGTCCAGGACGCCGGTCCAGTCGCTGATCACGACGTTCCTGATGTCCTTGCCGACGAGCCGCTTGTAGACCGGGTGGAACAGGGGGACGGTCAGGGCCTGCGCGCCGATCTTCTTGTCCAGGGCGCCCCAGCGCGTGGCGGCCGCGTCCAGATCGGTCAGCTTGTTGATCGCGTCGATCTCGGAGTTGACCGAAGCGTCGTCGAGCAGACCCGTGTTGAAGTTCGCGCCGTCCTTGACGATCTGCCGGCCGTCGAAGATCGGCGCGAGGAACGGGCCGCCGGAGGGCCAGTCGGCGCCCCAGCCGGTGAGGAAGAAGCCCGGCTCGGTCTTCACGCTGTGGATCGTGTCGGAGTAGTCGTTGTCCTCCAGGCCCTGGAGCTTGACCGTGATGCCGGCCTTCTTGAGCGCGTCCTGGACGGCGGTCGCGATGTCGGGACCGGTCTTGTAGTTCTGGGCGTTGTCGTGGGTCAGGGTGACCGTGAGCCCGTTCGGGTAACCGGCTTCCTTCAGCAGTTCCCTGGCCTTGGCCGCGTTGCCGGTGTCACCGGCCGGGAAGTGGTCGTACGACGTGTAGCCGAAGGACTTCTGGTCCGGCAGGAAGGTGGTCGCGGCCTCGGCGAGCGCGCTGCCGCCGGCCGCGTTGATCACGGACGACCGGTCGACGGCGTAGGAGATCGCCTCGCGCACCTTGGCGTTGTCGAACGGCTTGACCTTCGGGTTGAACGCTATGTAGTTCGTGTAGCCGAAGTGGCCGGTGCCGACCCGCGCGGCCAGCTCCTTGTCGCCGGTCACCTTGGCGAGTTCGGCCGGGCCGAGGTTGGTGTCCGTGGTGACGGCGGCGGCGTCCGTGCCCTGGGACGACGACAGCCGCTGGTTGATCACGGACGAGTCGAGGCCGGAGCGGACGTCGATGGTGTCGGGGTAGGCCTTGCGCTGGTCGTCGACGGCCGACGACCAGTACTTGTTGCGTTCGAGCACCAGGTGCTCACCGTCGTTCTCGTTCTTCACGACCTTGTAGGGGCCGGACGAGACGGGGTGCGACTCGTACTTGGTGCCGGTGTCCTCGGCCTTGGGGACGGGCGCGAACTGCGTCTGCGTGGCCAGGTACGGGAACTCGCCCTCGGGCTTGTTCAGGTGGAAGACGATCGTGCGGCTGTCCGGCGTCTCGATCGCCGAGAGACCCTTCGTGTCCTTGTACGGCCCCTGGTAGTCGGCCGCGCCGACCAGCCAGTCCCGCAGGTAGGGCGCGCCGCCGGAGAGTTCGGGGGCGAAGGAGCGCTCGATGCCGTACTTGATGTCGGCGGACGTGATCGCGGTGCCGTCCTCGTACTTGAGGCCCTTCTTCAGGGTGTACGTCCACACGGTCGCGTTCTCGCTGGGGCGCCCGGTGTCGGTGGCGAGGTCGGGGACGACCTTGGCACCGGCCGCGCCGTTCGCGCGGTTGCGGGTGGTGAGCGTGCGGAAGACCAGGGAGGGGACGTTGCCGCCGCCCGAGGTGTAGAGACGGGCCGGGTCGAAGTCCGTCTGGGGGCTGGAGTTCAGGACCGTGAGCGTGCCGCCCTTGTGGGGCGTGGAGTCACCGCCGGAGCCGTTGGCATCGTTGTCCTTCGGCCCGCAGGCGGCGGCGCCCGCTGCCACGACCAGGGCAAGCGAAACGTACGCCGTGCGGGCGCTGTTCACGGACGGTTGACGCATCGGGGTAACGACCTCTCGGAAGGCATGTCTCGGGTTTTGAGACGAATTGACGAGGAGTGAGACGAAAGCAGACAGACGTCCGCCCCGGCGCCAGGTCGTCGAAAGAGCCGTGACAACGGCCGTGAGCAGGTCACGGCGACAGCGGGAGATCGCGACGCGAACGCCAGGGGGCGAGCGTCAGCTACAGAGAATGTCGGCCACGCAGAGCGCGGTCACGCCGATGAGCGCCAGCTCGATGGCGGCGCGTGCGGAGGCGTGGGGGGACGACATGCCCAGAAATATGAACGAACTTTCTGCTCATGTCAATGTGACATATGAGCCACCCGTCAACTGTTGGGATACGGCCAGGGGTTGGGCAGACAGTGGATTCCGTCGTGGTCCAGGAACTTGGTCTGCTGCTGCATGACCGGCGCCAGTTCGCCGTCCTTGTCGCAGGTCACATGGCCGTAGCCGAGCCGGTGGCCGACCTCGTGGTTGATCAGCATCTGGCGGTAGGCGTGGATCTCGTCGCCGTACGTCTTGCTGCCCTGCGCCCACCGGTACGCGTTGATCATCACGCGTTCGGTGGCGGCGGAGTCGCAGGACACGTTGTCCACGGTCGTGTCGAGGCCGGACTTGGCGCACCACTTGGCGGTGGTCCCGGGGCTGGCGAGCGTGATGACGAAGTCGGCCTTGCCGGAGGAGACGCGCTCGAAGGTACGGGCGCCGTCGTGGGCCCAGCTGCGGTCGTCGTTGAGCGTCTTCTGCACGGCCTCGGCGAACAGTTTCCCGTCCAGCCCGAGCCCCTGCTCCACGTCGACGCGGTAGGTGTACTTGCGCCCCTTGCCGGGCGCCTTGGCGGCCCCGGGCACGGCGTCGAACTTCCCGGATCCGGCCAGCGTCGCGCTGAGCGCGTACTTCCTGCCCATCGCCTGCCCGTACGAGAGCGTCGCCACCTTCGGCGAGGCCGAGGCGGACGGCGTCGTACGGCCGTCCCCGCGCGAGGCCGTGCTCTCGGTGGCCCGGGTGTCGCCGGCGGCCGACTGCGACCGCAGGGCACTGTCACCGCCGTCGGCGACCTGGCCGGCGACGATCACCGCGAGCACGGTGGTGACGGCGGCGGCCGCGACCCCGGTGAAGGTCCGGCCCTTGCCGCCCTTGGGCTGCGCCGCGTCACCGGTGAGCGGCGTGCCGTCGTCGTCCGCGCCGTCGCCCGCGTCCGACCGGAGCCGCGACGTCTGCGGGTCGGAGCCGGGCGGATACGTTTCCCCGCGCTGGGGGCCGATGCCGGGGCGGGGCGCGAAGACGTCGACGTCCTCCTCGAAGGCGTCGACGTAGTCCTGCCGAGGCCCGCCGGGTCCGCCCTGCCGCTGCCGCGGGATCGACACGCCGGCCTCGGCGGCATCCGCCCGCGCCCCCGGCTCACCCCAGCCACCGCCGCCCTCACGCTGCTGCGGATGTCCGCCCCGAACCCGGGGAACCCCGTGCGCGGGAGTCCCGCCGGGGAAACCGGGCACACCGTGCGCCGGGGTCCCGTCCGGGAACCGGGGAACGCCGTGCGCGGGAGTGCCGTCCGCGAGGCGCGGCACGCCGTGGGCGGGTGTTCCGTCGGGGAACCGGGGAACGCCGTGCGCGGGAGTGCCGTCCGGGAACCGGGGAACGCCGTGTGCCGGGGTCCCGTCCGCGAAGCGCGGCACACCGCGAGCGGGAGTACCGGCGGCGGGCCGGCCGTCCGGCACGCGTGGGACTCCCCTGGCGGGCGTTCCATCGGCCTGTCGCGGTATCGCGGGCCCCGCAGGACCACGCTCCCCGCGCCTCGGGAGCTCCTCGCCCCCGCGGCCGTCCGTCCCGCCGGCACCTATGCCTGATATGTCCGCGGCATCACCCTTGGGTGCCTTGCCGCGGCGGCTGTGGCGTCCCACTCGCCCCTCAGCTCCCCGCGCCCGGCTCGGCCGGACCGGCGGCGTCCGCAAGGAGTTCACGGAACGCGCCGGCCACCGTCTCCGGGTACTCCATCATCGCCACGTGCCCGGCGTCCGGCAGGGACAGCAGCCGGGACCAGCGGAAGCTGCGCGCGGCCTTCTGGGCCATGCGGTAGCCGACCAGTTGGTCACGGCCGCCGTAGATGAGCAGGGTCGGGGCGAGGACGCGCTCGGCCTGGCGCCAGAGCCCGTGCTGGCCGCCCAGCGTGTACGCGTTGACGATCCCGCGCGCGGACCGCGCCATCGCGTCCCAGAAGTACGGCAGCCGCAGCCGCCGTTCCAGTTCCTCCACCGCGTGCCCGAAGGCCTCGGGCGTCACCCGGCCGGGGTCGCCGTAGCAGAGCGCGAGCACGCCCCGTACGCGCTGCTCGGCGGTCCACTTCCCGGTCGTGCGGGTGAGGAGGCCGGCGACGCCGGGCAGGCCGAGGACGACCGTCGGCACGGCCGTGCGCTGGACGCGCAGCTCGGGCAGGGCCGGCGAGATGAGCGTGAGGCTGCGCACGAGGTCGGGGCGGACCGCCGCGACCCGGGTGGAGACCGCGCCGCCGAGCGAGTTGCCGAAGAGGTGGACCGGACCGCGCCCGGCCGAATCGAGGTAGCGGATGACCGCGCGCGCGTGCCCGGTGACGGAGTAGTCGCCGTCGTCCGGCGGCGGCGAGTCGCCGAAGCCGGGCAGGTCGACCGCCTCGCAGTCCACGTCGCCTTCGAGCCGCTCCATCAGCTGCGACCAGTTCTGCGAGGAGCCGCCGAGCCCGTGCACGAACAGCGCGGGCGGCAGTCCCTGCCGCGCGGGAGGGCGCGAACGGACCGACAACGTGACGCCCGGCAGCCCCACCGACCTGAGCCGCTCGCCCTCCGCGACCCTGACGGCCACCGCCTTCGGGAGCACGCTGGTGGGCGGCACGGCGGGCAGCTCGGTCGAAGACATGGGCCAATGTTACGAGACGATCACACAGTGATTCATGTGTTCGCCGTCACAGACTTGCCCGGGCGAGCCGCGGGACGGCACGCGCGCGTGCCGCGCGGAAGCGGAACGGCCGCGAAACGGCCGCGGACGACAGGACGACGGCATAGCGCCCGCTTCCGGTGTCTCCTACGCTCGTAGGCAGGGCACCCGATTGTGACCCCCTGCGGCCGTCAGGGACATACGAAGGAAGGGAGCCCGCCATGGCCCACGACCCCACCGACCCGGACGTGCTCGACGACCTGGAGCTGGAGGCGGAGGACGCCCCGGAGATCGGTGTCGAGGACCCGGAGGGCGACGCAGCCGAGCAGCACACCGACATCGCGCCGTCCCGCGACGCCCCGCTCACCGACGCGGACCGGGACCGCGCGAACGAGGCCGATCTGATCGAACAGGCACGCGTCGTCTCCCTCGACGAGGACGACTACCGCTGACCAGGACCGGCCTCCGGCGGGCGCACCTGGCCCGTCCGCATTTCCCGGTGCGGCTTTCGCCGCCGTCCGGTACGTGAAATTCTGCGCTCGCACCGCGCACAGCACGGTTACCGAAAAGTACGATGGCCGCGCGGCGCGATCCGCATGTGGACGACATAGGGAGGCGGCGTGACAGCCATCGAGCAGACAGAGGCGGCACGCCCGCGGGGCACTCGCCTGCCGCGCCGTGCCCGACGGAACCAGTTGCTGGGCGCGGCCCAGGAGGTTTTCGTCGCACAGGGGTACCACGCGGCCGCGATGGACGACATCGCGGAACGGGCCGGGGTCAGCAAGCCGGTGCTCTACCAGCACTTCCCCGGCAAGCTCGACCTCTACCTGGCCCTGCTGGACCAGCACTGCGACGCCCTGATCCAGGCCGTGCGCGGCGCGCTCGCCTCGACGACCGACAACAAGCAGCGCGTCCGGGCGACCATGGACGCCTACTTCGCGTACGTGGAGGACGACGGTGGCGCGTTCCGCCTGGTCTTCGAGTCCGACCTGACCAACGAGCCCGCGGTCCGCGAGCGCGTAGACAAGGTCACCACCGAGTGCGCCGAGGCGATCTGCGAGGTCATCGCCGAGGACACGGGCCTGTCGCGTGCCGAGTCGATGCTGCTGGCCTCCGGCCTCGGCGGCCTCGCCCAGGTCGTGGCGCGCTCCTGGCTGCACAGCGACCGCAGCGTCCCGCGCGACCAGGCGGTACAGCTGCTGGCCTCGCTGGCCTGGCGGGGCATCGCGGGCTTCCCGCTGCACGGGATCGACGGTCACCACTGACGTCCGCGCACGGCGCCGCCGTGCGCGTTCCCGTCGCATTCCCGTCCGGTGTTCGCTCCTGGCGTGCACGCCCGCAGCGTGTACGTCCCCTCACCGGGCTAATGTGTGCAGCGTACGGCGCGGAAGGTCGCGCACTTCACTGACCGTCGGAGGGACATAGCCGTGGAGGTCAAGATCGGCGTGCAGCACGCGCCCCGCGAGATCGTTCTGGAGAGCGGTCTGAACGCCGAGGAGGTCGAGCGCCTCGTCGCCGACGCGCTGTCGGGCAAGTCGCAGGTGCTGTCCCTGGAGGACGAGCGCGGGCGCAAGGTCCTCGTCCCGACGGACCGCCTGGCGTACATCGAGCTCGGTGAGCCGACGGTGCGCAAGGTCGGCTTCAGCGCGGTCTGACCACAGCTGAGCGAGGGGGCCCGGCGGACGGACGTCCGCCGGGCCCCCTCGCGTGTCCGTCCTCCACATCGGGCGCACAAGTCGCCCACAGGGGAGGATTGTGTTCCGCAGGTCACGGGTATGACGCGCTACGACGGTGAAAGCACCGGCCGGCCGTGGGAGGGACCACCTCGTGATGCTCCTGGAAGTCCTTGGATCCGCCCTGCTCGGCCTGGCCCTGTCGTGGGCCGCGGCCAGCCGTCTGTCCCACCGTCTGCCGGCCCGCACCCTGGTGTTCTGCACGGGGATCGCGGGAGCCCTCTTCGGCGACTTCGTCACCCACAGCGCGCTGGGCCCCGGCCCGGCCTTCGTGAGCCTCGTGGGCGCGGCGGTCGTCTCGGTGGCGTCCCTGTCCCTGCTCCTCCGCCCGACCGGCCGCCGCCTGCGCCGACGATCGATCCCGGCGTAGCTCTCACGGCGCCTCGAAGCCGGGCGTCCTGGAAATCCGGGCGGGCCGAACCCTGGCGCCCCGGAATCCGGGCGGGCCGAACCCGAGCGCCCCGGAAGGGGGCGCGGGGAGCCGCGCCCCGTGGAGCGCTACGCCGCGAGCCCGAGCGCGGCCATCCGCTTGGTGTGGGCCTCGGTGATCCGCGAGAACATCCGCCCCACCTCGGCGAGGTCGAACCCGTCGGCCACACCGCCCACCAGCATCGTCGACAGCGCGTCCCGGTCGGCGACCACCCGCTGCGACTGCGACAGCGCCTCCCCCATCAACCGCCGTGCCCACAGGGCCAGTCGGCCGCCCACCCGCGGGTCCGCGTCGATGGCCGCGCGCACCTTCTCCACCGCGAACTCGGCGTGCCCCGTGTCGTCGAGCACCGCCAGCACCAGCTCGCGCGTGTCGGAGTCGAGCCGCGCCGCGACCTCCCGGTAGAAGTCACTGGCGATCGAGTCGCCGACGTACGCCTTGACCAGGCCCTCCAGCCAGTCCGACGGCGCCGTCTGCCGGTGGAAGCCGTCGAGGGCCGCGACGAACGGCTCCATCGCCTGCGTCGCGTCCTCGGCGATCCCCGCCAGCCGGTCCCGCAGCCGCTCGAAGTGGTGGAACTCGGCCGACGCCATCTTCGCCAGCTCGGCCTTGTCCGCCAGCGACGGCGCCAGCTTGGCGTCCTCCGCGAGGCGCTCGAAGGCCGCGAGCTCGCCGTACGCGAGCGCGCCGAGCAGGTCCACGACCGCGGCACGGTACTGCGGGTCGACGGACGCCTGCGCCCAGTCCTGGGCGGCGACACCAGTCGGTTCGGCGGAGGCGGTCTCAGGCTTGTCAGAGCTCGTCATGAAGCGCACAATAGCCCGCTCGTCGCCGGTGGGAAGTCCCGGGGAAGCCCCAGGTCATCCACTGTGATTACCACGACGTGGCCAAATCGGCCATCACATGTGCACGATTCCGGGGTATGGTGGTAATGCGCCTGCTGGTACGCCGACGTATTTCGTCGTGCCTCGACAGGCCGCACGTATGAGGATGCCCGGTCGGTGGCCCGATCGGCTCCGACCCGACAGCCCTCCCGGTCCGTACGGCACTGTGCGTACGACGACCGGAGGGACACACCCTCAGCGGTATGAGCGCTAGAGCGTCGGCAGAGGTCCCGTGCACTACGGCGTGCCCCCCACGGCCCGCCCGTAAGGCAGCCGACGTCCCCGGCACGGTCTGTCCAAGACCCCCGCGCTCGCCTCGTGCCGCGCCACACAGAAGAGGCAGCACCCTGACTACGACGTTTCGTGAACTCGGAATCCTCCCCGAGACCGCCGAGGCCCTGGAGGCCGTCGGCATCATCAACCCCTTCCCCATCCAGGAGATGACGCTCCCGGTCGCCCTGTCCGGCACCGACGTCATCGGCCAGGCCAAGACCGGCACCGGCAAGACCCTCGGCTTCGGTCTGCCCCTCCTGGAGCGCGTGACCGTCCCCGCCGACGTGGAGGCCGGCCGCGCCGCCCCCGAGGCCCTCACCGAAGCACCGCAGGCGCTCGTCGTCGTCCCCACGCGCGAGCTCTGCACCCAGGTCACCAACGACCTGCTGACGGCCGGCAAGGTCCGTAACGTACGCGTTCTCGCCATCTACGGCGGCCGCGCCTACGAGCCGCAGGTCGAGGCCCTGAAGAGGGGCGTCGACGTGGTCGTCGGCACCCCGGGCCGCCTGCTCGACCTCGCGGGCCAGAAGAAGCTCAACCTCAAGCACATCAAGTCGCTCGTCCTGGACGAGGCCGACGAGATGCTCGACCTGGGCTTCCTGCCCGACGTCGAGAAGATCATCGGCATGCTTCCGGCCAAGCGCCAGACCATGCTGTTCTCGGCGACCATGCCGGGCGCGGTCATCGGCCTCGCGCGCCGGTACATGAGCCAGCCCACCCACATCCGCGCCACCGCGCCGGACGACGAGGGCGCGACCGTCGCGAACATCGCGCAGTTCGTCTACCGCGCGCACTCCATGGACAAGCCGGAGATGATCGCGCGCATACTGCAGGCCGAGGGCCGCGGGCTCGCGATGATCTTCTGCCGCACCAAGCGCACCGCCGCCGACATCGCCGAGCAGCTCGAACGCCGCGGCTTCGCCTCCGGCGCCGTCCACGGCGACCTGGGCCAGGGCGCCCGCGAGCAGGCGCTGCGCGCGTTCCGCAACGGCAAGGTGGACGTCCTCGTCTGCACCGACGTCGCCGCGCGCGGCATCGACGTCGAGGGCGTCACCCACGTCATCAACTACCAGTCCCCCGAGGACGAGAAGACGTACCTGCACCGGGTCGGCCGCACCGGCCGCGCGGGCGCCTCGGGTACGGCGATCACGTTCGTCGACTGGGACGACATCCCGCGCTGGCAGCTGATCAACAAGGCGCTGGACCTGAAGTTCCCGGACCCGGTGGAGACGTACTCGACCTCCCCGCACTTCTTCGAGGACCTCAAGATCCCCGCGGGCACCAAGGGTGTCCTGCCGCGCTCGGAGCGCACCCGCGCCGGGCTCGAAGCGGAGGAGCTGGAGGACCTGGGCGAGACCGGTGGCCGCGGTGCCCGTGGCCGTGGCGGCCGGGGCGGCCGTGACGAGTCCCGTTCCCAGGAGCGCGAGCGTCCGGCCCGCACCCCGCGCCGCCGCCGTCGCACGCGCGGCGGTTCGGCCCTGGAGCAGACGTCCGGTACGGCGTCCCCGGCGCCGGCCGCCGAGGCTGCCGAGGCCGTCTCGGCTTCGGAGCCCGCGGGCACCCGGACCCCGCGCCGCCGTCGCCGTACCCGCGCCGGTGGGGCGCAGGAGCAGGTGGCGGCGGCCGCCCCGGTGACCGTGACGCCGGAGGCCGTCGTCGAGACGGTCGAGGCCGTGGTGGAGCCGGTCGAGACGGAGAGGCCCCGTCGCCGCCGCACCCGCAGGTCCGCGGAGACCACGCCGGTGGCGGAGGCCGCGCCGGTGACCGAGGCGCCCGAGGTCCAGGAGACCCCGGCCCCCGCCCGCCGCCGCACCCGCAAGGCCGCCGAGGCCGTCGTCGAGACGGTCGAGGCCGTGGTGGAGGCGGTCGAGGCCGTCGTCGCCGAGCCGAAGCCGCGCCGGACCCGCAAGACCGCGGCCGACACCGCCGAGGCGGTCGAGGCGACGCCGCGTCGCCGGACCCGCAAGGCCGCCGAGCCTGTGGCCGAGGTCGTCGAGGCGCCCGCGGAGGCCGTCGAGGCCCCGGTGACGCCGACCCGCCGTCGCACCCGCAAGGCCGTGGAAGCTGCCGAGCCGGTGGCGGCCACGCCGGAGCCGGCGACGGCCGAGGCCCCGGAGGCCAAGCCTCGCCGGACCCGCAAGACGGCAGCCGCCGCCGAGGCGGCGGTCGACACCGCCGAAGCCGTCGAGGCCAAGCCGCGCCGCACCCGGAAGACCGCGGCTGCCGCCCCGGAGACCGCCGAGGCCGTGGCCGAGGCCCCGGAGGCGAAGCCGCGCCGGACCCGCAAGACGGCAGCCGCCGCCGAGGCCGCGGCCGACACCGCCGAAGCCGTCGAGGCCAAGCCGCGCCGCACCCGGAAGACCGCGGCTGCCGCCCCGGAGACCGCCGAGGCCGTGGCCGAGGCCCCGGAGGCGAAGCCGCGCCGGACCCGCAAGACCGCGGCTGCCGCCGAGGCAGCCGTGGACACCGCCGAAGCCGTCGAAGCCAAGCCGCGCCGCACCCGGAAGACCGCGGCTGCCGCCCCGGAGACCGCCGAGAGCGTCGAGGCCGAAGCCACGCCCAAGCCGCGCCGCACCCGCAAGACCGCGGTCGCCGCCGAGGCCGCCGTGGACGCGGTGGAAGGCACCGAGGCCAAGCCGCGCCGGACCCGGAAGACGGCAGCCGCCGCCACCGCGGAGATCCCGGCACAGGCCACCGAGGAGCCCGAGGTCAAGCCGAGGCGTCGTGCCACCCGCAAGACGGCCGAGTCCGTCGAGACGGCGGCGGACGCGGAGGCGAAGCCCAAGGCCCGCCGGACCCGGAAGACGGCAGCCGCCACCCCCGAGTCCTGAGCACGTCCCGACGGCCCGGCCCACCTCGTGTGGGCCGGGCCGTCGGCGTTCGTGCCGCGGCACCCTCCCCCACCCCGCCCCGGCCTTCGGTGCGGGCCCGCCGGATAACCTCTCCCCATGAGCAGGCCTCGTACCTTCGTTCCGCCCGTCGGTGCCCGCGCGTACGCGCTCGCGACCGCGCGCGGTGAGTTCGCCGTCGTCGACGTGCCCGTGGCCGCCGGGGCGGCGTCCAGGGGGGTCGCGCTGCTGCTGCCCGGGTTCACCGGCAGCAAGGAGGACTTCAACCCGCTGCAGGCGGCGCTGGGCGCGCGCGGATACCGGACGGTCGCGGTGGACGGGCGCGGCCAGTTCGAGTCGGACGGGCCGGTGCACGACGAATCGGCTTATGCGCAGGAGGAGTTGGCGCGGGATGTGCTCGCGCAGGCGGCGGCGGTCGGTGACGGCGGGCCCGTGCACCTGCTGGGGCACTCCCTGGGCGGTCAGATCTCGCGCGCGGCCGTGCTCCTCGACCCGGCGCCGTTCCGCTCGTTGACCCTGATGTCCTCGGGTCCGGCGCAGATCTCGTCCTCCCAGCAGCAGCGCGTGAAGCTGCTGCGGGACGCGCTCGCCGTGATGTCGATGGCGGAGGTCTGGGACGCCATGCAGGCCATGGAGGCGCTCGATGAACTGGTGGAGCCGGGGCTCGCGGCCGGGGAGCCGGAGGACGGCGAGGATCTGCGGCGCCGCTGGCTGGGCAACAAGCCCGCCCAACTCATAGCGACCGGGCGCCAGTTGTGCGTCGAGCCGGACCGCGTCGCCGAACTGTCCGCCGTGGCGCTGCCGTTCCATGTGCTGTCGGGCGCGCGGGACGACACCTGGCCGGTGCCGCTGCTGGACGACATGGCGCTGCGGCTCGGGGCGCGCCGGACCGTCGTCGAGGGGGCGGACCACTCGCCCAACACGGACCGCCCGGCCCCGACCGCCGCGGCGATCGCGGACTTCTGGGACGGCACCACGGACGCGGACCGGCACGACGCGAGCTAGTACGACACGGACCGGCACGACGCGAGCCGTACGGCGCCGGCTAGTACTGCGTCTGGAGGTGCTCCCAGAAGCCGTCGCGCAGGGCACGGCGCAGGTCGGCCTGGCCGCGCAGGGAGTACTGGAGCATGCCCTCGGCCTCGACGAGGAGGTCCTGGTCGACCGGGCCGGGCAGGTAGGGATGGCCGGGCAGCAGCTCGACGAGCGCCTCGCGGCCCCGCGCGGACAGCCATTTCGCGGCGATCTGCGCACCCACGAAGCGGACGTCCTCGCGGGTCGGACGGGTGGTGCCGGCGTCGTAGCCGGGGGCGGCGCGCCGGGAGACGTACGGCTTGAAGAAGTCGAGGTCGAGGGTGCGCTGGCTGTCGACCTCCCAGAGCAGCGGCTCGGCCTGGTTGCGGCCCTCGGGGGCCTCGATGCCCCAGAGGTGGACTCGGGCGCCGTAGCCCTGGGCGGCCTCGACCGCGGAGACCAGGTCCTCGTCGCCGCCGAGCAGGGCCGCGTCGCTGATGGCGCGGTGCCGGGCGAGTGACTCCAGGTCGGTGCGGATCAGGGAGTCGACGCCCTTCTGCTGGTTGTTGGCGTTGAGGTTGCCGAGGCGGACCTTGACGTCGGGCAGTTCGGCGATGGCCTGCTGCTCGGCGGTGTGGATGCGGCGGCGGGCGCCGTCGTACCAGTAGACGCGCAGCAGCCTGCTGTCCGCGAAGATCTGGCGGGCCTTGTCGATGAGCGCCTCGATCAGCCCCTCGGCGTCGAGGTCGAAGGCGCGGCGGTCCTCCGTCCCGGCGGCGAGCCGGCCCGTGGCCGCGTAGAGGTAGCCCGCGTCGACGAAGATCGCATGTGTCGAGGGTGTCTTGGCCACTTCGGCGAGCATGCGGGTGAGCAGCTCGTTCGTGCGGTCGATTCGGGCCTGGAGGCCGGCGTGGTCGTCGTTCATCGCCTCCATTGTCCCGGCGGTCACGCTGCGAACACAACCGGTCCCGGTCAGTCTCCCTGACGTACTGTACCGGTCGGTAATTAGACGTTCGAAAAATTTCTTTAGCGTAGGGAATGTTTGTAACACGCAAGTCGTTGACTAGAACGGAACACGAGACGAAGGGAGAGGCCATGCGCTTCGAAATCATGCGACTCGACGAGGTCGACGGCACGACCGTGGACAGCACCGTCGTGGACGCCGCCTCCGTCAACAGGATCGTGCAGCAGGCCGCCGCCGTGGGGCAGCGCCTGTGGATCCGACCGGCCGAGACCCAGGCCTCGTAACGAGACGAGCCTGACCGACGCGGAACACCGCTGAGTCTTCGGAGCCCCCGTACGGCATCGATGCCGTACGGGGGCTCCGCGTTTGCCCGGCGCGGCTACGCGCCCCTGACCACCTGGGTGACGCCGTTGATGATCTGCTGCACCGCGATCGCGGAGAGCATCATGCCGGCGAGCCGGGTCACCAGGACCACGCCGCCGTCCTTGATGACCCGGATGATCAGCAGCGAGTACCGCATCACCAGCCACAGCACGACGTGGATGGCGAGGATCGCGGCCCACACGGACACCTGCGAGGCGACACCGCCCGCCTTCTGCACGGCGAGGATGACCGAGACGATCGCACCGGGCCCGGCCAGCAGCGGCATGCCCAGCGGCACCAGCGCCACGTTGACGTCCTTGGTCTGCTTCGGCTCGTCGGTCTTGCCGGTGAGCAGGTCGAGGGCGATCAGCAGGAGCAGCAGCCCGCCCGCGATCATCAGCGCGGGCACGGAGACGTGCAGGTAGTCGAGGATCTGGTGGCCGAGCAGTCCGAAGACGGTGATGACACCGCCCGCCACGCACACGGCCTGGAAGGCCATCCGCTTCTGCACCTTGCCGGGGCGTCCGGCGGTGAGGGCGAGGAAGATCGGGGTGATCCCGGGGGGATCCATGATGACGAAGAGGGTCAGGAAGAGGGAGCCGAACACGGCGAGGTCGAACATGACGGGACTACGGGCCTTGCGGGAGGAAGGACGGACGGGAAGGGCGAGGGCGGACCTCAGGCCCCGCCGGTCCCCGGGACGGGGAAGGCGCCCGTCGCGCGGCGCGTGATCTCGCCGTACACCTCGGGGTCGGTCGTGTACTCGCCGAGCGTCACCGTCTTGCGGCTGCCGTGGTAGTCCGAGGAGCCGGTGACCAGCAGCCCCAGGTCCGCGGCGAGCCCGCGCAGGCGTACCCGGGTGTCCTCGTCGTGGTCCATGTGGTCGACCTCGATGCCGTCGAGACCGGCCGCGGCCATCTTCGCGATCGCCGGCTCGGGCACCGTACGTCCGCGCTTGGCGGCTCCCGGGTGCGCGAACACGCACACCCCGCCGGCGCCCTTGACCAGCCGGATCGCCTCGAAGGGGTCGGTCTCGTGCTTCTCCACGAAGGCCCGGCCGCCGTCGGCCAGCCACTCCTCGGTGAAGGCGTCGCTCACGGTCGGCACGACACCGAGCTCGACGAGCGCGGAGGCGACGTGCGGCCGCCCCACGGAACCGTCGCCGGCGATCCGCGCGACCTGCTCCCAGGTGACCGGCACGCCCAGCCCGTTCAGCTTGGCGACCATGCCGCGGGCGCGCGGCACCCGGTCGTCCCGGACCAGCTCGCGCTCGGCGAGCAGATCGGGCTCCTCGGGGTCGAAGAGGTAGGCCAGCATGTGCATGGAGACGCCGTCGATCCGGCAGGACAGCTCGGCCCCGGTGACCAGGGTGAGCCCCTCGGGGAGCGCGGCGACGGCCTCGGCGTACCCGCGGGTGGTGTCGTGGTCGGTCAGCGCGACCACGTCCAGCCCGGCCGCGGCGGCGTTGCGCACCAGCTCGGCCGGCGTGTCCGTACCGTCGGAGGCCGTGGAGTGGCAGTGCAGGTCGATGCGCACGGTGCGGGCTCCAGGCGGGACGGGACGGAAGGGGACGCGTCAAGGATAACGGCCGCCGCAGGATGCCCTGTCACACCCGGGAGCGGGGTGCGCCCCGTACAGCCGACGCACAGCACCCGCCGGCCGACGCACAGCACCCGCCGGCCGACGCACAGCACCCGCCGGCCGACGCGCAGCGCCCGCGCCCGGCCGGACGCCCGGCCCTAGGGTTCGAGCAGGCGCGGCGACAGCGCCCCGCAGGGCACCAGGTCCAGCTCGGCCCCCGCGTCCCGCAGGTCCGTCAGCACCAGCTCGTCGTACATCAGCAGTCCGGTCTGCTCGGGCCACACCACCGCCCACAGCCACAGCCCGCGCGCCTCGCCCGCGAAGACGGCCCGGTCGTCCGGCGCCCCGGACACATGCCACAGCGGGGTCGGCCGGCCGGCGGCCAGCACCTTGGCCTGCGGCGGCTTCTCCACGTCCATCCCGGGTCCCGGGTCCGGTCCGTCGATGCCCGCGTACCGCGCGCCGAGTCCGACGCCCAGCTCCTCGGCGACCAGGATCATCTCCCCTATGCCGCCGAGCGGCGCGGGCCCCGAGCACGCGACGGCGGTCGCGCGGCCGCCGCTGCGGTCGTCGCCCGCCGCGGCCACGCCCGTGAACAGCCAGCCCACCGGCAGCGGCCAGGGCATCCACACCGGCACCTGGGTGCGGTGCACCACGACACCGAGGGCCTCGACGCTGGGCGGGATCACGGGCTGTACCGGATGCACGGTCCCGTGCACATCGCACTGCCAGGTATCGGCGAAGAGTCCGGGAGCCCTGACCCGGCCACCGCACTTCGGGCAACTGGGTTCGCCCCTCATAGGGACCCACGGTCCTACCCGCGATCCCCCACGTCAAGGACGATCACCCGTCCGGAGGGACCCGTTCACCAGGAGGAACTAGATGTAGCTTGCATTAATTAGCTGAGCTAACTTACTATGTGTATACGCCAACTAAATCTGTTCGAGGAGGAAGCGCATGGACGACCCATTCGACGCCGGAGCGGGCGGCATCCTGCGACAGCCGAAGGCAGTGTGGGCGACGGCCGGCGCGTCCGTCGTCGCCTTCATGGGCATCGGCCTCGTCGACCCGATCCTGCCCTCCATAGCCAAGGGCCTGGACGCCACCACCGGCCAGGTCTCCCTGCTCTTCACCTCGTACTTCCTGATCACCGCCGTGGCGATGCTGCTCACCGGCTTCGTCTCCAGCCGGATCGGCGGCCGCAGGACGCTGCTGCTGGGCCTCGCCTTCGTGGTGGTCTTCGCGGGACTCGCCGGCACCTCCGGCACCGTCGGCCAGCTGGTCGGCTTCCGGGCCGGCTGGGGCCTCGGCAACGCGCTGTTCGTCTCGACCGCCCTCGCGGTCATCGTCGGCGCCTCGGCCGGCGGCAGCGCCGCCGCGATCCTGCTCTACGAGTCCGCGCTCGGCCTCGGCATGGCCTGCGGCCCGCTGCTCGGCGCCGTGCTCGGCAACATGAGCTGGCGCTACCCGTTCTTCGGCACCGCGACCCTGATGGCGGTCGGCTTCCTGTGCATCACCGCGTTCCTGAAGGAACAGCCGAAGCCCGCCCGCAGGACCTCGGTCCTCGACCCGCTCAGGGCCCTGGGCCACGGCGGCCTCGCCTCGGTGGCCGCGTCGGCCTTCTTCTACAACTACACGTTCTTCACCGTGCTGGCCTTCACCCCGTTCGTGCTGGACATGACCCCGTACCGCTCGGGCGCGGTCTTCTTCGCCTGGGGTGTGCTGCTCGCGGTCTTCTCGGTGCTCGTGGCCCCGCGCATGCAGCGGCGGTTCGGCTCCCTGAAGGTGCTCGGCGGCTCGCTCGTGCTGCTCGCCGCCGACGTCCTCGTCCTCGGCTACGGCGGCCACACCGCCGCGGTCGTCTGCACGATCCTGTCCGGCGCGTTCATCGGCGTGAACAACACCGTCTACACCGAGCTGGCGCTCGGCGTGTCGGACGCGCCGCGCCCGGTGGCGAGCGCGGGCTACAACTTCGTCCGCTGGTTCGCCGCGGCGGCCGCCCCCTACTTCGCGCCGAAGATCGAGGAGTGGACCGACATCCACGTCCCGTTCGCGGTCGCGGCGGTCACCGCCCTGCTGGGTGCGGCGGTGGTCCTCGTCCGGCGCAAGGCCCTCACCCACGACGCGGAGGAGCTGGAGCCGGTGCACGCCACCGAGGACGGCGTCACGGTCTTCGCCAACTGACATCGCCCGAGCGGCCTTTGGTGAGCTTGCTCACCCTCGTGGCCGGCGGACGGGTCAGTCCAGCGGGACGGACCTCCGGAGCGGATCCCGGAGGTCCGTCCCGTTCGCGAGCCACCGCTCCTGGAGCGCCTGGGCGCCGTGCACACGCTTCCAGGCGGCCTCGTTCGGCGTCATCGGCAGCAGCGGCAGGAACCGTACGGGGTCGAGCGGGGCGTCCAGCTCCAGATCCTCCACGAGACCGCCGGGCTCGCCGACCAGGACCGAGGTGAAGGGGGCGCCGGGCCACAGCGGCTCACCGGTGTCCAGGGACGCGCCGGGCGCCACGACCAACCCCTCGACCTGCGGAGACGCGGCGAGGACGGCGAGCGCGCGGAGCACCTTGTCGGTCTCGGCGAGACCGGCCCGGACCGACAGCACCAACTCCGCGCGCGGACCCGCGACGGGGTCCGCGACCATCGCCGTCGGGTCGGTCATGGGGTGCGCGGACATGCCGAGCGTGGCGTAGCGGGCGACCTTCTCGCCCCGCAGGTCCTCCTGGAAACGGAGCACCTCGACGCGGTCCGTACCGAGGAAGGTGACCGCCGCGCGCGCGTCCGGTTCGCCCAGCGCGGTGGTCAACCGGGCCTCGACCAGAGGAAGAACATCAGCCATGTCGTGAGCATAGAACTCGTCAGTACAGGGCAAAGCGGCGCCTTGACACCAAGGGCTGCTGCTACTCTGGCCGCGGCGGTTCGGGGCAGCGCGCAGTGCGTCGCGGAAGTCCCCGACGCCGTAGGCACTCCCTTACGAGGGACCGGCTGGAGGAGGTGGGGCTGTCATGGATCGAAGTCACCCGTGCAGTACCACTCGCTCTTCCGGCCTCTGATTTCTTCTCTGGCTGGCTGCCGCCTTTTCGTGCGCGTTGTCGTTCGGAAGAGCACTTCGTTTCCGCTTGCCTGATCCCTCTGGCCGATCTCCTCCGATCGGCCTGGATCCGTTCGTCTGATCCGAATCAGCAGCGAAGACGCCACCGCAATGGTGCGGTGCTCCCCGCTTTGTGGACGTGCCAAACATCCGCAGTCAGGACGTCCTCATTCCGGGTAGTTCCACCCGTTCCCGGCGATCTTTCGTTGCCTGTCGCGAAGGAGCCTGCCCATGTCGATGATCCGCGACCTCCGTGCCGTGGTCCGCCCGACCCGACCGTCCCTGCGCAAGAGCCTGCGTCCGGACACCGGCGCGTACGACACCACCCGCGACCCCGGCACGCCCTCGGCCGTCGTCGACTGCGCGGTCTACCGCGACGGCGCCCGCGTGGAGACGGCGAAGCCGCTGACCCCGCACGAGGCGATGCGGCTGGTGCGCCGTGACGGCGGGTTCGTCTGGATCGGCCTGCACGAGCCGACCGAGGCCGAATTCGCCGGTATCGCGAGCGAGTTCGGGCTGCACCCGCTGGCCGTGGAGGACGCGGTCCAGGCCCACCAGCGGCCGAAGCTGGAGCGCTACGACGACTCGCTGTTCACCGTCTTCAAGACCATCCACTACGTCGAGCACGACCGGCTCACCGCCAACAGCGAGGTCGTGGAGACCGGCGAGGTCATGTGCTTCACCGGCCGGGACTTCTTCATCACCGTCCGGCACGGCGGCCAGGGCTCGCTGCGGGCGCTGCGGCACCGGCTCCAGGACGACCCCGAGCTGCTCGCCAAGGGCCCCTCGGCCGTGCTGCACGCCATCGCCGACCACGTCGTCGACGGCTACATCGCGGTCGCCGACGCGGTGCAGGACGACATCGACGAGGTGGAGACCGAGGTCTTCTCGCCCGGACGCAAGGGCGGGGTGTCCCGTGGTGTCGACTCCGCGCGCATCTACCAGCTCAAGCGCGAGGTGCTGGAGTTCAAGCGCGCGGTCTCGCCCCTGCTGCGTCCGATGCAGCTGCTGAGCGAGCGGCCGATGCGGCTGGTCGACCCCGACATCCAGAAGTACTTCCGGGACGTCGCCGACCACCTCGCCCGCGTCCAGGAGCAGGTCGTCGGCTTCGACGAGCTCCTCAACTCCATCCTCCAGGCCAACCTCGCGCAGGCGTCCGTGGCGCAGAACGAGGACATGCGGAAGATCACGTCCTGGGCCGCGATCATCGCCGTGCCGACGATGGTGTGCGGTGTGTACGGCATGAACTTCAAGTACATGCCCGAGACGCACTGGCGGTACGGCTACCCGGTGATCATGGGCGTCACGATGGTGATCTGCCTCGGGATCCACCGGACGCTGAAGCGCAACGGCTGGCTGTGAGCGGCGCGGTTAGGGTGGGCGCCATGACAAGCGAGCTGCTCGGCCAGGCCCTCGTCGAGGAGGCCACGAAGAAGTCCGGTCTCATCTGGGTCCGGGGCGCGGGGGCGCCGGCCGCGCGGGCGGTGTGGCACGCGTGGGCCGACGGGGGCGTGTGCCTGGTCGGCGACGGGGCCGAGCAGCCGTTGGGCGGGCTGGCCGACGGGGGGTCCGCGGAGGTGACCGTCCGCAGCAAGGACAAGGGCGGCCGGCTGGTCACCTGGGCGGCGACGGTCACCGAGCTGGCCGCCGGCACCCCGGAATGGGACGCGGCGGTGGCCGAGCTCAAGGGCAAACGCCTCAACGCCCCCGACGGCGAGTCGATGACCGCCCGCTGGGCCCGCGAGTGCAGGGTGCTGCGCCTGACACCGACGGGGGCGACCTCGCCGCTGCCCGCGGAGAACCTGGCGGCGGCCCCGCTCCCCTCCCCGGCGACGACCCGGCGCCCGGCCCCGGCCGCCCTGCCCCGCCTGCTCACCAGGCGCAGAAAGAACAAGTGACCACGGCCCGACGAGGGTCGGCCACCGCCGCGGCGGGCTCCGGAGCATCGGCACCGACCGGGTGAGGCACCGCCGGACGGCAGCCTCGCGGCCGGGCGCCGTCGCGGCGGGGCCGGGGGTGTTGCGCGCCGGGACCGGGCCGCCGGGCTGCGGCCCCGCGGGTGCCCGGGCCCGAGAGGACGCCGCCGGGCCCCGTTCCCGCCGTGCCTACGACGTGGGGAGCTGCTTGCCGTAGTCCACCGTCTCACCCTTCTCCGGCTCGGCGACGCTGAAGTCCTTACCCCAGTCGGAGAAGGTGAGGGTGCCCGCGCCGCCGCCGCGTTCGAGGCGGAGGGGGTACGGCTTGCCTTCGAGGGAGACGTCGAGCGTGCCGCCGCTGCCGTCGTCGCCGGTGATGCGGATCGTGCGGGTGCCCGACTGCTCGTGGTGGCCGTCCGTCGAGAGGGAACCGTGCAGGGTCAGCAGGCCCGAGAGGAGGACGTCCTTGTCCGTGAAGCCGCTGAACTTCTTGTACGCGGGGTCCGTCCTGGGCACCTTGACGTACTTGCCGTCGAGCGTGGTCGCGGCCGTCGTGTCGCTGCCGTCGGCGTGGTTCCAGAAGCCCGCGTCGGCCTGGAGGTACAGCGTGGCGCCGACCCGCAGCAGCTGGAAGGTCGACCCCTTGGACGTGACCGACCCGGTGCCGCCGTCGTCGTTGAGGCGCATGTCCAGCTCGTACGTGCGCCCGCTGGTGACCACCGTCCCCTCCATCCGCACCGCCGCCACCGACGAGGCCGCCGCCCGTGTCTTCGACTGGATCACGTCGGCCGACAGCTTGCCCACCCCGTTCGTGCCCGCGTCCGGATCCTCGCTGCACGCCGTGAGGAAGGCGAGTGCGCACATCGCGGTCACCAGCGCGGCGCGGGAAGTACGGCCCGGAGCGATCGCGGTCACAGACAGGGCCACCTTTCTGACGGGTCCGGTACGACGGACCGCAGCGTACCGGTGCCCCGGCCGCCCGGCGGAGCCAGTCCGTCCGGACCGCCCACCAGGGCGTATCCGATCGGTACGGGCTAGCCTGAAGCCCACCGAGCGGGCACAAGCGGCAGGAAACCCATCAAGTGGCACGTTCGCAGGCAAAGGAAGCGGAACCATGGCAGGCGGCGCTCCCCGGATCTTCGTCTCGCACCTCGCCGGTGTCGCCGTCTTCGATCCCAACGGCGACCAGGTGGGCCGCGTCAGGGACCTCGTCGTCATGCTGCGCGTCGGCCGCCGCCCCCCGCGGCTGCTCGGCCTGGTCGTCGAACTGTCCACCCGGCGCCGTATCTTCCTGCCCATGACCCGGGTGACGAGCATCGAGTCCGGCCAGGTCATCACCACCGGCGTGCTCAACGTCCGCCGCTTCGAGCAACGCCCCACCGAACGCCTGGTCTTCGGCGAACTCCTGGACCGCCGGGTCAAGCTGGTCGAGTCCGGCGAGGAGGTCACCGTCCTCGACCTGGCCGTACAGCAGCTGCCGGCCCGCCGGGACTGGGAGGTCGACCGGGTCTTCGTCCGCAAGGGCCGCACCGGCACCTTCCGGCGGGCCAGGGGCGAGACGCTCACCGTGGAGTGGTCGCAGGTCACCGGCTTCTCGCTGGAGGAGCACGGCCAGGGCGCCGAGAGCCTGCTCGCCACCTTCGAGCAGCTGCGCCCCGCCGACCTCGCCAACGTGCTGCACCACCTCTCCCCCAAGCGCCGCGCGGAGGTGGCCGCGGCCCTGGACGACGACCGCCTCGCCGACGTCCTGGAGGAGCTGCCCGAGGACGACCAGATCGAGATCCTCGGCAAGCTCAAGGAGGAGCGGGCGGCGGACGTCCTGGAGGCCATGGACCCGGACGACGCGGCCGACCTGCTGGGCGAGCTCCCCGAGGAGGACAAGGAACGGCTGCTGAGCCTGATGCAGCCGGCCGACGCGGCGGAGATGCGGCGCCTGATGTCGTACGAGGAGCACACGGCGGGCGGGCTGATGACCACCGAGCCGATCGTGCTGCGTCCCGACGCCACCGTCGCCGACGCCCTCGCCCGGGTCCGCAACCCCGACCTGTCCCCGGCCCTCGCCGCCCAGGTCTACGTCTGCCGTCCGCCCGACGAGACGCCCACCGGCAAGTACCTGGGCACCGTCCACTTCCAGCGGCTGCTGCGCGACCCGCCGTACACCCTGGTGAGCTCGCTCGTCGACGACGACCTGCAACCGCTCGCCCCGGACGCCACGCTCCCGGTCATCGCCGGGTTCTTCGCCACGTACGACATGGTCGCGGCGCCCGTGGTGGACGAGGCGGGGTCGCTGCTCGGCGCGGTGACCGTGGACGACGTACTGGACCACATGCTGCCGGAGGACTGGCGGGAGACCGAGTTCCACCTGGACGAGGAGGAGCCCACGGCGCAGAAGGAGGCGGGGAGCCATGGCGGCTGAACGCGAGGGCGGCCGGGAGCGGACGCCGTCGGGCGCGACCGCGGCCACCCGCGCCCGGAGCACCCGGCTGGACCAGCCGCGCCCGCCGCGGCGCCGGATCGTGCCCGAGTGGGACCCGGAGGCCTTCGGACGGCTGTCCGAGCGCATCGCGCGGTTCCTGGGCACCGGACGGTTCATCGTCTGGATGACCTTCGTGATCATCCTCTGGGTGCTGTGGAACATCGCGGTGCCCGGCAGATTCCGCTTCGACGAGTACCCGTTCATCTTCCTGACCCTGGCGCTGTCCCTCCAGGCCTCCTACGCGGCCCCGCTGATCCTGCTCGCGCAGAACAGGCAGGACGACCGGGACCGGGTCAACCTCGAACAGGACCGCAAGCAGAACGAGCGCTCCATCGCGGACACCGAGTACCTCACCCGGGAGATCGCCGCCCTGCGCATGGGCCTGGGCGAGGTGGCGACCCGGGACTGGATCCGCAACGAGCTGCAGGACCTGCTGAAGGAGATGGAGGAGCAGCGGAACGGACAGGTCGTATTCCCGGCAGAACGGTCGGCGGGGCGTGACGTAGACGACCGTTGAGGGGCGTTATAGGGGCCACGTGCCTCGCCGTACCATCGTCTGTATGGCTAGCGAAGACGCGGTGCGCGAGGCACTGGCGACGGTGAACGACCCCGAGATCAACCGGCCCATCACCGAACTGGGGATGGTCAAATCGGTGGCGGTCGGGGAGGACGGCGCGGTCGCGGTCACCGTGTACCTGACGGTCTCCGGCTGCCCGATGCGCGAGACGATCACCCAGCGGGTCACCGAGGCGGTCTCCCGCGTCGAGGGCGTCACCGGTGTCGCCGTCACGCTGGACGTGATGAGCGACGAGCAGCGCAAGGAGCTGGCCACCGCGCTGCGCGGCGGCCAGACCGAGCGCGAGGTGCCCTTCGCCAAGCCCGGCAACCTCACCCGGGTCTACGCGGTCGCCTCCGGCAAGGGCGGTGTCGGCAAGTCGTCCGTGACGGTGAACCTCGCCGCCGCGATGGCCGCCGACGGCCTGAAGGTGGGCGTCGTCGACGCCGACATCTACGGCCACTCCGTGCCGCGCATGCTGGGTGCGGACGGCCGTCCCACCCAGGTCGAGAACATGATCATGCCGCCGTCGGCGAACGGCGTGAAGGTCATCTCCATCGGCATGTTCACCCCGGGCAACGCCCCGGTCGTCTGGCGCGGCCCGATGCTGCACCGCGCCCTCCAGCAGTTCCTCGCGGACGTGTACTGGGGCGACCTGGACGTCCTGCTCCTGGACCTCCCGCCCGGCACCGGTGACATCGCCATCTCGGTCGCCCAGCTGGTCCCCAACGCGGAGATCCTGGTCGTCACGACCCCGCAGCAGGCGGCGGCCGAGGTCGCCGAGCGGGCCGGCTCCATCGCCGTGCAGACCCACCAGAAGATCGTCGGCGTGGTCGAGAACATGTCCGGCCTGCCCTGCCCGCACTGCGGCGAGATGGTCGACGTGTTCGGCACGGGCGGCGGCCAGCTGGTCGCCGACGGCCTCACCCGCACGACCGGCGCGACCGTCCCCGTCCTCGGCAACATCCCGATCGACGTCCGCCTCCGCGAGGGCGGCGACGAGGGCAGGCCGGTCGTCCTGTCCGACCCCGACAGCCCGGCGGGCGCGGCCCTGCGGGGCATCGCCGGCAAGCTGGGCGGCCGCCAGCGCGGCCTCTCCGGCCTGTCCCTGGGCATCACCCCGCGGAACAAGTTCTGACGGCTGTTTCCGCGCCCCGCCAGGGGCGCGGGGACGGCGCGACAAGCCACGGCGCGCTGGCGACCACGGACGGCCGCCAGCCCTGCGGCACAGGGGCGCCACCGGCGCCCCTGTGCCGCCGCGTCACGCGTACTCGGCGATGTCCTTGATCACCGCGAACCCGAGCCCGTACGCCGACATCCCCCGGCCGTACGCCCCCAGGTGCACGCCCGCCTGCGTCGACCCGGCGAGCACCCACCCGAACTCCGACTCCCGGTAGTGGAACGGCGTGGCCACCCCGTCCACCGGCAGGGAGAGCGTGGACCACTCGGACCCGTCGAGGTCGTCGGCCAGCGCCCAGGCCGTCTCGGTCTGCTGCTCCAGCCAGTCGTCGCGCAGGCTGTGGTCCATCTGGCCCGGCCAGGTGAAGGACAGCAGCCCGACACCGGCCAGCCACGCCGCCGAGGACACCGAGGTGGCCTCCAGCAGCCCCGTCCCGTCCGCGCTGCGCCGGGACGGATTCGCCGCCACGGTCACGACCACCGCGAACTTCTCCCGGGACTCGGCCGCGGCGGCGGCCAGGTGCTCGTTGCGCACCGACGGCTCGTCCCCGTGCCCGATCGACCCGTGCTCGACGGCCCCGTCGGCCGCCGTACCCACCTGCATCAGCCAGCGCGGCCCCGTGAACGCCTCGTCGAGGCCGTACCAGGGAAAGGGCGCCAGCAGGTAGCCGTCGGCCGTGCGGCGGGCGGAGAGGACCGGCTGTCCGCCCTCCGCGACCGACACCTGTCCACCCACCTGACTTGTCGTCTCCATCTGCCGGCGCCTCCTCGCTCTCGTCGGTCCGGGGCGGCCCGCCCCCCTTCGGGCGCACTCGTCCGGTCCGCACAACAACTCGGCAGCATATCGACACCGCTGGGACCAGCAGCGAAACCACCCGGCGCGCGGCACGTGCGGACGGCCGGTTCACGCCGTGAGCGGCGTACCCGACGCTATGAAACGCGTCACGTACGCCGCTCGGGCCGGGCCTGTGCCCGGTGTGTACCGGGGTGCGCGGTGTGCGGTGGGACTCAGGTGGCGTCCGCGTCGAACGGCGGACGGTCGTCCTTGCCCGGGTCCTCGGGCTTCTTGGTCATGTCGATCCGGCCGCCGGAGGAACCGCCCGGGGAACCGCCCGCGGAAGAGGCGGACGAGTCGGCCTCGCGGCTGTTCACCGCGTCGGTGACCTCGGCCATCTCCTTCTTCAGGTCGAAGCCGTTGCGGATCTCCTTCAGCCCCAGCTCGTCGCCGTCCAGGTGCTTGCGGATGAACGTCTTGGGATTGAGGTCCTCGAACTCGAAGTCCTTGAACTCCGGGCCGAGCTCCTCGCGGATGTCCGCCTTGGCGCTCTCGGAGAACTCCCGGATCTTGCGGATGGTCCGCATGACGTCCTGGATGACCTTCGGGAGCTTGTCCGGACCGAAGACGAGCACGGCGAGCACGATGATCGTCACCAGCTCGAGTGGTCCTATGTCATTGAACACCTGAAGCTCCTTGCGATGTCCTCGGTCCTCGGCCCTCCGGTCGCTGTTGCGGGTGTTCCGTGGTCCGGGCCGGGTCCACGGTACCCGGCCCACCTGTCCGACCGGTACCGTCCCGTGGCGTCCGACCGCGCGTGTACGACCGGTTTTCCGGGTTGTTTGCCTAGTCGAGGCACGGACGCGGCCCCACCTGTGAGGTTTCTGTCAGTTCCTGTCGGCGGACCCCAGGACCAGCGTGAGCCGCTCGCGGGTACCGGCGCGCTCGACGGTGAGGCCCAGCCGGTCGCCGGGGCGGTGCGCGCGGGTGCGGACGATCAGCTCCTCGGCGGAGTGCACGGGCTGTCCGCCGAGCGCGGTGACGACGTCCCCGGCGCGCAGGCCGGCCCGCGCGCCGGGGCCGCCCGCGGTGACCGCGGGGCCGCCGTCGGCGGCCCGGGCGTCGATCCGGGCGCCGTCGCCGGTGTAGTCCATGTCGAGGGTGATCCCGATCACCGGGTGTGTCGCCCTGCCGGTCCTGATCAGTTCCCCGGCGACCCGCCTGGCCTGGTTGATCGGGACGGCGAACCCGAGCCCGGCCGCCCCCTCCCGCCCGTCGCCCGGCCCGGTGCCGCCGCCGGCCGGCCGGATCGCGGAGTTGACCCCGACGGCCCGGGCGTGGGCGTCGAGCAGGGGGCCGCCGGAGTTGCCCGGGTTGATCGGGGCGTCCGTCTGCAGCGCGTCGACGTACGACGCGTCGCTGCCGTCCCCGCTCCCGTCGCCGGAGACGACGGGCCGTTCCCTGGCGCTGATGATCCCGGAGGTGACGGTGCCGGGGAGGCCGAGGGGGGCGCCGACGGCGACGACCGGGTCGCCGACGCGGACCCCGTCGGAGTCGCCGAGCGGCAGGGGGGTGAGGCCGTGCACGCCGTGCACCTGGACGACGGCGAGGTCGTAGCGGCTGTCCCGGCCGACGACGGTCGCCCTGGCGTCGGTCCCGCCGCTGAAGGTCACGGATATCCGGCCGCCGTCCGCCGCGGGCGCGACGAGGTGGCCGCCGGTGAGGATGTGCCCGCTGGTGTCGAGCACGAAGCCGGTGCCGGTGGCCTGTTCGCCGACACCGGTGCCGGTGCCGGTGCCCTTGCCGGTCACGCCGCCGGTGACGTGGAGGGTGACGACGCTGGGGAGGGCCCGCGCGGCGATCCGGGCGACGCTGCCCGGCTGCCGGTCCGGCGGCGGGGGGCCGGGCGGCGGCAGGCGTACCTCCTGCACGCCCGTGGTGCGCTGGAGGTAGGCGGCGACGAGGCCGCCGGCCGCCCCGCAGACCAGCGCGAGCGCCAGCGCACCCCCGAGGAACGACCGCACACTCCGCGCCCGCCGCGGCCCGGCCGCCGCGCGGGGCCGCTCGGTTCCGGTTCCGGTTCCGGGTGTGCTGTGGGCGGCTTCGGCCGGGACCGGGGTCGGCCGCGCGGGTTCGAAGCCGTCGTCGGTGTGTCCGGCCCGGCCGTGCGGCACCGCCGGTGTCACCTCCCGGGCCCGCTCCCCCGCCGCGGGCACCGCGTCTCCGGACAGGTCCGGTGACGTCGGTATCCCCTCGTCCATGTGCTCCCCACGGGCCGCGGTCGAATCCGTGCCCGGGGGCATACCGCGGGCATGGCTGGCTCACAGGATTCAACCAGGTGCGCGGGTCGGCGCGCAGGGCCCGTTCGACAGGTGGGCGGTGACCGGCCGGGGGCCGGTCAGTGGGCCGCGCGGGAGGAGCGGGAGGAGCGGGGGGGGTGCCTCTATGTCTTCCGTCAAGGCACCCCTGTCGGGTTTGGTGTGGTTCGGTGTTGCTGGGGTTATGCGGCGAGCTCGATGTCCGTCGG